>JAZUNX010000044.1:0-16379 GCA_045604385.1 Acutalibacteraceae bacterium
CTTGAATCGGCTTTCAAATATATTCTCTATTATAACACTTGTACCCTGTGCCACCGTAAGCATAGCCATAACAGGTGCCTGTGCATCGGTGGGAAAACCGGGATAAGGCATAGTCCTTATATCACGGACAGCACGAAGACCTTTATCCGCCCGTATCCTCAGAATATTTTTTCTGTCATCCACAAAGCATCCTGCACTTTCAAAAACAGGTATTACCGTGCGAAAGTGATTTGTGTTTATGCCGTGAAGAGTAATATCTCCACCTGTTATCGCCGCACCCGTCATATAAGTCAGAGCAACAATTCTGTCCGCCATTACCGTATATCGGCAACCGTGAAGCTTTTTTACACCTTCAATTATAATCGTTCCCTGCATACGGAAGCTGATCTTGCATCCGCATTCATTAAGAAATGCCACAAGGTCATATATTTCCGGCTCCCTTGCCGCATTGTGGATTATTGTTCTGCCCTTTGAAAGTGCGGCGGCAAGAATGATATTTTCCGTGGCACCCACACTGGGAAAAGAGAGACTTATAACAGAAGAATTATTCTCTTTTGCTCTTTCGCAACGGATATAGCCATAGTCCTCTTCAATCCTGTAACCCATAATTTCAAGGGAGCTGAGATGAAGATCAATCGGCCGAAGCCCTATTTCACATCCTCCGGGTGCCGAAAGCTCCGCTTTACCCGTTCTACCGAGAACGGAGCCCAAGAAAACTATCGATGAGCGCATTTCACGCATCAGGGAATCCGGTATATTATAGCACGATACAGAAGAAGAATCAACTGTAACAACATTATTTCCTGTTTTTACTTTACAACCGAGATGCCGCAGAATACTGATTGCAGCATTGGTATCCGTCAGGTCAGGACAGTTATGTATCTGACAGACACCACCCACAAGAACTGTTGCCGCCAAAATGGGAAGCGAACTGTTTTTCGAGCCCTGTACAGCTGTCTCACCCTTGAGCGCTCTGCCCGAATTAACAATTAAACTGTCCATATAATCACACCTTTCACCCCATTGTATGCAAAAAGGGTGAAAACGGTGATTTTTTGCTGTGTTTTTTTATTTTTTGATAAGTGAAATCACAATATCCGCAATCTGTTCCTTGGCATTATAGACCGCCATAGATTTTGCATTCTGCTCCATTTCGTTTCTCTTTTCCTTATCGTTTATGAGAGAGCAGAAAAGCTCGTCCATTTTTTCGTCTGTAAGATCTTTTTCCTCTATAACGTAAGCCGCACCTCTGTTAACGAGAGCCATGGCATTATGGTACTGATGATTTTCCGCAACATTGGGAGAAGGAATAAGAATCGAAGCCTTGCCGAGAGCCTGAAGTTCGGAAAGTGAAGAAGCACCTGCACGGCAAACAACAACGTCCGCCGCAGACATACATCTGTCCATATCACTTATGTATTCACGGATTTCCACATTGGGAGTTTTTTCCGTATCAACGCCCATTTCCTTAAGCTTATCGGGCACCCATAAGCCGTACTGTCCCATAGCGTGGAGAAAGCGGATGTTTTCATCCTTATGGTGTGTAGCAATAATCTTTATCATAGCCTTGTTTATGGTGGCCGCACCTAAACTGCCGCCCATGGAAAGAACAAGAATTTCACTGTCCTTAATGCCCATTTCAGCTCTTGAGAAATCTCTGTCAGCCTTAAGCATCTCCCCTCTTACGGGAAGACCCGTTACAACAGGAGAATTTTTGCACTGAAGATATTTTTCAGCCTCCTTGGCCGTGAGCATAACTCTGTCAACAGCTTTGGCTAAAGTTTTATTTGTCACGCCGGGAAAGGCATTCTGTTCGTGAATTGCCGTGGGTATACCCATTTTGGCCGCCATACGAAGCACGGGACCGCTGACGTATCCGCCGAAGCCCACAACCACATCGGGAGAAAAGCCTTTTATTATCCTCTTTACAGCCGAGGATGAGGTGAGAAGATAAAATACGGCAAGGATATTTCTTATTATATTCTCAATTGAAATTTTACGCTGAAAGCCTGCAATTCTTATGGTTTTAAGGTTAAAACCTGCACCGGGAACAAGCTTTGTTTCCATCTTACCCTTCGCACCCACAAAAAGTATTTCCGCATCGGGGTATCTTTCTCTTATCTCACCTGCAACGGCAAGGGCAGGGTTGATATGTCCGCCTGTTCCGCCAGCGGCAAATAATATCTTCATTTAAATCATTCCTTTTCAACTTTTGAATTTCTGGAAACGGAAAGGACAATTCCCATTTCAATAAGCAATACAAGCAATGCAGTACCTCCGTAACTGAAGAAAGGAAGTGCCATACCCGTATTCGGCAAAAGGTCCGTAACAACGGAAATATTTATTATAACCTGCAAGGCTACCTGAATCATTATACCCATTACCACAAGGGAGCCGAAATAGTCCTTGCACTTTGCGGCAATCATAAAGCCGCGGCATATAAGGGCGGCAAAGAGAATAATAACAAATGCCGCACCGATAAAGCCGAACTCTTCACAGAAAACAGGGAAAACAAAGTCATTCTGCGGCTCGGGAATGTAAAGCTGTTTTTGTTTGGAGTTACCGAGACCTACACCGAAAAGGCCGCCTGAGCCTATGGCATAAAGGCCGTTAACGGTCTGCCTTCTGTTTTCGATATAGGCGGGGTTATCCTTATCAAGCCAGCACATAATACGGCTCGCCGCAAAACCGAAGCCGTCAAGGATGTCAGGCTTGATTATTACAAGAGCAACAACAGCGGCAATCGCACTGAAAACAGCGGCAAAATATATTTTTTTCGCACCGCTGAGCCACGCCATGGCTATAGCCATAAGCATAAGCAGAATAGCGGCGGAATAATGCTTTTCCAAAAGGACAAGTCCGAAATATGATATGGCAACGATCGCAAGAAGAACACATGCCGAGAAGGGTGTTCTGGCAAAGGAAAAAAACTTCCTTTCAAATCCCGAAAGCGTATCCTTATCGGGAGTGAATTTACCGAATTTGTTTTTAGGCGCACGGAGCGCATTTTTCATAACGCATATCATATAAGCCATTACGATGATAAGTGTAAACTTGGCAAATTCCGACGGCTGCAACTGAAAACCGCCGATATAAATCCAGCGGCTTGTTTCCGAATCTCCGCCAAGATTATAAAGCAAAGTATAAACAAGAACAATCATCGTTGCAAAATAAGCAAAGGGAGCAAATCTTCCGTTGAAAATTCTGTAATCAAGCTTACTGAAAAAAGCCATGGCAACAAAGCCGACCACAGCGTTTTTAAGCTGTGAAAAGAAAAATTCATTGGCATCGCCTCTGTTATAGGTTGCATAGGCATAGGATGCCGAATACATGGCTATGATACCTACAGTAAAGAGCAACAGCACTATACAGGCAAAGACAACATCAAAGCTTCCCTGATGAAAAAAATTCGTTCTGACCTTGCTTCTGATACTGTTATAGAGGACTACAGGTCCCATCAGTTTAGGTTTTTTAGCCTTTACGGCCTTCTCTTTCATACTTTTCCCTCCTACCTCAAAAATTCCAAAAAAACCTCTTATACGGTGAAGTACATAACCGCAACACCGATAATACAGCCGACAAGACTTACGGTGCTGAATACAGCAACAATTTTATTTTCGTTCCATCCGCACATTTCAAAATGATGGTGGATGGGAGCCATTTTGAATACCTTCTTTTTGCGTATTTTGATTGAGCCTATCTGAATAACATCGGAAAGAGCCTCAACTACATAAACGATACCTATGGGAAGAAGGATGATGAGACAGTCAACCGCATAGGCTAAAGCCACCACTAGACCTCCCAGGAACATTGAACCCGTATCACCCATAAAAACTTTGGCAGGATAACGGTTCCATACCACATAGCCTGCACATCCGCCTGCAAGAGCGGCACCTAATATGCCGACAGAGGTGGTCTTCATCATAAGAGCAATTACAGCAAAGGCAACACCCACGGGAATGGTAACAGTACCGCAAAGGCCGTCAATACCGTCGGTAAAGTTAACAGCATTGATTGCGCCGTAAATCACACACACGCTGAAAAGGCAGAAGAAAATAATTCCGCCGACGGAATCAAAATTAACCTTGCCGTAGAAGGGAATGAACATTGAAGTGCTTTCGCTGATGATGAGTGAAGCAAGATAAGCGGCAATGATAAGCACCTGCGGAATGGTTTTCTGTATTTCCGTAAGACCTAAATTTCTTTTTTTAACTACCTTGATATAGTCATCGGCAAAGCCTACAAGAGCAAAGCAAAGAGCCATAAGTATACCTGCAAAAAGCTTTGTGTACTGCTGATATCTCGTTATATCAAGCTCAGCAAAAATCTGAAGCCCCGTGAACTTACATATAAGGAAGGTCACGGCAGTAGCAAAGAGGATACCGATAATGAACATAATACCACCCATAGTGGGTGTACCCTGCTTATTTGCATGCCATTTTGGGCCGATGTCTGTGAGAATACTCTGACCGAATTTAAGGTTATGAAGAATAGGAATAAGCACATAACCCAAAAGTGCGGTAACACCAAAAGAAATAATAAGTGAAATAACGAGTGATAAAGTGCTGTTCATTTAAAACATTCCTTTCAAATATCTTTAAGGGTATATTTACCCTAACAGTTCCTTTATAATTTTTCTTTCGTCCATGGGAATTTTTTCCCCTTTAACAATCTGCTGTGTTTCGTGACCTTTGCCGGCTAAAAGAATTATATCATTCTCCTTAGCATTTTTCAAGGCAAATTCAATCGCCTTGCGTCTGTCCTGATGAATAAACATGGGAGTTTTTGTACCTTTTACGGCACTTACTATATCCCTGATTATATCAAGAGGCTCTTCGCTTCTGGGATTGTCACTTGTAACAATAACCATATTCGAATAATCGGCGGCTATTTTGCCCATTTCTCCGCGCTTTTCTCTGTCCCTGTCTCCTCCGCAACCGAAAAGGGTTATAATCCTGTTTTTCGGGAAGTTGCCGAGGGCGAGAAGCACCTGCTTAAGACTGTCTGGAGTATGGGCATAATCGATTATTACCTTGAAATCCCTGTCTGTGGGAACAATTTCAAATCTGCCCTTTATTCCGTAAAAATTTTTAAGTGCCGCCGCCGAAGAATCAAGGGATACTTTCAAGGAAAGCGCCGTTATGATTGCCGCCATGGAATTTGATACGTTATAAGCACCCGGCACCTTCAGCTTTATGCGGTGAATAAGACCGTCGGAAACTATGGCGTAATCGGTGGTGCCTTCACTGAATTTTATTGCCTTGGCTGTAAAATCCGCCTCATCGCTTTTAAGGGAATAGGTTTTCACTTCACCTGCTGCAGAGGCGATAAATTCATCTGTGTACTTATCGTCATAATTTATCACAGAAAGTCTGCTTGATGAAAAAAGAAGCTTTTTAGCATTTTTGTAACTTTCCATATCACCGTGGTAGTCAAGGTGGTCTTCGGTAAGATTAAGAAAAACGCCGACTTCAAAATCAAGACCGTAAAGCCTTTGCTGACAAAGTCCCTGGGACGATGCTTCGATTATACAGAATTCCGTATTACATTCCGTCATTTCCCTGAACTTCTGGTGCATATAAAAACTGTCGGGGGTTGTGAGAACAGATTCGGTGTTTTCTCCGCAGAGTTTATTGCAGACAGTACCGAAAAGAGCGCACTTATGTCCTGCCATGGTAAGGATATTGTATATCATTGTGCTGACGGTGGTTTTGCCGTTTGTACCCGTTACACCGATAAGGCGGAGCTTTTTATGGCAGAAGCCGAAAAATGCGGCACATAAAAGTGAATAGGCTTTTCTTGTATCCTCAACAATAATTGCATTTTCACATACCTTTTTTTCCGCTATTACCGCCACGGCACCCTTTTCGAGTGCCTGCTGAACATAGTTCTCCCCTTTTTCGTGGCAGACAAAGAGGGTATCCTGTCTGACCTTACGGGAATCATCGGTAATATATTTTATATCCTTGTCCTCGGTTTTATACTCAATACCTGACTGAAAAAGCAATTTGGAAATAAGCATGCTGTTCCTCCGTTTAAGGTGATGGTAGTCGAACTCAATAAGTGTACGGTATCAATCGACTGCTATATTTTCCTGTCGGAAGTATACCGTAATGTTCGAACCTGCGTCAACGGTGGTATCCTTTGCGATGTCCTGATTATAGGAAAGAGCGCCCGCTGTTTCCGCAGGACCCGAGAAGATAACATTTACACCGTTTTCTGTTGCAAGAGTGTTTACCTGTGAGGCCGTAAGACCTGTGAAATCGGGAACTTTTACTTCCTGTGATTCTGTATCCTTTTCTGTATAGAGAATGATAACACCGTTTTTCGGTATGCTCTGCCCGGAGGCGGGAACCTGTGAAACGACTGTATCGCCTTTACCGATAATCTTTGCGGTAAAGCCTTCTGATGCTGCAGCAATCTTTGCCGCACTCGCTGTCTTACCCACAAGAGTGGGAGTAACTCTGCTTACTTCGGCAAGCTCTTTGGCGGTATACTGGGGCTCAACATTCATATAGTCAAGGGTGGATTCCATAACTTCTTTTGCAATTGGTGCGGCAAGAACACCACCACCGCGGTAAGGACCGGGAGCGTTGTCAACACCGACGAGAATTGCTATTTCGGGGTCGTTTGCGGGAGCATAGCATACAAAGGATGCGATGTAAATATCTTCATCCTTACCGTCATCAAGCTTTTCGGCAGTAGCGGTTTTACCTGCCACACGGTAACCTGCAATATAAGCATTTTTACCCGTACCGCTCTCAACAACGGCTTCCATCATCGAACGCACCTTCGCACAGGTGGATTCAGAAATTACCGTTCTTCTGACAGTAGGCTCTGTTTCAGAAATAACATTACCCTCACTGTCAACTATCTTACCAACAAGATAAGGCTTCATAAGCTTACCGCCGTTTGCTATGGCGCAGGTAGCGGTAATAAGCTGTAAGGGGCTTATTCTTATTGACTGACCGAAGGATGTACTTGCAAGGTCAACCTTTGACATAGTTTCCTGCTTATGAACGTAAGGGTAAGCCTCATTGCCTGTGTCGATGCCTGTTCTTTCAGTAAAGCCGAAAGCTTCAAAGTATTTGTAGTAGTTGTCTTTACCCAGGTTCTGTCCCACATTGATAAAGCCGCAGTTACAGGAGTTCATAAGCATCTGTGTGAGTGTCTGGGTGCCATGGGCCTTATTATTGGCACAGCGATAAGTAATGTCTGCTATTCGGCAGGCACCGCGACAGGTATAAGTTGTATTGAGAGTGGCAGAGCCTTCTTCAAGCGCTCCGGCGGCTGTGAAAATTTTAAAGGTCGAGCCGGGCTCATAGGTATCCGTTACACAGAAGCTGCTCCACTGATCATAAAGAAGTCGGCTGTATTCGGCATTATACTCTTCGCTACCCTCTTCAAGCTCCTTAAGCAAGGTCTTGTCGGCTGATTTTATAAGCTTACCCGGTTTGGTAAGGTCAAAGTCAGGCTTATCGCTCATGGCAAGAATTGCTCCTGTGTCAACATCCATAACGATGCCGTATACACCGTCAGGCTTTATGCTTTCAAGAGCCTGGTCAAGAGCATTTTCAAGATAAGACTGTATATTTTCATCAATCGTAAGTACCACGCCGTTGCCGTCGGTGGCGTCAAAGACGGTTTCGTAGCTTGATTCGAGAACGTTACCTCTTGAATCCTTGGCAGTTACAATCCTTCCGCTTTCACCGCTCAAAACATCATTATAATATTTTTCTATGCCTGTTTCTCCGTTACCGTCGGCATTTACGACACCGATAAGAGTTGATGCAAACTTTTTCTGGGTATAAACCCTTTTGCTGTCATTTTCATAAGAGAAAAATTTGGCAGGCTTTATTTTTCTTTCCTTGAGTTCGGTTATTGTTTTGCCCCAGCTTGTGCTTTCAACAGGCGTCTCAAAAACATACTCTGTTTCAAGAAAGCTCTGAAGAGCGATTTTTTGAGTGGGAGTAACCTCTTTTTTCACACGGACATATTTACTGTCAGGGCGAGTAATAAGTGCTTTTACATCTTTAGTTTTTGCGGAGACTGCCTTTGCTATGCCCTTTGAAATATAAGTATAAAACTCTTCAAGATATTTCTCATCGTACTTTTTGAAGCCCTTTCTTATTTCATCGGGGTTGGCGCACAAAATCCAGGCTGATGTACTCGTTACCAAAGGGGTCATATTACAGTCGTAAATTGTACCTCTTACGGCGTCGATGGTTTCATCATAAAGCTGATTTCTTGCAGCGGCTTCACGGTATTCTTCTCCGTGAAAAGCCATAATATAGCCCACTGCGCCCAAGTTAACACAAAAGAAAAACACCAAAAACAAAGCAACCAGACTTTTTACCCTGCGAACAAAAACCAGGTCTGTTTTTCTTTTAACTCTGTCTTTGAATACCTGTATGTACACTCGTCTCACTCCTTAATTTATATCCAAAACAGGGGCTGCATAGTAAATCTTACTTTTACAGTCCCCTTTTTAATAATATTCATCTTATTATGCTTTTATTTGCATTAATCCGCATTACGGGATAAAACAACTCTGTTACCTTTATCTGAATTAAGATAGATTTCGTTTTCAGGAGTTACCTTAACAAGACCTAACATCTCAACGGCAAACTTATCGATATTTTCAACACTTTTGAGTGCTGTAAGCTTTGCGTTGAGCTCCTTGTTTTCTGCCTGACAGATAACAAGCTGTTCGTTAGCTGTTTCAAGTCTGTTCTTCGCTCTGTCTTTGATGATAAAGCTGTTACAGGCAACAGCAAACATCATTAAAACCACAGCAAGAAAAGCCGCCGCCTTCATAACCTGAAGAGTAGCCTTTTTCCCCTGTGCCGTTTCTGATTGCTGTACCTTATTTATATTTCTTTGCTGCTGGGTTTTCTGTTTTCTTTCTTCCCTTTCCAATGGCTGTGCCGGAGCGGCATTACTATAGCCATAATCATACTTATATGCATTTTCTGCTGCCATTTTCATTCACCCCAAATTTTTAATGTTTATTATTCTTTCTCTTTGATTCTTTCCACACATCTGAGTGTTGCGCTCCTGGAGCGCTGATTTTCTTCAATTTCTCTTTCTGAAGGAAGTACCTTTTTAAAGGGCAAGGAGCCTTCCGGTGTTTTTCCGCAAACGCAGATAGGATATTCCGGTGGACATTCACAGCCTTTACAGAAGGAAGCAAACGCCTTTTTTACTATTCTGTCTTCAAGGGAGTGGAAGGTGATTATTGCCACTCTGCCTCCGATATTAAGAGCATCAAACATATCTCCCACTGTTTCGCTTATTCTCTGTAATTC
This sequence comes from Acutalibacteraceae bacterium, assembly GCA_045604385.1. Taxonomy (GTDB): domain Bacteria; phylum Bacillota; class Clostridia; order Oscillospirales; family Acutalibacteraceae; genus UBA6857. The sequence continues at coordinate 9,309 of JAZUNX010000044.1, forward strand.
GAGATTTGTTTGAATTCTCAATGCCTGAAAAACTCTGCGAGCCGGATGACCGCCTGTTCTTCTTGTTGCGGCAGGTATCGCCTCTTTTATTATGTCCGCAAGAACTGTCGTTGTCCTTATCTCTTCTCTTTCTCTGTAAGCAACTATATTAGCCGCTATTCTCCCGGCAAATTTTTCTTCGCCGTAATCTCTGAATATTTTTGTAAGTTCCTTTTGGGAGTAGGTATTGACAATGTCTGCCGCTGTAGCACCCTCCTGCGACATTCTCATATCGAGAGGTGCCTCATTATGAAAGGAAAAGCCCCTTTCGGCTGTATCAAGCTGATGGGAGGAAACGCCCAAATCGGCGAGTATACCGTCAACCTTGTCTATACCTAAACTGACAAGTATTTTTCTTAAGTTTGAAAAGTTATCGTGTACCACGGTGACACGGTCATCACCGCCGATTCTTTCCTTTATTATTCTGATGGCATCCGGGTCCTGATCAATGGCGATAAGTCTGCCGCCCTTTGAAAGTTTTTTAAGGATTTCTTTGCTGTGTCCTGCACCTCCACAGGTACAGTCCACATAAATGCCGTCGGGTTTAATATCGAGAGCGTCAATTGTCTCTTCAAGGAGTACGCTTTTATGAGAAAATTCCACTACGCCGCCCTCCTTTTATAAGCCGAGACCGAGGAACTTGCCTTCTGATTGATACTTGCGGTATACGGCTGCCTCATCTTCAAGAGCCTGTTCATCGGCCGCATTATTGGCAGTAACGGAAGCAAGGTATTTTTTATAGTTGGCAGGGCTCATAACTTCAACGTATTCACCAAAGCCTACAAAGATACAGGTCTTTTCAATTTCAGCCGCTTCGGTAACCATCTGATTGAGAACTACTCTGCCCTGTGCATCACAGCTCGCCGTATCGGTGCCGAGATGGAATTGGGCAAGAATGTTTCTTTTTTCGATAGGGGTTCTCGCTCTCATAAGAGCCTCTTCACGGGAGTGTTCAAACTGCTCCGCATTGTAAAGCTGTATGGACGGGTACTTGGAAGCGTGGAATTTGCAGATAAATTCTTCACCGAGACCTTTTCTGAACTTAACGGGAAGTATAACTCTGTTTTTGCCGTCAAGGTTATGTTCAAAGGTTCCTATGAACATCATTTCAAGCACCGTCCTTTCTTTTGTAATAATCACAGAGATTGTTCCGCCACAAAACACCATTTGATAGGTTTCAATTTGGGACAATTCCCCAAAATCGTATTTTTATTATAATATGTGCGTTACGGAATGTCAATGGATTTTGAACAAAAAATTTATCTTTTTCAAAAAAATATACAGCAAAACCCTTTTAAAATCAAGGGTTTTTGGTTTAGCACAAAATCTTGTAAAAAAATAAAAACCCACCACAAAAGAAAGCTGAACCAGATTTTTTGGAAAGCATTCTGTTTACATTTTATTAATATTTATAGCTGTCTTGGAGGCATTTTTTCGCAAAAAATACGGTAAAAATCACAAACCCAGCAAAAAAATCACCCTGAATCCCCTTTTCGGAGTTCAGAGTGATATAAAATTATCTTGTTTTTTTGCAAATCATCCCTTTGCATCGTACCAGGTTTTACCCGAATGTACATCTGCAAGAAGTTTTACTTTCATTTTGCAGGCATTTTCCATTTCCTGCTTGAGGATTATTTCAACTGCCTGTCTGTCACCTTCGTTACATTCAACAATCAGTTCGTCGTGTACCTGCATAATAAGCTTTGCATCAAGGTTTTCCTTTTTAAGTCTTTCGTAAACCTTAACCATAGCGATTTTGATAATATCTGCCGCCGTTCCCTGTACGGGCATATTTTTGGCAACTCTTTCGCCGAAAGCCTGAAGCATTTTGTTACTTGCCGTAAGCTCGGGCAGGTATCTTCTGCGGTGGAACATAGTGCTGACAAAGCCGTCATCTCTCGCCTTTTCGACTACCCTTTCAAGATAGTCTCTTACGGCGCTGTAGTGGTGAAGATAACCTTTTATATAATTATCTGCCTCTTTTCTTGTAACACCGATGTCCTTTGCAAGGGAAAATGCACCGATACCGTAAACTATTCCGAAGTTTACTGCCTTGGCACGGCTTCTCATAAGAGGAGTTACCATAAACAGAGGCATATTGAACACCTGTGAGGCGGTAATAGTGTGAATGTCCTCACCGTTATTGAAGCCTTCGAGCATGGTGGCATCATTTGAAAGGTGAGCAAGAACACGAAGCTCAATCTGGGAATAGTCAGCATCCACAAGGCATCTACCCTCATCAGCGGTAAAGAAACGTCTCATCTCTCTGCCAAGCTCCGAGCGAACGGGAATATTCTGTAAATTTGGCTCTGTGGAAGAGATTCTGCCTGTTCTCGTTTCCGTCTGATTTAAAGTGGAACGGATTCTGCCGTCGGCGTCGATAACCTTCAGAAGTCCTTCACAATAGGTAGATTTGAGCTTTGCAATTGCTCTGTATTCAAGAACATCAGCGACTATGGGGTACTCCCCTGCCAGTTCCTCAAGAACCTCCGCGTTGGTGGAATAACCGCTCTTTGTCTTTTTCTTGCAGGGAATTTCAAGCTTTTCAAAGAGAGCCACGCCGAGCTGTTTAGGTGAATTGATGTTAAACTCAAAGCCTGCCTCTTCGTAGATTTTATCCGTAAGCTCCTGTACCTTCAGGGACATCTTTTCACCGAAATCCTCGATACCCTTTCTGTCAACAAGGAAGCCTGTATTTTCCATATCGGCTAAAACCTTCGAAAGAGGAAGCTCAATATCACAGAGAAGCTCTGTCTGTTCATTCTCTTCAATAAGTGAGCCGAGTTTTTTGCAAAGCTCAATAAATGAAACTGCAACCACAGCCCTTTTCTTTTCATCTTCCCCGCATTCTGCATCACACAGGCAGGTATATTCTTCGCAAAGTCTTTCGGGTGAATAAGAGGATGCAGAGGGGTTGAGAATGTAACCCGCAAGAGCTGTATCCATTACTGCATTTTTTATTTCAATACCTTTTTTAAGAGCGTACTTATAAAGTTCCTTTATGTCACTCGTATGCTTTTTGCTGTCGGAAGCAAGAAATTCACGGACAAAATAATCAAAGTCAAAGCAGTCCTTACATACGTACTTTGCCTCATTTTCGAAGGAGAAATAAAATTTTACAATTTCTCCTTTATCGTCATAATCTGTGAGGAAATAGGCTTCATCTTTAATCTTGCCTAAAAGAAACGGTAAGTCTCTCTCCTCGCTGAAGACTTTCTTTTCTTTTTCCTTTTCGGGAAGCACCTGAATTTTCTCTCTTGTGAGACCGAGTTTTTCGATAATTCCGAACATTTCAAGAGAAACTAGGATAGAGAGTGCCTTTTGTATGTCGCCCTCGCCGATAAGATAACTGTCCATTTGGAGGTCAACGGGTGCTTCAAGGCAGATGGTACCAAGCTTTCTGCTTAAGTATGCCATATCCTTACCGGCAAGAAGCTTATCGTGAACACCTTTTTTAATGTCAAGTTCTTCGATATGCTCGTAGATATAGTCAATACTGCCGTAATTTTTTATAAGGTCGCCTGCAGTTTTCTGTCCTACACCTGCCACACCGGGAATATTATCGGAAGAGTCACCCATAAGAGCCTTGATTTCAATCATACCCTTCGGCTCTACGCCGTATTCTTCCGTAAGCTTTTCCTTGTCGTAAACGGTGGTTATTGCCTTACCCATTTTCGTGGAAGCAAGAAGAACCTTCGTATTATCGGAGATGAGCTGAAGAGAATCTCTGTCTCCCGTGGCAATAAAGCAAAGATCATCACCCTTGCACTGCACGGAAAGAGTACCTAAAATATCGTCTGCCTCATAGCCTTCCTTTTCCACAACCTTATAACCGAGGGCTGAAAGAAGGTCTTTGAGAATGGGCATCTGACTGCGCAGTTCATCGGGCATACCCTTTCTGCCTGCCTTGTACTCCTCATACATTTTATGCCTGAAGGTGGGAGCCTTAAGATCGAAGGCTATCGCCACCCTGTCGGGCTGACACTCCTCTTTGAGCTTGATAAGAATATTCATAAAACCGTATATGCCGTTTGTGAACTGACCTTCTTTATTTGTAAGAAGCTTGATACCGTAAAAGGCACGGTTAACGATACTGTTGCCGTCAATTACAAGAAGCCGCATAGAACAACACCTCTTTTTAATTCATTGATAATAAGTATAACACATTTTTCTTCATAATGGTAGACAAAAAACTGCCTTTGATAAATTTTTTTCAAAGGCAGTAAAATATTAGTGGTGATGGTGATGATGGTGTCCCTCTCCTATATGACAGTTAACCTGACAATGAGTTTGTCCGCATTTTTCCGCGGTGGTCTCCGTTTCGATAACAGAATGAGTAATGCCGTGATTAGAAAGCTCGTGGCGAATTTTTTCTTTGACGGCAGAGAAATCTCTGTCGGTTACAACATGCATCGTTGCACAGTTGCTGTATCCGTCCATACTCCACAGGTGTATATGATGAACATCAGTCACTTCTTCTATGGAAATAATGTGTTCTCTTATCTCTTCCGCAGAAATTCCGTCGGGTGCTTTTTCGAGGAAAATATCCATACCTTCTTTTAAGTTTTTCACGGAATTAATGAGAATAAACACAGCCACGCCTATGGACATAAGAGGGTCGATAAAGGTTAAATCCGTAAAACGCATTACTACCGCACCGACGAGAACAACGAGCCAGCCGAGGGTATCCTCGAGCATATGAAGATTGACGGCTTTACGGTTGAGAGAGTCTCCGTCCTTTGTGAAAAGGACGGCAGAGAAATTAACAGCTGTGCCTATTACAGCAAAAATAATCATACCGTTATAGTTTACAGGCTCGGGATTGAGAAGTCGCAGAACGGATTTATAAATAACAAAGAGAGAGCCGAAAAGGAGAATTGCCGTTATCATTAAACTTCCCATCACCGAATAACGGAGATAGCCGTAGGTGTAATCCCCGTCGGGAGCCTTTTTGCTTTTCCGCTCGAAGAAATAAGAAAGTCCTATCCCTGCTGCATCACCCAAATCGTGAAGAGAATCAGAGACAATCGCAACACTTCCCGTCACCGTACCGCCGATAAACTCAAAGACAGAAAAGAACAGATTTAAAAGAAAAGCTACTAGAATTTTTTTATCATTTTTCATACTCCACCTCATTCAATTACATGTTCAAGTCCGAGATTAATTATATCCCTTACGTGCTCATCGTCGAGCATATAGAAAATTATTTTGCCCTCTCTTCTGCACCGTACAAGCTTTGAGGTTTTCAGAATACGGAGCTGATGGCTGACGGCCGAAGCAGAAAGACCGAGCATTTTCGCAATATCACTTACACAAAGCTCCGTACCCGAAAGCGCATAAAGTATTCTTATGCGGTTTGAATCGCCGAAAATTTTAAAAAGCTCCGCAAGGTCAAAAAGCACATCTTCATCAGGCTGACATTCCGTAAGCTTTTGTGCATCTTCTTTTTCTATTATAAGATATTCTTTTTCCATTTCCGTCACCTTTCACTTTATCATTTGAACATCTGTTCAAATATGATTATATTTACCTTTAATTATTATGTCAATAGGATTTTACAAAAAGATAGTGCATTTTTCCCTTTTTTATGGTATAGTATAGAAAGCAAATCAAAGGAAGATGATAAATGAAATTAGGAAATATAGAACTAAACTCCCGCTCTGCCGCCCTCGCACCGATGGCAGGTGTGGCAGACAAGGCATTCAGAGAGCTGTGCGTGGAATACGGTGCCACCTATGTGGTAAGCGAAATGGTCAGCAGTAAGGGGCTTACCATGTGCGACAGAAAAAGCAAAAAGCTCCTCTCACTTTCGGAAAAGGAAAGACCTGCCGCCGCACAGATTTTCGGCAGTGACCCGAAAATAATGGCTGAAAGTGCCGTAAGCTGTCTCGAATATGAGCCTGAAGTAATCGATATAAATATGGGATGTCCTGCGCCGAAAATCGCAGGTAACGGCGGAGGAAGTGCTCTTCTCAAAAATCCTGAACTAGCGGAAGAAATAATGAGAGCCGTCAAGGATGCCGTAGATATTCCCGTCACTGTGAAAATCCGTCTCGGTTGGGATGCTGACAGCATAAACTGTATCGAAATGGCGCAGAGAGCCCAAAGGGCAGGTATGTCCGCAGTCACTCTCCACGGCAGGACAAGACAGCAGATGTATGCTCCCCCTGTTGACCGAAAAATGATTGCCGAGGTCAAAAAGAATATTGATATACCTCTTATTGCAAACGGTGACATTACCGACGGACTTTCCGCCGCACAGATGATAGAGGAAACCAATTGCGACTATCTTATGGTAGGCAGAGGTGCTCTCGGCAGGCCCTGGGTATTCAGTCAGATTACCGCCTATTTAGAGCACGAAATAATTCTGCCCGAGCCACCCGTCAGCGAAAGAATGAGAGTTATGATAAAGCACATCAAACGCATCTGCGAATATAAGGGCGAGAGAGTTGGCATAAGAGAAGCAAGAAAACACGCCGCCTGGTACATCAAGGGCATCAAGGGTGCCGCCGCTTACCGTCAGCAGGTAGGAACGCTCGAAAGTGTGGAACAGTTAGAGGAATTGGCATTTAAGATAATGATAGAAAATATGTAAACAGTAAAGCCGACAGACGAAAAAATCTGTCGGCTTAATTTTATATTTCAGTTGCCCCGTCAACGGTTACTCTGACCTCGTCATTTTCCACTGTGGCAAAGCCACCCTGACATTCGGCAGAGAAAATCTCCTCTCCCTTAAGGCTTACAGAGATTTTTCCCTCCGCGAGAGAAAAAACTGCTTTGGCATGACCTTTTCTTATGCCGTAGGAGCCCGAAAACTTACCTCCGACACTGTCAGAAATATTCAGCCTTGCACTGTCACATTCAAGGGAAGGAAACTGACGGTGAGGGGTGAAAAGAGTAAACTTCATTTTTCTCACCCGTGTCCCTTTTTGTATTTAGCAAAGACATCGTCAATAGTCCCCGACATAAGGAAATACTGTTCGGGTATGCTGTCGCACTCACCCGAAAGGATTTTTTCTACGCTGTCTACAG
>JAZUNX010000045.1:0-3008 GCA_045604385.1 Acutalibacteraceae bacterium
AGACATCAAGGCCGGTAACGCTCTTCCCCTTGTAAACATCCCCACAGGTACTGTTGTTCACAACGTTGAGCTTTATCCCGGCAGAGGCGGTCAGTTAGCAAGAGCTGCAGGTAACTCTGCACAGCTTATGGCTAAAGAAGGCGGCTACGCACTTCTCAGACTTCCCTCAGGTGAACTTCGTAAAGTTCCCGAAGCATGTATGGCTACAGTAGGCGTTGTAGGTAACGAAGACCACGAAAACGTTAAGATCGGTAAAGCAGGTCGTACACGTCACATGGGCATCAGACCTACAGTCCGCGGTTCAGTTATGAACCCCTGCGACCATCCTCACGGTGGTGGTGAAGGTAAATCACCTATCGGTCGTCCCGGCCCTGTTACACCTTGGGGCAAGCCTGCTCTTGGCTACAAGACTCGTGCTAAGAAGAATCGTTCAGACAAGCTTATTGTTAAGCGTCGTAACGACAAATAAGGTCGATGAAAGGAGCTAAGAATAATGAGCAGAAGCACTAAAAAAGGACCCTACGTACAAGCTAAGCTTTACGATAGAGTTGTTAAGATGAATGAAAAGAACGAAAAAATCGTTCTTAAAACATGGAGCCGCAGCAGCACAATCTTCCCTGATTTTGTTGGACACACCTTCGCAGTTCATGACGGACGTAAGCACGTTCCCGTTTATGTAACAGAAGATATGGTTGGTCACAAGCTCGGCGAGTTTGCACCCACCAGAACCTACAGAGGTCACGCCGGCTCAAAAACCTCAAACAACGGTAAATAAGTCGAAAGGAGTGTATTAAAGTGGAAGCAACAGCAAAAGTTACTTTTGTGCGTATTGCACCTCGTAAGGTTCAGATCGTTCTTGACCTTATCAGAAATCAGCCTGCTGAAAAGGCAATGGCAATCCTCAGATACACGCCTAAGGCAGCGTGTGAGGTTGTAGCAAAACTTCTTAAGTCAGCAATGGCTAACGCAGAAAACAAAGATATGGACGTTTCCAGACTTTATGTAGCAGAATGCTTCGTAGGTCAGGGCCCCACACTCAAAAGAATCAGACCCAGAGCACAGGGCAGAGCATTCCGTATCAACAAAAAGACATCTCACATCACCCTTGTACTCAAGGAAATGGAATAAGTCAGGAGGAGGTAAAACATGGGCCAGAAAATTAATCCCACCGGTTTAAGAATCGGCGTAATTAAAGATTGGGAATCCCGTTGGTATGCCAAGAAGAGCGACTTCGGCGATACCCTCGTAGAAGACTACGAACTTCGTGAATATCTCCTTGAAACACTTGCTCCCGCAGGAGTACCCAAGGTTGAAATCGAACGTACTGCAAAGCGTGTTCGCGTAAATATTCACGTTGCAAAGCCCGGTATGGTAATCGGCCGCGGCGGCGCAGAAATCGAAAAGCTTAAGGCTACAATCGAAAAGAAACTCGGTAAAGAAGTTTCTCTCAACATTATCGAAGTTAAAAACCCCGACGTTAACTCACAGCTCGTTGCTGAAAGCATCGCTGCACAGCTTGAAAGAAGAATCGGCTTCCGCCGTGCACTTAAGCAGGCTATCGGCCGTGCAATGAAGCTCGGTGCAAAGGGTATCAAATGTCAGGTATCAGGCCGTCTCGGCGGTGCTGAAATCGCAAGAAGCGAAACTTACAAAGAGGGTACAATCCCCCTTCAGACAATCCGTGCTGACATTGACTACGGTTTCGCAGAAGCAAAAACAACCTACGGCCGTATCGGCGTAAAGGTTTGGATCTACACAGGCGAAGTTCTTCAGGTTTCCAACAATGAAAGACGTGAAAGACCCGCCCGTCGCAGACCCCGCAGAGAAAACAGAGAAGGAGGAGCTAAATAATGTTATTACCTAAGCGCGTTAAAAGACGTAAGGTTCAGCGTGGCCGTCTTAAGGGCACAGCTCATAAGGGCAACAAAGTAACTTACGGTGATTTCGGTCTTGTGGCTCTCGAACCTTCTTGGATTACTTCAAGACAAATCGAAGCAGCCCGTATTGCTATGACTCGTTACATTAAGCGTGGCGGTCAGGTTTGGATCAAAATTTTCCCCGATAAGCCTATCACTGCAAAGCCTGCAGAAACCCGAATGGGTTCCGGTAAAGGTTCACCCGAATATTGGGTAGCAGTTGTTAAGCCGGGCAGAGTTATGTTCGAAATTAAGGGCGTTGACGAGGAAGTTGCACGTGAGGCCATGCGTCTTGCAGCTAACAAGCTTCCCATCAAGTGCAAATTCGTTACTAAAGCAGAACAGGAAAAGGACGGTGAACAGTAATGAAAGCAAGTGAAATCAGAAAACTGTCCGCCGCTGAGATGGACGCAAAGCTTGCAGAACTCAAGAAGGAACTTTTCAATCTTCGTTTCCAGCAGGCAGTTAATCAGCTTGACAACCCCATGAGAATCAACGCTGTTAAGAAGGATATCGCAAGAATCAAAACTGTTCAGCGTGATATCGAGCTTCACGGCGCAAATTCTTAAGAAAGGGAGGACTGAATAATGGAAAGAAATCTCAGAAAGACTCAGGTCGGCATCGTATCAAGCGATAAGATGGACAAGACAGTAGTTGTTACAATTAAGGATAAGGTAAGACATCCTCTTTACAAGAAGATCGTTAACCGTACCGTTAAAGTAAAGGCACACGACGAAAACAATGAGTGCGGCATCGGTGACCGTGTTCTCATTATGGAAACCCGCCCTCTTTCAAAGGATAAGAGATGGCGTGTAGTAGAAATAATCGAAAAAGCCAAATAATTTGTGCAGCTAAAGGAGGCCAAACACAATGATTCAGCAGCAGACTTATCTCAAGGTTGCTGACAACACAGGTGCAAAAGAAATTATGTGCATTCGTGTTCTCGGTGGCACAGGCAGAAGATATGCTAACATCGGTGACGTCATTGTTGCTTCTGTTAAGAAAGCAGCACCCGGCGGAATCGTTAAGAAGGGCGACGTTGTTAAGGCAGTAGTTGTACGTACTGCAACAGGCGTTCGCCGTGATGACGGC
>JAZUNX010000046.1:0-4688 GCA_045604385.1 Acutalibacteraceae bacterium
AGCTGCGTGGGATGTCATACCGCCACGAACTGTAAGGATACCCTGAGAAGCCTTCATACCTGTAATATCCTCGGGAGATGTCTCAAGACGAACGAGGATAACCTTCTCACCGCGGTTGTTCCACTCCTCAGCGTCTTCTGCAGTAAATACTACCTTACCGCAAGCAGCACCGGGAGATGCGCCGAGACCCTTACCGATGGGAGTAGCAGCCTTGAGTGCCTTTGCATCGAACTGGGGATGAAGAAGGGTGTCAAGGTTTCTGGGGTCGATCATAGCAACTGCTTCTTCCTTTGTCTTGTGGCCTTCAGCAACGAGGTCAACAGCGATCTGGAGAGCAGCCTGTGCAGTTCTCTTACCGTTTCTTGTCTGGAGCATATAGAGCTTTTCGTTTTCAACGGTGAACTCCATATCCTGCATATCGTGATAGTGGTTTTCGAGAATACCGCAGATTTCGATAAACTGATTGTAAGCTTCGGGGAACTTTTCAGCCATCTGTGCGATGGGCATCGGAGTTCTTACGCCGGCAACAACGTCTTCGCCCTGTGCGTTAACAAGGAACTCACCCATAAGCTTCTTTTCACCGGTAGCGGGGTCACGTGTGAAAGCAACACCTGTACCGCAGTCGTCACCCATGTTACCGAATGCCATAGCCTGAACGTTAACGGCAGTACCCCATGAGTAGGGAATGTCGTTGTCGCGGCGGTAAACGTTTGCACGGGGGTTGTCCCATGAACGGAAAACTGCCTTAACAGCACCCATAAGCTGTTCTTTGGGATCTGAGGGGAAGTCTGAACCGATCTTTGCTTTGTATTCAGCCTTGAACTGTTCAGCAAGATTCTTAAGGTCATCAGCATCAAGCTCAACGTCGAACTTAACGCCCTTTTCTTCCTTCATTTTGTCGATAAGCTCTTCGAAGTACTTCTTACCAACTTCCATAACAACGTCAGAATACATCTGAATGAATCTTCTGTAGCAGTCATATGCCCATCTTGCGTTGCCTGATTTTTCAGCCATAACCTTTACAACGTCTTCGTTAAGACCAAGGTTAAGGATTGTATCCATCATACCGGGCATTGATGCACGTGCGCCTGAACGAACAGATACAAGAAGGGGGTTTTCTTTGTCACCGAACTTCTTGCCTGTGATTTCTTCCATCTTTTCGATGTTTTCCATAATTTCAGCAACGATTTCGTCGTTGATCTTACGGCCATCTTCGTAATACTGTGTGCAGGCTTCTGTTGTGATTGTGAAGCCCTGAGGAACGGGGTTTCTGTCGGGGAACTTCTCTTTGAAAATGTTTGTCATTTCAGCAAGGTTAGCACCTTTACCGCCGAGAAGCTCTCTCATTGTGCCGTTACCTTCTTTAAAAAGGTATACCCATTTTTTGCTCATTGGAATCTCCTCCTAAAAATAATTTATTGGGTTAAGTTTACAGTGAAAAAAGGTACACTATCCCTTTTTCCCTGTTTCAACAATAAAGTTTAACAGATTTTTTCTCAAAAGTCTATTGTTTTTTTACATATAGATTGCACTTTTTTATCGTCAATTTTGTCGAAAATTACAGAGATTAACCTCACTCTTTATTGTTGACATAAATATTGTGTAAATTTTTGCTTATTTATATAGAAATTAAAGTTTGTTTATGTTAGAATGGTAAATTGATATAGAAGAGGAATTTTCAAAGGAGAAAATAAAATGAACAAAAAACTCATCGCCATAATAGCTGTTATCGTAATAATAGTAACCGCAGTATGTCTCGTCACCCTCAAAGGTAAAGACGAACCTGAAGTGACCACCACCGACGGACAGCCCATAACCGTAAATTTAGAACCAGAAACCACTGAAAAGCCCCTGTTCTCCCCTTCCTTTGAGAAAACCACGGTGGTTGTTCTTCCCATCGAATTTGTGGATGCGGAATACAGAGACGACCTGGAAGCCTTTGCCGAAGCCAAGGGCTATTACTCCATACAGAAAAAGGGCGACACCCACGTAAAAATCCGTATGCGCGAATATTCCTACAGACTTCTCCTGACCTCAATCGGTATGGAAACCGTAAGCGGTATCGGCTATTCCATAGATTCTGGTGACTACCCATTCGTTAAGGACTTCGCCAAATACAACAGTAATTTCAGCGACATTATTTTTACCGTCGATAAAGAAAAATATGCAGAAGCAGATAACAAGGATGAATTTTTCAACCTTATGGCTGTCTACTGTCTCTATTATCAGGACTATGACAACGAAAGCGAAGGCAAATGCAAAATCACCCTTTGCGAAGAAGGCACGAATGTGCTTGTTGAGACAAGAGAGATTTCTAAAGGGGATATAAAATAATTCACAAAGCACAATACGCAATTGCGGGAAAGCTTTTTGGAACGAGAAAACGATACACCGCCGAGTGAAATATCAGGTGCTAAACGCAAAAAGATAAGCGCTAAACGGGCGAGTGAACGGTATCACTAAAAAATACTTGCACCACTCCAAATCAACAGGATGTATGCCGTAGTACGAGATGACCCTATCTCGCCGAAAAATAATATATTCTGTATGTCCTTTAGCGCTGTAAATGTAAAAACATAGAACTACTTTCCACGGATATAACCGGAGCGAAGCGGCCCACAATTTCGCATTCCGAATTCCGCATTCAAAACAGGAGTGACACAAAATGAGTTTCATCGAATTTGAAAATGTATACAGAAGATACCAGACGGGAGAAATCATCATCCCTGCCGTTGACGGTGTCAGTTTTTCCATCGAAAAAGGTGAATTCTGCCTTATCGTCGGTACCAGTGGTGCAGGTAAATCCACGGTGCTGAATATTCTAGGCGGTATGGACAGCTGTGACGACGGCAAGGTACGCGTGGCAGGCAGACCCATCACCGACCTTTCAAAGAGTGAACTTGTGGACTATCGCCGCTATGAGGTAGGCTTCATCTTCCAGTTCTATAATCTTGTACCCAACCTTACAGCTCTGGAAAATGTGGAGCTTGCCACACAGATGTGTAAAAAGCCCGTAAAGCCCGAAGAAATATTGGCAAGAGTGGGACTTAAGGAAAGATTAGACAACTTCCCCTCACAGCTTTCCGGCGGTGAACAGCAGAGAGTTTCCATCGCACGTGCTTTGGCAAAGAATCCGAAAATCCTTCTTTGTGACGAGCCGACAGGCGCTCTTGACTACCGTACAAGTAAGCAGATTCTTTCCCTTTTACACAGACAGTGCAAGGAGACAGGAACCACCGTCGTTGTTATCACTCATAATCAGGCTCTTTCGGCTATGGCTGACAGAATTATCACCATGCGCTCGGGCAGAGTGGTGCAGATTGCGGTGAATGACCGCCCGATCCCCGTTGAAAAGCTTGAATGGTAAGGAAATATTAAGATGAATAAGAAGAAAATAAACACAATTCTCATAACCGATACACGGCGGACTATCGAAAGGTCTTTTTCCAGATTCATTTCGATTATTTCCATCGTCGCCCTCGGTGTCAGCTTTTTCGCGGGTATGAATGCTATCGCTCCGAATATGTATGACACAGCGGCAAAGTATGTGGAAGACAGCAACGCTATGGATATACAGATTATTTCCACGGCAGGTCTTACGGAAAATGACCTGGCTGTTATCGGCTCGGTAACAGGTGTGGAAAGCATAGCCGGAGAAAAATTTATCGATGGCGTGGTCAAGGTAAACGGTGAGCCGGTAAACGATATTGACGGCTCGGAAATGACAGTCCGCGCCTACAGCCTTGATATAAACAAGGTCTATGCAGCGGCAAACGGAGCCGATGACCCTTACTATATGAATCGCCCCCAGCTTGTGGACGGCTCCTGGCCAACCTCCTCAAATCAGTGTCTGGTGGACAGCAGTACCCTTTCCACCCCCGATGAATTCAAAATAGGCTCTGTTATCACCGTTGTGGGTGATTCGACGGATATAAGCTCCTCCCTCCAGAACAAGGACTATACCATAGTGGGTATTATCCGTTCACCTCTTTACATTTCCTATGACAGAGGTAACACCACCGTTGGTACGGGTAAACTCGGCACCTTCATCTATCTCCCCTCGGAAAATTTTCTCAACGAATACTACTCCTCTATTTCCATTAAAATTGCAGGCAGTGAAAACTATGACCCATATTCTGATGAATACAAAGCGTTTATAAAGCCTTATACAGATTATATCAGTTCAATTTCTCAGGAGCTTCTTGTAACAAGAGTTGCTTCGCTGAAGCTTCAGTATGCTGCTGAGGTTGCCGCTGCTGAAATTGAATATGCAACAAGTAAAATTCAGGTTGAAGCAGACCTTGCCGCCGCAAAAGAAAAGGTGGACGAAATCCTCAACATTGCAGCAAACGGTGACGCGATGCTTGCGGATTACAAGGCACAGTACAATGCGGCTGTTGCCGAATATGAGGGCAAGATTGATGCCAGCAAGCTTGAACATTCCACCCAATATGCACAGTGGGAAGCTAAACGCGCAGAATATCTTCAGGCAAAAGCAATGGTTGAACAGAATGCCGATGCCGAAACAAAATATAACAACGCGGTAACAGAATTCAATGTTGCCACAACTCAGGTGAACTCAGTTTCAGCAACGGTTGATTACCTTTCAGACTTGGTTGCAACAACCCGTTCCGCTCTTGACCATTTCAACGAAACTCAGGACGGCGGAATAGAAGCCATTACAGACC
>JAZUNX010000047.1:0-5301 GCA_045604385.1 Acutalibacteraceae bacterium
TTTTTTCTTTTTGTATTGTTTCTACCACTTTTTGCTTGAATTCTCCGGTATATCTTTTGTTTGGTATTCCTTTCGGCATAAAAAATCACCCCTTATGTTAAACATTATATCACAATGTCTAACATTTGGGGTGCATTTCAATTTGACTTTTACAATGGTTTTCTTTGTTTATTATGACTTTTTCGGTGAAATCTCATTAAGCAAAGTAAAGCCTAAAATCAGCACACCGCCTATAACCTGTGAAACCGTCATTGTTTCGTTTAATATTGTGACGGAAATCAGAACAGCAACCAGAGGGTCAATGTAGCTTAAGATGGCCGCCTTCTGTCCGGGTAATTCCTTGAGCGAAGAAAAGTACATGCAGTATGTAATACCCGTGTGTATGAGACCGATAATGAGAAGGTTTATCCAGCCTGTTCCGTTCAGATTATTTAAGGTAAATCCGCTTGTCATGAGAACATAGGGGAGTAAAACGATAATGGCGGAAATAAACTGCAGAAAGGTTCTGTGAATACCCTCGACGGTTTTTATGAATTTATTGAGAAGGATGACCGTGGCATAGAAAACAGCCGCACCCAATCCGAACAGAATACCGACTATATCTTTTCCGCCTGTAAGACCGCCTATGCCTGTAATGAGAACAAGACCTACAGTTGACATCACAAAGCAAACAATCTGCTTACCGCTCAATTTTTCTTTAAAAAGAACAGGGCATACCACCGTAACGATAACAGGAGCGAAATAATAGCTTAAGGTAGCCACGGAAACAGATGTGTATTTGTACGCCTCAAAGAGAAGAATCCAGTTGATGCCCATAGCGATACCCGAGGCAAGGAGTAAGGGAAGCTCTTTTCTGATTTTTCCGAAGGGGATTTTTTGCTTTGTAACGAGTAAAAAGCCTCCGATTAAAATGGCAGCCATAACAGCACGGTAAAGCGCCAGCTCTCCCGAAGAAACGGGAATGTTACGCACAAAAATACCTATTGTTCCGAATATTGCCATAGATGTTATCAGCATCAGTCGGGGATTCATTAATTTTTTCATAAAACTTCCTCGCAGTCGGTGTTTAATTGCATTCTCGAAAGTATTATATCACCGTTTGCTTGTATGGTCAACCATCTGATTACAGTATGTTTTCCACGGAAATCTTCTGCCGTCGAGAAATGGTTTCGAGACCGCACCGACATTCTTCTATAACTATTACGGCTTCCTCCTTTTTGTCCGAGAGAATATATTTTTCCATGCTGCCGAGAGAAAGGTCAAGCTCGTCGATAAGTGCCGTTTCGGAAACGGAGCTGAAAAACTTTTCTGCCTTTTTCCATTCCTTTTCCAGGTCTTTTATAAGGGAAAGGGCGTTTTCATTTTCACCCTCATTGATTTCCTTTTCGAGTATATCAAGCTTATTTGTGAGAGCTTCACACTTTTTTTCTGTTACAACGCTGCCGTAAATGCATATACCTATGCAGATAAATAACAGCACAAAGGCTGAAATTATTCTTTTCATTTGCGGACTTCCTTTCTTATAATATAATATTTGCCGCCCTTTTCGGCAGTCATAAGCATAATATCTTCAAGACTGATCTGTTCCTTTTTCAGTATGGTGTCGAGACGCTTTTTCGTCATACCGCATACATCAAGCTCGCTTCTGACTATTTTGCCGTCACTCACCACAAGGCAGGGGAGCTCACAGGCAGAGGTTTTTATATCTGTATCGGAAATTGTAACGGGTCGGTATTTATTCTTTAAAAGCACACTTATGGAGCCGTTGGTTTCGATATAGGCAAACTGCACCTGGCTTATGTCGAAAATATCCTTCAGCCGTAGTGCTTCAAGCAAGTCCTCTACGCTGTAGCGTACATTTTTTAGCTCACTCTGAACGAGCTTTCCCTCTTTGATAATCAGTATCGGGTTTCCCTGAATGAGATTACGGAAGCTTTTTATCTTCATACCGATAACCGAACAGATAATTTCGAGAGCGATGAGCAGAAAAATAATCGACAGTATGCTCAAAAGGGGAATTTCCAAGCTTTCAAAGGGCATTGATGCCACCTGTGAAAGCAGAATAGTAACCACAAGCTCTGCCGGCTGCAGCTCACCTATTTGCCTTTTTCCCATAAGCCTTACGGCGAAAATAACCGTCACATAAATTATGATACCTCTTATGAGCATATTTACCACATACATCACCTCGCAGTAAGTATGGGGTATTTTCGGGCAAGATAAACGGTAAAAAGCAAGAAAAGAAAGGTAACCGTCCCTGATTTGTTATTTCATGATTGGGAATTTTCTTTGTTTTCTGATTGAAATTTAAGATTTTTAAGAAAGAAAATGAGTCTTTATTGCAAAACTTTGATAAATAGGGACTTTTAATCTTCTTGTTTTCAATAAGATAGTATTGACATTTATATATATTATTGATATAATTTTAACAAATAGTTATGGAATAAATATATTTGGAGGTGGATATTTGATATGAAAGACAGTAAATTTGAACAACTGTATTCAAAAATTTCAAAAATAGTCGATTTGGTAGAGAAGGTACCGACTTCCAAACAGACGGAAATTTTTAATCTTCTTTACGAAGCTGTATGTGAAAATATAGAAGTCCAACAGTCCTATAAAGACGAAATATTAAATCTGACTGATGGCGGAGAAACGTTAAAGGCTTTCATAGCAGATAAAAAGCCGGTTAGTAATATAGAAAGAACCACCTATTTTGTTTACTTCATGGGTACTTTGGGATTTGAATTAATAAATGCCCAGCAGTTGGCATTCTGTTATCAGCTTTGCGGATTTGATGAACCGGGTAATTTGAATCAGAACATCAGAGATGCTTCTTCTAAAAAATACGGTTATCTTGAAAACATACAGAATAAGGTCAGAGTTACAGAGAAAGGCAGGGATTTTTGCGAAAACTGATTTGTTGGTAGTGTGAAAGCTGTAGTTTCGTGAGTGTAGTGAGTGATTTGTAAATTAATGAACGACGGATAAGAGTTATATAGAGTTCAAAGGTGTGAGGGACTTGTGTTATGGAGAGTAGTAACTGCAACAAACACAAAAACGGGCAGAATGCAAAGTCTGCCTGTTCAAACGCGCCTAAAAACAAGGAAGAAGATACCAGATACCTGCGTGGTTTAAGTTGTTTTTTGATACTTTTACTGATAGGAAGTGTAATGAGCTTTTTTCTGAAAGAAAAATGCTTTTGGTTTTGTACGGCATTCTGTGCCATCTGTATTGCTGTAGATTCGAAATTTATCACTCCTATAGTAGATAATATCATCGCTCCTCATATTAAGTATATTTCAGATTTGATTATTTCGAGCAAAGATGCAAAAAAACCGAAAAAGATAAAGAGCGTGTTATTAAAAATTGTTGTTTTTGAAATAATTCTTTTATGTTTGTTGAATACTGCAAATGCTGCTTCTCTTATTAAGCTTACGCCTGAAAAACTCGATTTTAAATCGAAAGCAGAAACTTATAACAAATACGATTTTTCTACTATCGTGGATAAAGACAAGGACTTTGACATTTATTTCGAGGAAGAAGATGATGTTAAAAGCTTTGCCGGTATTTTAGAGGCGTGTCTTACTAACATTGAAAAGATTTCCAATATTCCAAGTGAAGCGGTGTTGGAATCACCTAATGATTACGGTAATAATGCTAAAAGTGCGGATGAACATGAACGTCTTTTGCACAAATTATGGGATAGTAATTATCTTTATGTAAAAGGAGGAAAGATACCTATTTGTTATTGTGATGAAATAATCAGTTTAAGAACTGTTATGGACGGTGCATTTGAAACTCCTGAAAACCGTCGTCAGTTAGTGGATGCTTATTTCAGAAAAGGCAAGCTTACGGGAGATAAGGAATGCTACGAATGGGCTGTAAGATATGCTTTTGCTTCCTTTTATACAGAATTGACCTGGGGAAATTATTCTGAATACTACATCGATAAAATAATCGAAATGTACCAGCATCTCGATGGGGCAGACGATACGCATAAGAAAAATATTGACCTTATAATCGGTGCTTTAAACCGTTTAAAAGTTGTGTTTGAAAGTGATCCGCCAGGACAAGTTATCGCAGTTTTAGAGAAATACAAATAGAACATAGGTGACGGCTCTGTGTCTTTTTCAGGACACGAAACCGTCACCTTGTTTTTCTATCATTATTACGGCTGACAGTATGCACAGGGCTCATACCCTGCATTTACTGCATCCTTAAAGGAAATCGCCATTCTTTTTTCACTGAGATAGTCGCACCCGTCCAGGTGGTATTTCTTGCCCGACGGTGTCACATAGACCGCTCTGTCTTCCTCTGCTTTTTCAGTTGCCACATCGTGAATAACAACGGGAACAGCATCGCGGAGTGCATCGAGCTTCTGTTCGGTTTTAAGATATACCGTAATGAAAGCACCGATGAAAGCCACGGCTATTACGATATAGAGAAATCTTTCCGATTTAATAAGCTTTTTCATTACAGGTTTGCCTCGTTTTTCGAAGTTTTAATAACATTATAGCTATCATACAACTGTTTATATTTATAATTCGGAAATAAAAAATATTATTATTTATACATTAACAGTGTTATTTTTAATAAATATATGTTATTATGTATTCGGGTGATAAAATGAAAAAAGATAAAAACAGAATATTTGGCTGTGTTCTTGCTTTTTTTGGTATGGCTATGATGCTTATCGGAGTGGGGGACAGTCAGCACAGGGAAGTGTTTGAAAAAGCCGTAAGAATTTGTCTGGAGTGTATAGGAATTGGATAAGAAAAAGTTTGATTTCCGCCTTGTCTTTCAGGGGCTTTGGGCATTTATAACCAACAGCTACCTGGCAGGCTTTATGCAGGGGAAAATATATCAGGGAAAGCTTAAAAGCATTTGTCTGCCGGGACTTAACTGTTATTCTTGCCCCGGTGCTCTCGGCTCCTGTCCTATAGGTGCCTTGCAGTCATCATTCGGCGCACGCGGGAACAAGATAAGCCTTTATGTTTCGGGTTTCCTTATTTTCTTTGGTGCGATTATGGGCAGATATGTCTGCGGCTGGCTGTGTCCCTTCGGTCTTTTCCAGGACCTTCTTAATAAAATACCCTTCCCGAAAAAAATCCGCACCTTCAAGGGTGATAAGCTTTTAAGAAAGCTCAAATATTTTATCCTTCTTGTTTTCGTTACACTTCTTCCTATGGTGGTAAGGACTCTAATTATAAGGAGATAGTTGAGGAGCTTTGTCCTGAGCTTAAGAATACTGAGCCCGGCAAGCCTCTTTATTCAAAAAAATTACCCTTCTTACGTAAC
>JAZUNX010000048.1:0-5320 GCA_045604385.1 Acutalibacteraceae bacterium
ACCTGATAAAAGCCTGTGTCAACCTTCTGGGTATAGCCGTCAGCAAAGCGTTTGCCAAAAGGAGCAACTGTGGCACCAGTGGAATCTGCTGTGGGAAGAATGGCATCAGAGCTTACGCTCATACCCGTGATTATTTTGTTATCATAACCGGAAATAATATAAATATTCGTGCCTGCATCTTTAGCCCTTGCAAAGCCTTTTGCGTAGTTGTTTTCGCCGTCGCGTGACATTATTTCATAATGCATTCTGTCACTCTTTTCAATAAGACCTGCGTGCACGGTTTCATCAAGACATTTTTCCTTTACATCCTCATACTGTTCAAGGGGAATAAAGTCCCAGAGACTGCCCCAGCATCCGATTGTTTCCATGACGTAAGGCACAAGAGCCTCAATAAGCTCATCGATAAATCCGAGCTGTTGTGCCATTACAAGAATTTCCAAATCCTCATTAAGCATAAAGCCGTGCTGAATAAAGGTAAGCAGACCTATTTCGTCAAATTTTACATCCACATTGAAAACATCGTAGGCAATACCTGCGCCGCCGAGAGCAGGGCAAGTAAGAACAGCATTGTTTACCTTGCCTTCAGCGCCGTAAAGAGTGAGATATGTGCCCGAAATCTGACCGCCGTGAGAAACTGCGAAAAGATTAACTTTGTCGATGGGGTCTTTGCCCTTTTCGGCTCTTATTTTATTGTTATGGGAAATAACATCATCAATGAAGTATCTGAGGTCTTCGGCGTTTTCGATGGCGCCCATACGGAAGTCACCGGTGAAAATGTAAAGATTTTCGTCTCCCACCTTTTCACCGAGCAAATCCATCATCGGTTTTTCATACTGATGCTTTCCGTCAGGATAATTTTCTTTAAGAGCGGCATAATTTCCGTCTTCGGCAGTATCAAGCCAGGTTTTCACATCATAAAGGCTTGTGCCGTCGGGATTACATTTCGTACCCTCAAAAATACGGTTGAAGCCCTCACCGAGTCTCTTTGCCAAAGGGGCAACATCTCCGTCAAGCAGATAGGTTTTGAAATCGGGAACAATCGATTCAAGATCTCCTCCTTCACCCACCTGTGCCACTGGGTCATCCCAAACGATAATCTTTTCTCCTGTTTCACCGTCAAGACGGTAAAGAACCGCCGAGGTATAACCGGGAACAAGAATAACGGGATAATCCGTATAGTCGGTCTCTTCAGCGGCAGAATAAGGCACGGCAAAGAGACTGCAGATTAAAACCGCTGTCAATAAAACTGAAATTATTTTCTTCATATTTGCTCCCTCTTTTCTTTTTATTCTGTTTCGTCTTCTTTTTTTCTCATTTTCGGCAAAAAAACACAAATACCTATTGCTAGAACCGCAAGAAGTCCCAGACCGATGGGAATTATATAGTCCGCATCGTTATCCCCTGTTACAGGTGTAACATAAGCGACAACAGCAGGTTCTGCGGCAATAACCTGAAAAATTATTGCACCGACAGAAAGAACCATTAATGCGGCAAGGAAAATACAGATTCCTTTTATCATAGGTTTCGGCATCATAAGCATAAACTCCTTTGAAAAATTTTTACACTTTATTTTACAACTATAAGGCTTTCTTGTCAACCTTTTAAAGACAAAATGAAATGAATGCAAAAAAGCCAACTACAATTCATTTTCTGTTTTTCTAACAGAAAAAGGGGCTGTGTGTTACAGCCCCCTGAATATAATTATTTAAAATCAATAAGAAGCAGCTGAAGCGTTAGCCTGAATGTTTCTTATCTGATTTTTTGCGATAGAAACGGTGAATTCCTTAACTGCTGCAAGATTTTCTGCCACTTCGTTTGTGATTGCCACATTTTCACCTGCGATAAGTTCTTCTGCAAAGGTGTTATATTTTTCGGTAGCAAGGTCATTTCTGATAGTGTCGGACCAGCTTGTTACCTCTGCTTCAGAAACGGCATACATAATGTGGTACCCGTAGGTTGTTTCAACAATACCCACATCTCCTGCTTTTCTGCCCTCGGCAAGTGACCAGTTTTCAAATTCGGGTACCATCTTTCCCATAGGAACATCTTCATAGATACCGCCTTCTTCAGCATTACCGTCAGCTGAATATTCTTTTGCAAGAGCAGCGAAGGCATCTTCTGTCTTGTCACCCTTAAGGTAGTCAGCAAGAATATCCTGTGCCTTTTTGTAAAGAGCCTTGTCCTTTGTGGTTTCAAGGTCAACGTCAATGTCAACGGTTACATCGTAATCAGCAGGATTGAGAAGCTCAACTTCAACTTCTTCCTTTTCTTCAGCGGGTTCGGTGGTTTCTTCACCATCTGTTGTTTCTTCTGTTTCAGTTTCTTCCTTGGGGAACTGAAGAAGGATATGTCTTACATCATAGGTCTTTGCATCGGGAGTGTGGTGAACGGGGTCGACCATCATATAAACGGTGTAACCTGCATCTTCGTTTTCTACGATGTAGGTTTCGCCTTCCTCTGTATTTTCATCCATAGCCCAATCAAGGAACTTATCATCGGATGAAGAATAGGAAAGGTCGGAATAAGTTGTATCTTCGAGAAGAGTGAGGCTGTCGTCAGTTTTTAATTCAGTATATTTTTCACTGCCTGCATCCTTTTCGAAATCGGCAGCAACAGCCTTGAAATCTTCACCTGCGCTAAATCTTGCCACGAAGGAGTCAGCCTTTTTCTTGGCGTCTGCCATTGTTTCCTTTGTAACCTCTGTGGTTGCTTCTGCACCTTCTTCTTCAGCCTCAACAGTTACGGTTTCAGCCTTGATAACATAATTTCGAAGGGAAACGGCACCGTAGGTTTTAAGATTATCCTTATATTCCTTTTCCACTTCCTTTTCGGTGTAGCCTTTGGCAAATTCAGCAAGCTTAACTTCCTGTACCTTTTGGTTGAGAATCTGTTCTTCACAAATTTTTTCTAAAAGAGAGGAAGTCATACCCTTACCGAAGAATGCGCGGAGATAAGCGGGAAGAGAATAGTTACCTGACTTTGTTGCGGTTTCCTTGAAAGATGCCAAAGTTTCTTCAATTTCCTTTTTGTCATCTTCATCAAGTGTGATGTTATTCTCTGCGGCATAAGCCAAAGCACCCTTTACAAGTTTGATGCTTTCACGGGCGCTGTAATCAAAGAAGTCTGTAAACATGGGGTTTTCAACGCCTTCAATTTCGCCGGTATAAGCCTGCTGGTCGGGAGAAACAGCATAGTCATAGCCTGTGTACATTTTACCCATACCCTGACCGTAATTACTGTCATACATATAGGAATACTGGAAATAGTTATTGAAAACAGAGTTATAGTAATAGCTGTATTCAGCCATGGTAACTTCTGTTTCGCCTACATTGAAAGCAACCTTGCCTCTTTCGAGCACGCCTGAATTGCTTACTGCAAAGCCTGCGATACCTGCAATAAGAGCGACAACAACTACCACAGCAATTGCAGTTTTTGCTCCCTTGGAGAGAACGATGTTATGTGATCTTTTCTGATTTTGCTTTGCTGCCTTTGCCAGACGCTCTTTACGTTCCTGGCGGTAAGCTTCGGCAGCAGATTTTTCCTGTTTTGCCATTGGGGTTCATCCTTTACTAATTATTTGACTTACTTCAAGTGAATACAACTACCCGAAGTATATTAAATAATATTGTATACTATTTATTCAAAAAAAGCAAGTCATTTTCTCGCTTATATATTAAAAATCAACAACTTTAAAAGAATTTTAAGTTCTCAAATTTTTATCTTCAAAATACAAAAAAACGGACTTTACAAACTTTTTTATGAAAATATATTGACAGAATAATATTTTAACTCTAAAATTAAATACGTAGACGAACAAATGTTCGTTATTTGTAACAGTTTTTCAGTCATCCCCCCGTTATGGCTGCAAAAACAAAAATGACAGGAGGAATGAGTTAAATATGTATCCTAACAGTTTTTCAAAAGAAGAATATTTGCTTGCCCGTGAGGCTTTTGCCGCCTGGCAGAGTAAAACCTACGAAAACATCGACGAATATATTTTAAGGCAGAGAAAGTGCGAGCTTAACGAGCTTGTTAACAAGGTAATTAATCAGGAGCTTTCTTCAACGGACAGGCTCATAGTGGAAATGCACTGGTATCAAGGCTATACAAAAAGTGAGATAGCAAGAAAACTTGGAATTGACCCGTCCACAGTAAGCCGAAGAATAGATAAAATCACCGACACAATATATGACAAGCTTAAATACGCTCTTGAGTACCGCTACGGCTCAACATTTTCGCGCAAAGCAAAGCTCATCATCAAAAACAAGAACGCCTTTTTCAGTTATTCGGAGCCGGATGTTTTATCTGCCCGCATTAAATATCTCAGGATGAAACAAGGTCTTACCATAAAAGACGTCAGCGAAATGACGGGCATAACTGAAAAGGCACTGGTAGAAATTGAAGAAAAGGGAAGAGAACTGACAGCCACCGAAATCAAAAAGCTATCCATTTTTTACAGCACCACAGCGGACTACATAATTTTCGGCAGTAAGTCTCCTTCCCCAAAGAAAGGATGCTGTAATTAATGAATATGAGTTTAGAAGATTTGGGCAAAGAATACGAACAATCCATAAAGGTACAAAAGCAGGTCATTGAAGCCAACAGAAAGAAGCTGTTTGAAGCACGTAAAAAAGGCAATTTCAAGGAAATGAAACGGCTCGCTACCCTTTTAAGGGTGCTGTATGATGAGAAAAGCGAGTTGGAGGAAAAAGCAAATAAGCTGAGAAATTATTATTCATGAGCCTCTACAACAAAAAAAGACTCCCACATCTGTGAGAGTCTTAATTTTTGTAAAACTATTCGAATTATTCGTTGATAGCGATAACAACGCCTGAACCAACTGTACGGCCACCTTCACGGATAGCGAAACGAAGACCTTCTTCGATAGCGATTTCTGTGATAAGTTCAACGTCCATTTCAACGTTGTCACCAGGCATACACATTTCTGTGCCTTCGGGAAGGCTGATGATACCTGTAACGTCAGTTGTTCTGAAGTAGAACTGAGGACGGTAGTTGTTGAAGAAAGGTGTGTGACGACCGCCTTCATCCTTATTAAGAACGTAAACCTGACCACGGAACTTTGTGTGGGGGTGGATTGAGCCGGGCTTTGCAAGAACCTGACCACGTTCGATTTCTGTTCTCTGGATACCACGAAGAAGAGCACCGATGTTGTCGCCTGCTTCTGCATAGTCGAGGATCTTTCTGAACATTTCGATACCGGTACATACGGTCTTTCTCTTTTCTTCGGTAAGACCAACGATTTCGAGTTCTTCACCTGTCTTGAGCTGACCTCTTTCAACACTACCTGTTGCAACAGTAC
>JAZUNX010000049.1:0-27985 GCA_045604385.1 Acutalibacteraceae bacterium
GTTACCTTTGCGCCCTTAAGAAGCTGCATAGCCTGGCTCTTTGTACCGTTTGAGCCTACAAGTTCACCGTCAACAGTATATGTATGACCGCCAAAATCAAAGGTGATGTTCTTGTCGCCTGTTACGAAGATACCGTCACCGGTTGCATCACAGTTGAGGGTGATTATTGTTTCACCTTCTGCCGCATCTACTGCTTCCTGTAAGGTTTCGTAAAGAGTTTCACCTATGGCGGCGATGCCCACGGGTTCTTCACTCTCCACGGCAAGTGCAGGTGTGAAGCCCACAGAGAAGACCATAATAACAGCCATCATAACAGCCGTAAGTTTGGTGAGAACAGATATATTTTTGTTTTCCATATTTCATTCGCTCCTTTTCAGTAACTGATTTATATTTTTGTTTATTATCAGAGTTTTATCTGACGAAGACTTTCCACATCCTTGAAATGTACACCGATGATACCGAGTTCGCCGAGCTTTTCCACATTGGGAAGACTGTCATCCACCATATAAATTTCCTCGTAAACCTTACCGAAGGAGGAAACACAGTGAAGATAAATCTTCGGGTCGGGCTTTGCCATTTTAAGGTTACAGGAAATGAACATTTTATCGAAAAGATGAGTGATGTTATTCTCTTCGAAAAGCTTTTCAACAAAGCCGAGTGGTGCATTTGAAAGAAGAGCCACATCAGCCTTTTTGCGGATTTTTTCGATTTCCTTTACCATATAGGGACGAAGATGGATAAGCTCGTCCCATTCACGGAGAATGTCCTCTTTTTTCATTCCCAGCTCTGCTGACATACGGTCAAAAAGCTCCTCTCGGGTTATTTCGCCCAAATCGGCAGGAATAAAGTATTTATCCTTAAGCACTCTCGCTGTCTCTTCGTCGAAACGCCGTCTGAAAAAGGGAGGTGCGATTTCGTCGAAAATAACACCGAAGCAGTCAAATATAACAAGCTTGTTTTTCATTTTCAGTCTCCTTTTCTGTAATATCTGCCTGTCCTTTTAAGATATTCCGCAAGCATCATCGTCCAGTCGGTCTGGATAAAATCAAAGCCCTTATCCGCAAGCCAGCCCCAACCGTAATCTTCGCTGACTGTGAGTGCGCTGTCGTCGCTGTGACCGCCCGAAAGCTGTTGGCGGTAATCGTAAATAATGGCATTTACCCACAGAAGCTTTCCGTCGGAGTGCATTTTCTCACTGAATTCCTCCGAGGCAAGATAAGAGGTGTCCTCTTTGAAAAGGACTTCTGCACCGATGTAATTGATATTTCTTTTCATCAGCTCTTCGTGGCAGGTATGCTCTTCCTTGACGATGGGTATAAATGGCAGGTCAGGAGCAAGATTTTCCAAAAGGTCAAAAACCTTCTCCGACGGCTTGCTTTTAACGAGACACTGCTCTGTCATTCCGTGAGCTTTGATTGCTGTGTAAATCTTTTCGGGAGCGGACCAGAACTTATCAATGTTTATGTAGCATCTGTCCTTGAAATTATCAAGAAACTCATCGAAATCCGCCACGGTGAACTGGGTTTTCGTGCGGTCATAATTCACATAGTGCTGTTTTTTGATCACACTCAAGGGCAGAGCACCGAAGTAAAGAGGCTTACCGAAATGGGCATACTCCTTCATGGGATGAAAAAGATAAAGCTTTCCGTCACCGCTGACGCTCACATCCGCTTCTATCATATCCGCTCCTTGCTTAAGAGCTATTTCATAGGATGCCATGGTGTTGCAGGGAATATTGCCTCCACAGGCACCTCTGTGAGCGACGATGATGATATTCTCTTTTGCCTTTTCGGTAATAGTTTTCATCTTCATTTCCTCTTTAAATATAATTATACATTATAAGTATAAAACAAAGTTGCTCTTTAGTCAAGAAAAACAGCCTTGACAGAAGAATTTTTTTATGCTATTTTACTTTTCGGAAGGGCAGAAAGCCTTTTCCGCACAAAAGTTAATAAAAACGTTACAGGTGTCGGGCAGTCGGAGGTATCCGGCTGTCAGGTGAAAAGGGAAGCAGGGTGAAAATCCCTCACGAACTCGTCGCTGTAAGGAAGGAGTCTTTTTCCATTATGTCATTGTCACAATACGGATGAGAAGACGGGAAAAGATGTTGATAGCCGAAGTCAGAAGACCTGCCCGTAACGATATTGTGGAGCCGCGAGTAATCGGCTTAACGCAAGGACATATTTTCACAGGATAGCTGTGTGCCTTTGCGCCTTATGGCGTTTTTTTGTTTCCTATGAATGTGTTACGCTCACAATCTTTTATTGACAGGTGACACAAAAAAAGAAAGGAAATGAAAAATGAAAAAGAAACACATTATCGCACTCCTTCTTGCGGCTGTTATCGTGGCAGGTATGGTCTTCGCCTATTCTGCTTTCAGCGAAAAGCCCACGGAAGGAACAAAGGAAATCACCATCGAGGTGGTGGACAAAAATGAAATATCCACTCTCTATGAAGTGAAAACCGACGCAGAGTATCTTATCGGTGCCATGGAGGAGGCGGAAGGTCTTACCTTTGACGGCAGTGAAGGTCAGTACGGCTTTACCGTAAGCGAAATCAACGGCACAGCGGCTGACTTCACCGTAGATTCCTCCTATTGGGCATTTTATGTGAACGGTGAATACTGTAATTACGGCATCTCCGAACAGCCCGTAAATGACGGCGATGCTTTCAGAATAGTTTACAGCACCTACTGATATGAAAAAAACTTCTGTTTTTGATATTGCCCTCGTGGGAATAATGGTAGCTGTTATCGAGGTATGCAAGGTAGCTATGATGGAGCTTCCGAATATAGAGCTTACCTCCTTTTGGCTGCTGATGTTCTCGAAGCATTTCGGCAATAAGGTTTACTTTGTCGTTCCCGTTTTCATACTTATCGAGGGCGCAATTTTCGGCTTCGGCGACTGGTGGGTAATGTATCTTTATGCATGGCCCCTGCTTGTACTCGTGGCAAAATTTTTCCGTAAAAGCGACTCCACTCTCACCTGGGCGCTTATTTCAGGCTTTTTCGGTCTCAGCTTCGGCTTTCTGTGTGCCATAAGCAAAATTTTCTTTATGGGCAGTGCAGCGGCTTTTGGCTGGTGGGTAGCGGGTATACCCTGGGATTTCGTTCACGGCGGTGCAAACTTCGCACTTATGATGCTCCTTTATAGGCCCGTTTCAAAGGCTATGATTACAGTAAAAAAGAGTTCGCCGACAGTCTGATATAAACACAAAAAAAGGCACATTAAAACCGTTGTACGGCTGATTTTTCAGCTGTGTACAGCGGTTTTTTTATTTGCTTTTTCCTCATTTTTTTATTGACACATATAGTAGAAAATGGTATTATTATTCTGTACAATTATAATCCAAGGAGGATATGAAAATGAAAGCATATAAATTCTGGTTCTGCACAGGCTCTCAGGACCTTTACGGTGACGAATGTCTGAGAAACGTGGCAGAACACTCAAAAATTATCGTAGAAGAGCTCAATAAAAGCGGCATCCTTCCCTATGAGGTAGTATGGAAGCCCACTCTTATCACAAATGAGCTTATCAGAAAGACCTTTAACGAAGCAAATGTTGACGAAACCTGTGCAGGTGTTATCACCTGGATGCACACCTTCTCTCCCGCAAAAAGTTGGATTTTAGGTCATCAGGAATACAGAAAGCCTCTCTTGCACTTACATACCCAGTTCAATGAGGAAATCCCCTATGACACCATCGATATGGACTTTATGAACGAAAATCAGTCCGCTCACGGTGACAGAGAATATGCTCACATTCTCTCCAGAATGAGCATCGAAAGAGAAACCGTTGTAGGTCATTGGTCTCTTAAGGCTGTCAAGGAAAGAATTGCAGCATGGATGAGAACCGCCGTAGGTATCGCAGAAAGCAGTCACATCAGAGTTATGAGAGTGGCTGACAACATGAGAAATGTAGCCGTTACCGAAGGCGACAAGGTTGAAGCACAGCTCAAATTCGGTTGGGAAATCGATGCTTACCCCGTAAATGAAATCGCAGAAAGCGTGGATGCCGTTTCAGTTTCCGATGTAAAGGCTCTCACCGACGAATACTACGAAAAATACGATATTATCCTCGAGGGCAGAGACCCTGCAGAGTTCAGACGCCATGTAGAGGTTCAGGCACAGATTGAGCTTGGCTTCGAGCGTTTCCTCAAAGAGAAAAACTATCAGGCTATCGTAACCCATTTCGGAGACCTCGGCGCTCTCAAGCAGCTTCCCGGTCTCGCTATCCAGAGACTTATGGAAAAGGGCTACGGCTTCGGTGCAGAGGGCGACTGGAAGGTTGCCGCTATGGTACGTCTTATGAAGATTATGACCGAGGGTATGGAGGGTGCCAAGGGCTCCTCAATGCTCGAGGACTATACATATAATCTCGTTCCCGGTAAGGAAGGCATCCTTCAGGCTCATATGCTTGAAATCTGCCCCTCTATCGCCGACGGCAAAATCGGTATCAAATGCAAGCCTCTCTCAATGGGCGAAAGAGAAGACCCTGCAAGACTTGTCTTCACCTCAAAGGAGGGCGAAGGTATCGCCTGCTCACTTGTTGACCTCGGTAACCGCTTCCGTCTTATCATCAATGAGGTTGACTGCATAAAAACAGAAAAGGATATGCCCTCTCTTCCCACAGCCACTAACTTCTGGGTACCCAGACCTGACTTCTACACAGGTGTCGAGGCATGGCTTATGGCAGGCGGCGCACACCACACAGCATTCAGCTATGACCTTACCTCAAAGCAGATGTGTGACTGGGCTGATGCTATGGGCATCGAATCAGTAGTTATCGGCAAAAATACAAACATCGCCGACTTCAAAAAAGAACTTAAGCTCGGCAGTGTTTATTACAGATGAGGTAAGCTATGGATAAAAAATTAATGATTACCGAAGGAAAAACTGCTCTCGGTATCGAGCTCGGCTCTACCCGAGTAAAGGCAGTTCTTATCGGTGAAGATTCACTCCCCCTCGCTTCGGGCAGCCACGAATGGGAGAATAAATTAGAAAACGGCTACTGGACCTACTCTTTAGACGATGTCCACACTGCTCTTCTTTCCTGCTTCGCAAAGCTTAAGGCAGACGTAAAGGAAAAATACGGCTGTGCACTTACTACTACGGGTGCTATGGGTATTTCCGCCATGATGCACGGCTATTTATCCTTCGATAAGGAAGGAAAGCTCCTCACTCCCTTCCGCACATGGAGAAACACCACCACAGCAGAAGCTTCCGAGGCTCTTACAGAGGCTCTCGGCTTCAATATTCCCCAGAGATGGACAGCCTCCCATATTTATCAGGCGATTTTAAACGGTGAGGACCATGTTCCCGAAATTGCCTATGTAACCACCCTCGCAGGCTATGTGCACTATATGCTCACAGGTGTCAACGCCGTAGGTATCGGTGAGGCTTCAGGTATTTTCCCCATCGACAGCACCGTAAATGACTACGATGAAAAGATGATGGAAACCTTCGATAAGCTCACAGCTGAAAGGGGCTTTACGAAAAAACTCCGTGACATTCTTCCCAAGGTGCTCGTAGCAGGTGAAAATGCAGGTGCTCTTACGGAAATGGGTGCATTTATGCTCGACGAAAGCGGCGAATTCGGTGCAGGTATTCCCTTCGCTCCCGCAGAAGGCGACGCAGGTACGGGTATGACCGCCACTAACTCCATAAAGGAAAGAACAGGTAACATTTCAGCAGGTACTTCCGTATTTGCTATGCTTGTACTCGAAAAGAATTTAAGCAAGGTTTATCCCGAAATTGATATGGTAACTACCCCCACAGGTAAGCCTGTGGCTATGGTTCACTGTAACAACTGTACAAGTGACATCAACGCCTGGGGCAGCCTCTTCCACGAATTCGCACTTGCTTTGGGTATAGATGTATCAAAAGGTAAAATCTTTGATATGATGTACGAAAAATCTCTCGAGGGTGACTCCGACTGCGGCGGACTTGTTTCCTATAACTACTACTCCGGTGAACCTGTTACGGGTCTTTCCGAGGGCAGACCCCTTTTCCTTCGCACTCCCGACAGTAAGATGAATTTAAGTAATTTCTTCCGCACACAGCTTTATTCGGCTATGGCTTCACTTAAAATCGGACTTGACCTTCTTTTCAAAAATGAAAATGTACAGACCGATAAGCTTTACGGTCACGGCGGCTACTACATCTATCCCGGTGTAGGACAGAAGTACACCGCCTCTGCTCTCGGCACACCCGTTTCCGTTATGAAAACAGCAGGTGAAGGCGGCCCCTACGGCATGGCAGTTTTAGCTCTCTATTCACTTAAGAGCGGTGAAATGAGCCTTGACGAATTCCTCGAAAAGATTGTTTTCAGCTCCGCCGAATGTGTAACGGTACAACCCGACGTGGAAACATCAGAGGGCTTCAAAAAATTCCTCGAAACCTATATTAAAGGTCTTGACTGCGAAAAGAAAGCAGCCGAGTGCATTTAAAAATATAATTAAAAGGAGACAAAAAAATGAAAAAAGTAATTTCCATTCTTCTTTCGGTGCTTATGATTTTCTCTCTCCTTTCTGTGAGTGTTTCTGCCGCAGATGAAAAGGAAGAACTCAAAATCACCGTAGCAAACGATCTTCACTATAACCTTACCTACGGCAACTACAGCGGTACCGAATATGTTAATTCCGACTATTCCCACGTTCCCACCAACGGTCAGCTCCGTATTGAATCAATCCTTATTGTCAAAGCATTCTTTGATGAAGCTGCAAAGAACGACAGCAACATAATTCTTCTCCCCGGCGATCTTACAGACCACGGCACAAAGGCAGAGCATGAAGCTTTTTCAAAGGTTCTTACTGATTTTGAGGCAACCTCAGGCAAGCGTGTTTATGTTGTTCCCGGCAACCACGACTATTACGGTGCAGACAAGGTTTCTCCCGAACAGTTCGCCGCTTACTATGCTGATTTCGGCTACAGCGAAGCAATTGCAAAAGACACAAACTCTGCTTCTTATGTTGTTGACCTCAACAATGATTACAGACTTTTAGCCGTTGACAGCTGTGTTCCCGGCGGCGGTGAAGCAGGCATCGACGAAGAGAGAAAGGCATGGATTGCGGAACAGGCTGAAAAGGCACAGAAAGACGGCAAAAAGCTTATTTCTATGATGCACCACAACCTTCTCGACCATTTCATTTTCGGCAGTATTTTACATTCCGGTGCTTTCGTTGACAGCAGTGTTGGCCTTCCCGAGGTTTATGCACAGTACAACATCAAATATAACTTCGTAGCCCACACCCACTCCCACGACATCAAAGCCTACACAGGTAAAAACGGCGTAACAATCTATGATGTTCTTACCTCCTCTCTCAACCTTTATCCTCTCCCCTACAGAACAGTTACCTTCGGTAAAGATGTAAAAATCCGAACAGAGAAAATCGATACTGTCGATATGTCAAGCAAAAAGGGTATTATCTCCGATAACTGCTTTAACCTTGCCACAACTGATTTCCAGGCTTATGCTCTCGCTTGCAGCAACTACGGTCTTGACAATGTTATCACCTCTTATGCTACCGCAAACAAAGTAAAGTCTCTTCTTAAGCTTGACGATGAAAAGGATGCAGACCTCTGCGCTGTTATCGACAAGGTGCTTCCCCGCTTCGCTGAGCTGTTAGACACACCTATGTATACCAAGGATGCCGCAGGCGGTGCAAGTCTTGAAGCTTACGCCAAAGAGCTTCGACTTGACTTTCCCGAAACAGACATCAAATCCTTTAAAGAGCTTGGTGTTTTCTTCTATCAGCAGTATGTTGTCGGTGATGAAAACTTTGGTCTTTTCAGCGCTGAATATGTTCTTCTTACTGCCTCTCTCACAGCAATCCTCAATCAGGTTCTTTCAGATATTTCAGGTGAAGAATATGCAAAGCTTCTCAACTATCTTGTATCCTACTTAAATCTCAAATCCATTGACAACTTCAGTGCCTATGCAGGTGATGCTATTTCAAGAATAAAGGGTATAGACATCTTTGTTTCCGCTCTCGGCAGTTCCATTCTCCTTCACTTCACAACCGATGAGCTCCCTGCCGATAACTTTGAATCCCTTCCCGGCTACGAAGAGCCTGCAGTTGTGGAAGAAAATCTTTCCTTGTGGGACAAAATCGTTAATTTCTTCCTCAATTTCTTCGACTATATTCTCCGTATTTTTGGCATAGGTAAATAATCACAGAATTCTTTATCGGCTGTCACGCTTTCGTGTGACAGCCTTATTTTATTTGATAAAATAAGTTGACAAAAAGCGCGAAGCATAATATCATTATTATGTATAAACATTTTTCAAAGGAGGGCGGTTATGCAGTTCATAACAGCAGTTTCACGGTTTATTCTTCCTGCCATAACCCTTATTATAATAATCAAATGTATCCTCTCTCTGTGGCTCGGTCATCCCAAAGAAAAGACCTACGGCTACATTATTGATATGTTAAACGGAGAAAGGTATGCCCTGAATATGTGGGAAACCTCAATCGGCAGGGGCTCAAGCTGTGATATCACTCTTACCTATGACAATGTTGCCCGTAACCACGCCGTATTTACCCGAAGGATTGACGGATGGTATATACATAACATTAATTATGTCAAATGGAAAAAACTTGCAGAGCTTGAAGGAAAGATTTCCCGTTCATCACGAAAAAACACCTCAAGCATAATTAAAGTGAACGGCACAAAGGTAGAAGACAAGTCCACCGTTTCCGACGGAGATATTATAACCCTGGGTAATGTCCGTTTAAGATTCGAGGTTGCTGACGACCCTGTTCAGAAGGTGGGCAAAAAGAGAAAAAAGGGTAAGAATAATAATCCTGTACCCGTAAAAAGTGATATGCCCCTTTACGATATTGACCGTCAGTATGAGGAAAACGGCTCTTACACCGTGGAAACTCCCGAAAAAGCCGTGCCAAAGCAAAAATCCTCACAGCCGAAAATCGTCAACAAGGATACAGGCGAAGCCTTTATTCTTTGCGGTAACGAGGTTACTATCGGCAAGGGAAGATGCGATATAAAGCTTTCCTCACGTCACGCGGCAAAAAAACACGCCCTGCTCATTCTTTATGAGGATGGCTGGGCAATCAGTGACTGCTCGGGTAAAAAAGGCACCTACCTTAACGGTAAGCTTATCACCTCACCCCAGCTTCTTTTCAGCGGTGACGTAATAGCCATCGGTGACGAAAGGCTCTTTTATGAAGGAGGCAGACGATGACACGTAAAAAAAGATTAGAAAAAGGTCTTGCCGCCTCCACCATGACAGGCGGTGACAGAATACGCCGTAAATACAAATATGTTGACCGTGCTTTCATTCTGACAATGCTTACGGTCTTTCAGCTCGTTTCCTTTATACCTGTAGTTTTCAGTGACGGCAAGGTATATTTTAAAATAATTCTGCAGTTACTGTTCTATATTTCCTTTGAATGGTTTTATGTGGGCGTAATGAGGATATTTGTGAAAAAGGTTAACTTCGAGCTTGAATTTATCGCATTTTTCCTCAGCGGTATCGGTCTTTGCCTTACGGCGAGTGTAAATAAGGACAGTATGCTCAAACAGCTCATAACCGTTATGGCAGGCATTTTGGTTTACGATATACTGCTGTGGTATTTGCAGGACATCAAAAGAGTTATGTTTATAAGGACACCGTTGGCTGTTTTTGCACTTTTATTCCTTGGTGTATCCTTCCTTTATATCCGTATGTTCGTCGGACAGATAAACGGCGCCTATAACTGGCTTTCCTTTTCGGGCTTTTCCTTACAGCCTTCGGAATTTGTGAAAATAGCCTTCGTTTTCGTCGGTGCCGCATCTCTCGACAAGCTTCTTTCATCGAAAAACATTTATATGTTCATCATCTTTGCCATGGGCTGTATAGGTGTGCTTTTCCTTATGAAGGACTTTGGTACTGCACTTATTTTCTTCTTCACCTTCATCGTAATTTCCTTTATGCGCTCGGGTGATTTAAGAACTATAGTCTTCATTTGCGCCGTCGCCCTTTTAGGTGCTTTGCTCATAATTTACTTCCGACCTCACGTTGCGGCAAGATTTGCCTCCTACCGTCACGTATGGGAAGATATTTACGGCAGAGGCTATCAGCAGACAAGAGTGCTTATTTACTCGGTCAGCGGCGGTCTTTTCGGCGTGGGCGTGGGTAACGGCTGTCTGCGTAACGTTTATGCGAGTACAACAGACCTTGTTTTCGGTATGATATGCGAGGAAATGGGTATTTTCATCGCTGTTATCATCGTGGTGGCTTTCGCTTCCATAGCAATCTATGCCATGATTTCTTCCCGAAGCGCCCCCTCGACCTTTTATTCCATTTCAGCCTGTTCTGCGGCGGCTATGATACTGTTTCAGACCTGTCTTAATATTTTCGGCATTACTGACCTTCTGCCCCTTACGGGTGTCACTCTGCCCTTTATCAGTCAGGGCGGTTCGAGTATGATATGCACCTGGGCGCTCTTTGCCTTCATAAAGGCTGCCGACGTCAGAGCATATCCGAAAATTTACAAAACCAACTGAGGAGGTGGTATTTTGCGAACTATAACCAAAAGAACCTATATAGTTGTTTTTCTTGTCCTCGCTTTCTTTGCGGGCCTCGGAATTATGCTTTACTCCTTTTATGCAAACGGAGGAGTGTGGGCATCAAACAGAGCCAACAGCCATATCTACTCCTCGGGTGAGCTGACCGTGGCAGGTACCATTTATGACCGTGACGGTGAGGCTCTCGTTTCCACAAGCAAGAGCGAAAGAGTTTACCATAAGGATAAAAACACCCGTCTCGGCACCCTTCATGTTATCGGCGATTCACAGGGCTTCATCTCTACAGGTATACAGACCCTTTACCGTGCAGAGCTTATCGGCTATAACTTCGTAGACGGCATTTACAAAACCATAAGCTCCGACGAAGGCTGTGACATTAAGCTTACCATAGATGCAGAGGTTTCTGCCGCCGCCTACAAGGCTATGAACGGCAACAAGGGTACAGTCCTCGTTTATAACTACAAAACAGGTGAGGTTATCTGTATGGTATCCGCACCCACCTATGATGTATATAACAAGCCCTCGGACATTGATACAAACACAAGCGGAAAATATGACGGCATTTATCTTAACCGTGCTCTGACCGGTGTTTTCACTCCCGGCTCCACCTTCAAGGTGGTAACGGCTATCTGTGCCATAGAAAACCTTCCCGATATATACGACAGAACCTTCACCTGCAAAGGTAAATATACCACAGGCAAAGGCAAGGGTGACGGAGACGTTATCTGTAATGGCACCCACGGCAAGGTAAATTTTGAACGCGCCCTCAATGTTTCCTGCAACAGCGTTTTTGCAAAGCTTGCCATCGAGCTCGGCGCAGATAAGCTGACAAAGACTGTACGAGATCTCGGCTTTGGCAAAAGCATTTCCCTTGGCAAGGTGAGCACCGTAAAAAGCACCTTCAGTCTGTCGGGCAGTACAAATCTTGACATCGGATGGGCAGGTATCGGTCAGTATACAACCTTGGTAAATCCCTGTCAGATGCTTATGTTTATGGGTGCCATCGCAAACGGCGGACAGGCAATAACTCCCTATCTTGTTTCAAGCCCCACGGAGCTTCTATCCTCCATCAGCTCCCCCGTTTCTTCAAATATAACCTTAAGTGCGGAAACGGCGAAGAAGGCAAGGAAGCTTTTACGCAGTAATGTTAAAAATTACTACGGTGACAGTAAATTCCCCGGTCTTGAAATGTGCGGTAAAACAGGCTCTGCCGAGGTTTCAAACGGAAGAAGCCACGCCTGGTTTACAGGATTTTCGGTAAAAAAGGATCTGCCCTATGCTATAGTTGTGTGTCTCGAAAACGGCGGTCTCGGCTATACCCACGCCATTCCCGTGGCTAATAAGGTTATGCAGGCTGTGGCAGAGATGGACTGACAGATAATTTGTAATGTTACACCCGCCGAGTAAGGTTTTCGGCGGGTGTGTTTTATACTGCAAATTTACATAGCGGTGGAGGCGGGGAGCCAGGCCCCCTGTATACAGGGAGCAGCGACACCCTGACAGGTGCCGCTGCTGACCGCAAGCGGTCGCTTGGCTCCCCGCCCACCGCCACGGCAAATTCAGGCCGCTCTTTCCTTTGCAAGCCTGTCATAAAACGGCAGAAGTATCACCGTATTGACTATGTTATAAACTATATGGAAAACCGACACGGCAAGAGAAGGATTGCCGAGGTGTGACAGCCATTCTCCCACAGGTAAAAGCGCACACACAGGAATGAAACAGGCACAGCCGATAACATTGAAAAGAAGATGTATTCTGCCTATCTGCTTTGCTTTTTTGCTTCTGCCCACAGAGGCTAAAAGCACCGTGATTACCGTGCCGATATTCTGCCCTAAAATTATATAAACGGCATTATCAAGACTGACCAGACCTTCTGCGGCAAGGCCTTGCAGAATACCCACGGTAGCGGAGGAGCTTTGAATAATTACGGTCATAAGTATACCGCTTAAAATTCCGCCGATTTTGCCCGACGATGAAATTATCATATTTATAAGCACAGGATTATCCCTCATGGAAGAAAATGCTCCCGACATAGCCTCAAGCCCTGCAAAAAGCATACCGAAAGCAAGGATAACTTCACCTGTAAGGCAAAGTCTTTCCTTTTTGCATAAAAGCTTTATAAAAGCACCTGCTATTATAAAAAAAGGGGCAAGTTCAGAAAAATTGAAGGCAATAAGCAAGCTTGTCACCGTGGTGCCGATATTAGCGCCCATAATTATGCCCACAGCCTGAAAAAGAGATACTATACCGCTTTCTGTGAGGCCTACAAGCATCACCGTCACAGCCGAAGAGCTTTGCACCACCGCCGTCACGGCAGTACCCGTGGCTATGGAAGAAAATTTTCCCCGTGCAGTCTTGCCTAAAAAAGCTTTAAGCTTATCCCCGAAAGCAAGCTGTGTTTTTTCACTCATTATGTTTATGCTGTAAAGAAAAAGCCCGAGACCGAACAGCAATGCAGTAAATCCTTTGTACAAAATAACATCACCTTTTAATAAATATTAAAGGTGACAATAAAACTTTACCGAAATATTGAAAAACTTGCTTTTATATTATATAATCAAAAATGAAAAAGCCTTCAAGGAGGAGAAAATATGAAGCTCAATATTATACCAAAACCGAATAAAGCCGAATTTTACGGCGGTGAAGTGTGGATAAAGGATTTACCTGTACGCTACGAAACAAGCGACCTTCATCCCGAAGAATATTACTGTCTCGAAATCAAAAAAGACGAAATAGTAATCACCTCAAAGGGTGAAAAGGGTAAATATTATGCCCACCTTTCCTTAAGTCAGCTGGAGGAAATGGGCAAGGCGCCTTTAATGAAAATCACCGATATGCCTGCCTTCCCTTACCGCGGATTTATGATCGACTCGGCAAGACACATGCAGACCGTTGACGAAATCAAGCGCTACATCGAGGCGGCGGCAAGATATAAATTCAACATTTTCCATTGGCACCTCTGTGACGACCAGGGCTGGAGAATAGAAAGTGAAAAGCACCCTCTTCTCAACCAAAAGGGCTCCTGGAGAGACTGCCATGGCTTCGGCTCAAAGAATATGCAGAAATACGGCGGTTATTACACCAAAGAGGAAATAAGGGACATTGTGGCTTTCTGTAAGGAAAGATTTATCGACGTTATTCCCGAATTTGATCTTCCCGGCCATACCACAGCCATTATCTCAACCTATCCCGAGCTTTCCTGCCGCGGTATTCAGGTACCCGTAGAAACAGTAGGCGGCATCTTCAAAAATATTCTCTGTGCAGGTAACGATAAGGTTTTCGAGTTCTGCTTTGATATTATCGACGAGCTTTGCGACCTTTTCCCCTACCCCTATATGCACATCGGCGGTGACGAAGCCCCCAAGGCACGTTGGTGCAATTGCGAAAAATGTCAGAAGAGAATTAAAGAGGAAGGGCTCGAAAACGAAGAACAGCTT
This sequence comes from Acutalibacteraceae bacterium, assembly GCA_045604385.1. Lineage (GTDB taxonomy): Bacteria > Bacillota > Clostridia > Oscillospirales > Acutalibacteraceae > UBA6857. Next base: position 13,966 of record JAZUNX010000049.1, read on the forward strand.
CAGGGCTGGTTTGCTAACAAGATTATCTCCTACCTCAAAGACAAGGGTTATACTGCTTTAGCCTGGAACGAAAGCCTTAATTCAGGCATCATCGACAAGGATACAATCATCTGCGACTGGATGGACAGAACGAAAAAATGTGTACCTTACGCTAACGGCGGCGGCAAGATTATCATTGAGGATTTCTATCACTATTATCTTGACTATGTTTACGGTATGACACCCCTTAAAAAGACTTATGACTATAATCCCTATCTTGACGGACTTACAGAGGAAGGCAAAAAGAATGTCCTCGGCGTGGAAAGCCCCATCTGGACAGAATATATCGAAGACTTTGACCGTATGAGCTATATGTGCTTCCCCCGTCTTATTGCCGTGGCAGAAAGAGGCTGGACAGAGGGCGAAAATGCCGACTATGCCTCCTTTAAGGTGAGAGTAAAGAATCAGAAGGACTTCCTCGCCTCACTCGGTATCACTCTCTGTGACGAGAGCGAATGGGACCCGAATGCACTCATAAGAGTGAAGGAGACCGTGGGAAGACTTGTAAAGAGCATTACACCTGCATCCATAATGGCAACGGTTTTCCCGAATGTAGACGAGAAGTGATTAGCAATGCGCAATCGCGGGAAACAAGTCGATTGAAGATAATTTCTGCCCGCCCCATAAGATTTGGTAATGAAGCAGGTGTTGTCGTGAGTAAAAAAGACCCGTTAGCAGTAACTAAAAGCATACTGGAAAGAGCAAAAGAACTCGAAGAGTATTGGGCTCAATTCCCGGATTGGTATTGGAAATCGGGACTGCACAAGGGGAACGAAAGGAATTCACTGTTGAATTTGAATATCCCGAGGTAGAAAGAAAATAAACAAAAATAAGGACAGGATTAATCTGTGTAAAAACACGGTTAACCTGTCCTTGTTGTATTTAATTCACAGTCGGGTGCGGGTGTCCCGCTCTCACTTCTTCACCATCCCATCTTACAAGTAAGGAAGAGTGAAAAGTGAAGAGGTGAAAAGTAAAATCCCACCCGATGAACGGATGGGATTTTTGGTGATCCACCGGAGATTCGAACTCCGGACACCTTGATTAAAAGTCAAGTGCTCTGCCGACTGAGCTAGTGGATCATCTTCGACAGCGTGGTTTATTCTACATTAAAAAAAGAAAAATGTCAATAGTTTTAAGGAAAATATTTGTTATTTAATATCTTTCACCAAAAAGAAAGTTTTATGCAAAGGGAAAATATCAAAAATGTCAATAAATATTGAAAATGTGTGTAGGGTGTGATAAAATAATTAAGTTAAGTTATTTGAAAGGAAGGATAAGAATGAAATATATAGTTCTTCTTTGTGACGGTATGGCTGACTATGCCGTGGATGCTCTCGGCGGCAAGACACCTATGATGTGTGCCCATAAGCCGAATATGGACCTTCTCGCAGGGAAAAGTGAGGTAGGTCTGGTCAAGACTGTAGCTGACGGATTAAAGCCCGGCAGTGACGTTGCCAATATGAGTGTTATGGGCTTTGACCCGAAAAAATATTACACGGGCAGATCTCCTTTAGAGGCGGTGAGCATCGGCGTAAAGCTTAAGGACGACGATGTTACTCTTCGCTGTAACCTTGTAACTCTTTCCGAGGAAGAGGATTTTGAGGCAAGAACAATGGTAGACTATTCCGCCGGAGACATCAGCACCGAAGAGGCGGCAAAGCTTATTAAAGCTGTGGAAGAAGCCTTCGGTAATGAAAAGTATAAATATTACAGCGGTGTAAGCTACCGTCACTGTCTTGTTGTGTCCGAGGGTACCACAGAACTTGGTGATATGACACCGCCCCACGATATTAGCGACAGGGTTATCGGCCCATATATTTCAAAAAGTGAAAATGCGGCAGAGCTTATTGATATGATGAAGAGAAGCTATGAGGTGCTGAAAAACCATCCCGTAAATCTTGAAAGAATCAGTAAAGGAAAAAGACCTGCCAACTCAATATGGCTGTGGGGTGAGGGCAACAAGCCCATTCTTCCTTCTTACAAAGAGCTTTACGGTATTGAAGGCTCTGTTATTTCAGCCGTTGACCTGCTTAAGGGTATCGGCATCAGTGCAGGAATGAGCACACCCGACGTTGAAGGTGCCACAGGCTATATTGACACCAACTTCATCGGCAAGGCTGAATGTGCCCTTAAGGAGCTCGAAAACGGAAAGGATTTCGTTTATATCCACGTGGAAGCACCCGACGAATGCGGTCACAGAAACGAGCCTGAAAACAAGGTAAAAGCTATAGAACTCATCGACGAAAAGATACTTTCTCTCCTTCTTAAGGAATTAGAAAAGTATGATGATTACAAGATTATGATTTTACCCGACCATCCCACTCCCATCGCAACGAAAACCCACGCAAGTGATCCTGTCCCCTATCTTATCTATCACAAAAAGGGCGAAATCAAGGGCGTGGATACCTTCACCGAGGAAACAGCAAAAGACACAGGTATATTCATAGAAGACGGCCCCTCAATTATGGGCAAGTTCATTAAGGAGATATAAAAATATGGTACAGATTAATAAAGACCTCGCATTAGAGCGCTTTCAGAAGATAGTAAGAGCCAAAACCATTTCAAACAAAGACGATGAATTTTATAAGGAAGAGTTCAGAGCCTTCCTTCCCTTACTCAAGGACCTTTACCCCGAAACCTTTAAGGTGGTTTCTTCACAGCTGATAAATGAATTCGGTATCCTTATCCATTGGAAGGGTAAGGACAGTACAAAAATGCCCATAGTCCTTATGGCTCACCATGATGTGGTTTCCGACGAGGAACAGAATTGGCAGCATCCTGCCTTCGAGGCTGAAATTATTGACGACGTTATCTGGGGCAGAGGCACCATCGATAATAAATGTATCTTTACTGCTATTTTAGAAGCTATGGAAGGTCTTATCAAAGAAGGCTTTACCCCCGAAAGAGACATTTACTTCGCTTCAAGCAACAACGAGGAAGTGGCGGGAGAAACAATGCCCGAAATCGCAAAGTGGTTTGAATCAAACGGCATCACTCCGGAATATGTTTTGGACGAAGGCGGAGCAATCATGCTCGAGCTTCCCATGGGTGTGAAGATCCCCTACGCTATGATTGGTCTTTCTGAAAAAGGCTTTGCAAAGATTACTCTTACAGCAAACAGCAAAAGTGCCGCCCATTCGGCAAAGTCCGTATCAAGCAAAAAATCTGCACCCGAAAGAATCATCGATGCAGTAAATGCCATCAGCAAAAATCCCACTCCTTCCACCATTACCCCCGCTCTTGAAGGTATGCTCAAAGCCTTTGCACCTAACGTAGATGCACCTCTCAAGCAGGTTTTCAACAACATAAATCTTCTCAAGCCCGTAGTCAAAAAGGCTATGGAGTCCATCCCCGATGCGGCGGCTATGATAAGAACTCAAATAACTCTCACCTCTCTTAAGGCCTTCAACGAAAAGGGAACAGTACCCGACACCGCTTCGGCAACCTACACCGTTAGACTTGCTCCCCAGGATAAGTTTGATGATATTCTTGCCCATATTCAGAAGGTTGTCGGCGAAGATATCGAAATCGAAACGGAAAGAAAAAGAGAGGCTCCTCCCATTTCCGATTTCCACACGGACGGCTTCGAATACATAAAGCAGACCGTAAAAAAGGTTTATCCCGATGTTGGAGTTGCTCCATTTATCCTCAATGCTGCCACGGACAGCAGACATTTCTCACACCTTTGCAATACTTACCGTTTCGGTGCCTTTGCAATAAATAACGAGCTTTTCTCTTCCGTACATAACGAAGACGAGAGACTTCCCGTAGCAGAGTTCAAAAAGTCAATTGACTTTTATGTGGAATTTATTAAAGGACTTAAATAAATGCAGAATGACGCCCTACAAAGATAAAATAATAAAGTATAACCCGCCGAGTCAGTTGATTCGACGGGTTTTTGTTTTTAAAAAAGGTTATAGTGAAATTTTTTCTTCGTCTTTAATTTTTATCCAAGATGTGAAGTTAACAGCAAAAAGGAAAATTTCAATCAGCACAAGGGGAATCATTTCCATAAGTGCGCTTTTACCCACAACAGCAAAAATTACAATGAAAGAGCCAAGAATCAAAAAAGTACAAACCGTAAGCAGGTTAAATTTAGGATGTTTTTTACGGTTAATTATGAAAAACAGTGCAATCGATGCCACCGTAAAAGCAATAAAGCAACCGGTAGCAATCCAATGAGCTAATCTTTTAGGGTTCCAGTCGGCAATACTGTGACCGAGAGTAAGAGCAACAAGCATCATACTGACAAAACCCAGAACACAAAGAACATCAAGAAATCTACTTTTTAGTCTAAACTTATTATACATATACTGCGTATTCATAACCAGACTTCCCGAAGTGAGAATTCCCCATACCCAGAAATACAGTTTTCTGTTTTCACAAAGAAGTGACAGTGTACCAAGCTCCGATGCCGGGTTGTTACCCCAAAAAAACGGCAGTGCAAGACCGTAAATAAAGGCGCACAGTAAAACGCCGATGCAAAGTGGTTTAGTAATGATTTTTTCTGATTTCAATTTTTTCATCCTTTCTTTTTAACTGAATTTGATTATATATCAAAACATCATTACTGTCAACTGAGAACACTTTTTGGTGAGTTGCCTTAGTGCAATAATTGCTTTCCCGCATGATAAAACACCGCCTTTTTCTCGGCGGTGTTTTGTTTTCTGTTTGCTGAAACTTTAAGCGGATATAATTTTCTCTCTATCCTTCTCCACACGTCTTTCTTCGCATAAGAACAAAAAAGTGGTCACGGAAACCTCTCTGTCAATCTGACGATTGACATCTCCCCCCTTTTTCAGGGGAGACAAGTCCGCGACCACACTTATTCACTTTTACTTCTTACTTATTCCTTCAAAATTTACCATCCGAAGCCGAAGTAATCATTGAAGAAATCTTCAAAATCACTTGCTCCGCCATAGTAATATCCGCCACCGTTATAGGGTTCGGTAGTGGTTTCCTCTTCCTGTGAAGAGCCTTTGTCCTCGACGAGGGTGATGATCACATCAAAGGTGGTGGTTTTATAGGTTCTGCTTTCGATACGGCAAAGAGTGAGAGTGAGAGTGTCACCTACCGCACCTGTTTCAATAAGGTCGAGAAGGACGCTCGAATCGTTCATATCCTTACCGTTTACACCGATGATAAGATCGCCTACCTCTGCCTCTGTGTTGGCGAGAGAGCTGTCACCTGAAATACCTGCAATAACGAGAGCTCCTTTGGGAAGACCCTTGATGGAAACAACCATACTGTAAAGCTGATAGGAGCTGACAGAGGCATATTCGATGCCGAGCTTAGGTCTGTTGGGTACGTATTTATACTGAACCAGAGCCTGTGCTACGGGAAGAGCAATTGACATAGGCACTGCAAAGCCCATACCCTCATATTCCGTATCCGCGATTTTTGATGAGTTTATGCCTACTACCTGACCCGAAGTGTTTACAAGAGCACCTCCGGAGTTGCCCGGGTTAATTGCGGCACTGTGCTGAATTACGGTCATGGTATAGGTAGAGGAAATAGAACGGTCAATGGAAGAAATGATACCGTCAGTTACGGAACCAAAAAAAGCACTGCCGCCGGGATTACCGATAGCATAAATAGGCTCACCGATTTTAAGTGTGGAAGAATTACCTATTTCAGCCAGAGGAAGCCCTGTGGTTTCTATTTTAAGAACACCGATGTCTGTTCTGGTATCAGCGGCTACCATTTCCGCTTCATAAGTTTTTCCGTCTTCAAGCATAACACCGTAGGTTACGCCCTTTGAATTGATAACATGAGCACAGGTAATAACATAGGTAAAACCGTTTTCTTCTTTCCATAAAACACCTGAGCCTTCTCCGTCGAGTTGTCCCTGCTTATAGGTCATAACACCTACTACGCCGGGTCTGGCCTTTTCGGCAACGATAACAGAATTATAAAGTTCTACAGTACCCGGCTGAGTGGTGGCATAGACAGAATTTGCTGTGGTGGGAGCAGTAGATTCGACGGTGGTATCGTTCTGCGTTACCTGTGTATTACCTCTGCGGTCAGAAAAGCTTAATGCCATAGCCACGGCACCAACGATAAGGCAGATAATTATTATCACTGCGGCAATTTTTTTGCCCTTTCCCTTTTTCTGTCGCTCTTCGGGAACAGGCTGATAAGAAGGCTGTGTGCCGAAGTTATAGGGTTGCTCGGGCTGATAGGTTCTGTGAGGAGGCTGCTGTGAGGGAGCAGGCTCCTGACTGTGGGGCATATTTGCCGAAGTATAAAGATAGGTAGAGCCGAAAGAACTTTCTCCGCTTTCGGGCGGTGCATAAGGATTGAAGACAGGTTCTGTGTTCACGGGCTCTGCTTTAATCTCTTCCTCTGAAGCTGAAGAGAAAACATCTTCCTTGGCTTGTTCTTTGTCTTCTGCGGAATATACGGGAGGCTTCGGGAAGTCAAAAGAAAAATACGGAGTAGGATTTTCTTCCGCGTGAGTATTGTTTTCTGCATTTGCTTCCTCACCGAAGCCGTCAAATCTGTTTTCATTGTCGTTCATAAGTATTTGCTCCTTTTAGGGTTAACTGATTTTATGAATAGAGAATAACTGCTTACATTAAAAGTAAGTTTAAAAATTTTTAATTATTCGTCGATATAGGGGATTTCAAAGGCAAATTCCGTATATTCGCCCTGCTTGCTTGAGGCGTAAATATCACCGTCATGCATATTTATGATGGTTTTTACGATATAAAGACCGAGGCCTACGCCCTTGGTATCGTAGGAACGGGATTTATCCACCTTATAAAAGCGCTCAAATATTCTGGCTATTTCTTCTTCGGAAACACCGGGTCCCGAATTTTTAATTAAAACCCTGGTAACCTCTCCGTCATTTTCGGCAAAAATTCTTATGGTACCCTTTTCGGGAGTGAATTTCACCGCATTATCGAGAAGGTTATAAATTACCTGCTGAACAAGATCTTTATCGGCGCGCATTAAAACCGAACCGATTTCCTCAAAGCCTTCGATTTCTATATGCTTTTCATTGATGGTCTTTTCGAAGGACAGAAGAGTTTCAAAGACCTGGGCGCTGACATCGTAAATGATGGGAGAAAGTTCGATTTCTCCTGCCTCGATTTTTGAAAGATTAAGCATAGAAACAACCATACGGGAAAGTCTTTTAACCTCATTTGAAACGATATTGAGGTATTTTTTCTCTTCACTCGGAGGTATGGTGCCGTCCATAATTCCGTCAATGAAACCGCCTATGGAGGTCATGGGTGTTTTCAGCTCATGAGAAACATTTGCAACAAAGCTTTTACGGGAATCCTCATTGATTTTAAGCTCATAGCCCATCTTGTTGAGAGCCTTGGCAAAATCGTTCAGTTCGCGGTTTTTATAGTTTTCTCTTGCCTTATAGTCAAAGTCTCCCTTTGCATAATGGTCAGTGATTTTCTGCATATCGGAAAGCGGAAGGGCAATATCTCTGGCAATAAAGAAAAGCGCAATAAAAACAGCTATGAGTGCTATAATCAGCGAGTAAAAGAATGACTCAATAATCCGCACAATGTACGGCACAAGACCTGTAATGGCATCCTCAACGGCGAAGGCAACGGCTACGGGGACATCTTCCCTGAAAATGGGATTGACGGAAACAAAGGAGCCTATTTCAAAATCCTCGTCGCTTATATAGTCGGAATATCTGCCCTTTAAGGCTCTGTTTATATGCTCCTGTGACACGTGGTAGTTACGGTGATTTTCACAACCGTGATTGTCTCCCGCGTCACAGTCACTGCAGTAAAGAACATCACCTTTAGTGTCCGTTATAAAGTATTCGGAAAGTGTAGCCTTGCCCATGGTGCTTAAAACATTGTGCAGCGTCATTTCCGCAGAGGCGGCTTCAGCCTTGCTCTTTTCGGTGTTTTTATCAATGGAAAGAGAAATGTATGCCTCACTTATATTATTTATATTGCGGTTAAGGGAAACATATTTTTCGTCCCACCACTGACCTCCGATAAATAACATCATTATAAAGCAAAGAGTTATGAATCCTACGGTGACAGTAAGTGCTGAACGTAAAAAGTACTTTTTGAGAATACCGGCTTTTTTCCTTCTTTTTATCTTTTTTCTTTTAGCCATTTTTCTTCCCTCTTTCAAGAAAACGCCTGAAAAAATCAGGCGCTTCCGGAGTTAATTATTCTTTTGTTTCGAATTTGTAGCCTACGCCCCAAACAGTGCGCAGCTCCCATTTATCCGAAGCACCTTCTAATTTTTCACGAAGACGCTTGACGTGGACATCGACGGTACGGGAGTCACCGTAATAATCGTAGCCCCATACCTCGTCAAGAAGCTGGTCGCGGGTGAATACACGGTTGGGATTTTTGGCAAGATGGAAGATAAGCTCCATTTCTTTGGGAGGAGTATCAATCTGTACACCGCCTACCTTGAGTTCGTAATTGGTAAGATTGATGGAAAGCTTGTCATAATGCACTTCCTTGATTTCTTCGGTAGCGGAAGCGGCACTACGGCGAAGAACTGCTTTGATTCTTGCCACAATTTCTTTTGTATCAAAGGGCTTTACCACATAGTCATCGGCACCGAGCTCAAGACCTAAAACGCGGTCAAAAACCTCACCCTTTGCTGTGAGCATAATGATGGGAGTTTCGGAAAACTTTCTGATTTCTCTGCATACCTGCCAGCCGTCAAGCTTGGGAAGCATTATGTCAAGAAGTACAAGGGAGGGGCTTTCCTCCTGGAAGGTGGTAACGGCGCTCTGTCCGTCGTTGGCTATTACTACATTATAGCCTTCCTTTGTAAGATAAAGTCTTAAGAGCTCGCAGATGTTAAGGTCGTCGTCAACAACAAGAATTTTTTCGGGATTCATAATATTTTCTCTCTTTCTTTGTAGTTTATTTTATTATGGATTACGCAGTTTAATTTTACTTTACTTTTTTAGTATTTTAACAAAAATACTAAAAATACATTACATTCTTTCGGGAGAGACAACCTTAAGCATTGTAAGAATACTCTTCATGGTATCCCTGACACAGATGCAAAGGAAAAGTCTTGCCTGCATAAGGCTTTCATCTTCAACACTTACACGACAGGCACTGTAGAATTTATGGAAAAGAGTGGCAAGATCCACAGCGTAGTGAGTAACCTTCGCAGGGTCGTAATTCTTTGCCGCGCCGATAATAGTGTCGCCTAAAGTTGAAAGGAATCGGATAAGCTCCCTTTCTTCGGGACATGTGAGCTTCTGTAATTCCTCTGAAGTGCAGTCTCTTACCTTTTTGCCTTCGCTTTCAAGTTTTGAGAGAATACTGCAGATTCTTGCATGAGCATACTGGCAATAGTAAACGGGGTTCTGTGAGCTTTGCTCAACAGCAAGATCAAGGTCAAAGTCCATGAGTGAGCCCGGCTCTCTGATATTGAAAAGGAAACGGACTGCATCGATGGGAACTTCATTAAGAAGGTCAACGAGGGTAATGGCCTTCCCTGTTCTCTTTGACATTCTTACTACTTCTCCGTCGCGGACAAGACGGACAAACTGCATAAGGAGAATGTCAAGTCTGTCAGGGTCGATGCCCACAGCCTCCATAGCACCCTTCATACGGGCAACGTGGCCGTGGTGGTCAGCACCCCATACGTCGATAGCCTTGTCAAAGCCTCTTTTTTCAAGCTTGTTTCTGTGGTAGGCAATATCCGCCGCAAAGTAGGTGGGGTTGCCGTTGGCACGGATAAGAACATCATCCTTAAGCTCTAATTTATCGATATATTCCTGCGTTTTTCCCTCACGAAGAAGCATTTTTGTCTGCACTTCTTTATTCTTATACCAAAGAGCGCCGTCCTTTTCATAAGTGTAACCGCCCTTTGTGAGTATGTCGATGGTTTCCTGAAGCTCACCGCCGTTATGGAGTGTGAGTTCACTGAACCACAGGTCATAATCGATACGGTATTTTTCCATAGCCTTTTTCATATTTTCGAGGTTTTTGGGAAGAGCAAATTCTACAAGAGCTTTTCTTCTTTCCTCTTCGCTCTTTTCCATAAAAGCTTCACCGTAAACCTCTTTGAATTCGCCGGCTCTTTCAATAATATCCTCACCGTGGTAGCTGTCCTCAGGAAGATCGATTTCTTCACCGCAAAGCTGACGGTATCTTATATCAAGGGAAAGACCGAATTTTTCGATCTGATTACCTGCATCGTTTACGTAAAATTCTCTTGCAACCTCGTATCCTGCATAGTCGAGAACACCTGCAAGGCAGTCACCTAAAGCACCGCCTCTGGCGTTACCCATGTGCATGGGGCCTGTGGGGTTGGCGGAAACGAATTCAACGTTTATCTTTTTACCGCCGCCGTAATTGCTTCTGCCGTAGCTGTCACCTGCCTCTTTTATTTCGAAAAGAATATCGGCATAGTAAACATCGGAAAGATAAAAATTAATGAAGCCGGGGCCTGCGATTTTGATTTCTTTGAAGTATGTACCTTCAAGGTCTGCATTTTCCATTATTGCCTGTGCAATTTTTACGGGAGGCAGACGGAAGGCTTTGGCATTGACCATAGCGGCGTTTGTGGAGTAGTCACCGTTATTTCTGTCGGCAGGTACCTCCACGGAAAAAGAATTTGCTTCACCTTCGGGTAAAATACCCTTGCTCTGTGCCTTTGCGATGGCATCCCTTACGGTCTGTCTTATCTGATTTTGTGCTTTATCTACTGTAATGGACATTAATGTTCCTCCTGTTCGGCTTTGTAACCCGGTTTTCTTTTTGCTGTTATATCGAATTCAATCGTGCCCAAAGGATTTTTTTCAATATCCGTAGCATAACTGAATCGGAGCTTACCGCCCTCGGCGGTCATATCGGACATTATTTCATTTCCGCAAACACCCATGGAAAAACTTCCGTAGGGTGTGACGTGGTGGGACAGGTGTCGGACTTCCCTTTCGATAATCATATAGGTGCTGATACTGCCCTCACGATTTACGGTCACCAAAGAGCCCTTTTCCACCTGAAGCTTTGTGGTGCTTTCGGTGCCGTCCTCTTCCTGTTCCGTATATATAAGAGTGTAACTGTCACCCTCACCCTCCAAATGACCGTGGGTGGTCACCTCTAAAAGTTCGTGTTCACCCTCTATTTCCTGGTTGGTGACAATGGTTACAAGATAATCTTCTTTCATCATCTTAACCTTTCTCAAAGCAAAATATAAATATACATAATATATGATAACACAGTTCAATTCAAAAATCAATTTATTCTTGTATTTTTATGATATTTTATATTTTATTTTCGGTTGACAGAAACAGTCAAAAAAAGATATAATAAAACCGATATGCAATCAGTAATAAACAATCAGAGGAAGATTAATTTGGCGGAATATAATTATCCGTCACCCGAAGGCTTCCCCGCGATTGTGCATTGCGAATTGCGAATTCCGAATTATCAAGAGGTGTTTCTATGTATTTATGCTATAAAGAGCCTGCTCACATGAGTTACTACGGCTGGGAAAATGAAGCCCTGCCTTTGGGTAACGGCAAAATAGGCGTCAAGGTTTTCGGCGGTATCAAAACCGAGCTTATCCACTTCAACGAAAAGACCTTATGGTCAGGCGGCAAGGATGTGGAAGGCTTTGACGGCGGAACAGGCAAAAAAGATAAAGGCGAAGCCTACAGAGAAATTCAGTCACTTCTCTCAAAGGGTGACGATAAAGCCGCCACGGCAAAAATGAAAAACCTTCAGGGCGATATGACGGGCTTTGGTGCATATCAATCCTTCGGTAATCTCTACTTTAATTTCGACGGCAGTGAAAATGCCGATAAATATGTCCGTGACCTTGACCTTGACACAGCCTCGGCTATGGTTTCCTACAAGGACGAAAAGACCTCCTTCACAAGACACTATTTCGTCTCTTATCCCGACAATGTTTTCGTGGGAAGATTACAGGCCGAGGGCGAGGATGCATCCTTAAGCTTCGAGGCTTATGTGGTTTCCGAGCAAAAGGGAACGGTTAAAGTGAACGAAGAAGGCATCTCTCTTTTCGGCACCGTAAAGGCTAATATCGGTCTTAACGGCGAGGACGGAAAAGATGCCAACGGAATGAAGTACGGCGGCTTTGTGAAGATTACAAGCGACGGCACCGTTGAATATAAGGAAGACCGAATAGTGGTAAAGGATGCCACAGAGGCCATTATCATTATGAGCCTTGCTACTAACTACATAAATAACTACCCCGAATATTTCAGCGATGTTGACCCCTTGCAGACAGCAAAGGATACCGTCAGCAAAGCCTCGGAAAAGACATTCGGTGACCTTTACAGGGCACATATCAAGGACTACACAGGCCTTTATAACCGTGTCTCCTTCACTTTGGGTCAAGAGGAAGCGCCTCTCACTACCGACTATATGCTCAAACGCTTCAGCAAAAAGGGTGAGTATAAAAGAAGTCTTATCACCACTCTTTTCCAGTACGGCAGATACCTTCTCATAGCCTCCTCCCGCGACGGCTCACTCCCCGCCAATTTGCAGGGTATATGGAATGCGAAAAACAATCCTGCCTGGTGCTGCGACTATCATTTCAATGTAAATGTGCAAATGAACTACTGGCCCGCTTATGTGGCTAATTTAGCGGAAACGGCACTCCCTTATATCGACTTCGTAAACTCCCTTAAAAAGCCGGGCAGAGTGGTGGCTAACAAAAGCCTCGGAATCGGTGAAGATAGGCCCGACGGCACTCCAGACTATGAAAAGCCCACAGGCTTTATGTTCCACACCATGGTAACCCCCCTCGGCTTTGTGGGTATGGGCTCTGAATGGCAGTGGGGCTGGGCTCCCACCAACGGTGCATGGGCATTACAGGAAATGTATGACTATTACCGCTTCACCTGTGATATCCAAAAGCTTAAAAATGATATTTATCCCGCTATGGAAGAATGCGCCCTTATGTGGACAAAGCTTCTTATCGAGGATGAAAAGAGCGGTCGACTTGTGGTTTCTCCCGGTTATTCCCCCGAGCACGGCCCCGTCGCCGCAGGTAACACTTATGACCAGTGTATCGTATATAATCTTTATTCCGATGTTCTTCACGCCGCAAAGGAGCTCGGGGAAAAGGGCTTTGCCGATGCGGTGAACAAGGAAGTAATTGACACCGTAGAAAAGCAGATAGTCCGCCTCAAGCCTCTCTCCGTGGGCAAATGGGGACAGATAAAGGAATGGTATAATGAAGACAGCTTCTTTATGCGAGGCTACAGAACAAAGGGTGTACAAAAAAAGCACCGCCACATTTCCCACCTTCTTTCCCTTTATCCCTTCAGCCAGATTTCACCCGACGATGAAAAACTAAAGAAAGCCGCCCTCACCACTCTTGAGGACAGAGGCTACAAAAGCACAGGTTGGGGACTTGCCATCCGTCTTCTTTCCTACGCCCGTTTAGGCGAAGGCGAAAAGTGCAATATCATAGTGGAAAACATTATGAAAAGTGCCATTCTCAAAAATCTTTTCGGCACCCATCCCCCCTTCCAGATTGACGGTAACTTCGGCTTTACGGCGGGTGTGTGTGAAATGCTTCTGCAAAGCCACGGCGATTATATTGCCGTTCTGCCCGCCCTTCCCACTTCCTGGCACGAGGGCGAAATCAAAGGTCTTATGGCAAGAGGCAACTTCGAACTCGACATCAAATGGGAAAATGACCGCCTCAAAACCGCTACGGTAAAATCGGGCGAAGTCGGAAAATGCTCTCTAAAGTATGACGGCAAAATAATGCTCGTTTACGATGAAGAGGGCAAGGAAATGGAAACCACCTTCGAAAATGGAGTAACCTCATTTATGACGGAAAAGGGTAAGACCTATTCCTTCAGTTAAAAAGACAGCAAAAAAACCACAGAGACAGTAAATGAAGTGACCCCAAAAAGTTAGACAAAGTTTTTTAGAAAAACTTGTGCAAATTAAATATTAAGCTGCTAAAATGGCTTGAGATCTGTGCACAGCAGGTGTCAAGCCATTTAATTTTAGCTTGATTCTACGATTATTGT
>JAZUNX010000050.1:0-10699 GCA_045604385.1 Acutalibacteraceae bacterium
AGCTTTATCTTCAAGAACAGTGCTCATAAACAGCATTGAATAGAACCAAAGACGTACCTGCTCACGCATTTCAACAACCCATTCAGCAGGATAGTTCTTTCTCCATTCTTCTTTATTGTCAAAGTACTCTGTGGTTGAGAAGGGAACGATACCTGCGTCGAGCCATACGTCGCCGACGTCGGTGATTCTCTTGACATTCTTGCCGCACTTGGGGCACTTGATTTCGATTTCGTCAATCCAGGGTCTGTGAAGCTCGGGGAGAGCGTCAACCTTTGCGGGATCAACTGCAAGGCTCTTGAGTTCGTCAATTGAACCTACGACATGAACATTACCGCAGTCCTCGCATACATAGAAGGGGAGAGGCATACCGTAGTAGCGCTTACGGGAAATGTTCCAGTCGCCCATATTGTTGAGCCAGTCGAGCATTCTCTTGCCGTTTGATTCAGGCTCCCACTTAACGCTCATTGCGTTTTTGATAAGACGAGGCTTAAGCTCCTCTGTACGGATGAACCAGGAGGGAACGAGACGGTAGATAAGCTCTTCCTTACATCTCCAGCATACGGGGTAGGAGTGCTCGTGAGGCTTAACGAGATAAAGCTTATCTCTCTTTTTGAGCTCTTCGAATACCTCGTCAGCGATTTCCTTTGAGTTTTTGCCAGTGAAGAAGCCGAAGCCCTTGAGGAAGATACCCATATCGTCAACGGGCATAATTTCGGGAAGACCTAATCTTTTGCCGAGCTCGTTATCTTCTGCACCGCAACCGGGAGCGATGTGAACAACGCCTGTACCTTCTTCGGCGTCAACATCTTCCCATGCTACGATTTTATGTTCGAAGCCCTGCTGTGCTTCGAGTTCGGGGAAACAGGTGTCATATTTTTTGCCGACAAGCTCTTCACCCTTGAACATACGGAGAACCTCGAGCTTATCTTCGCCGAGATACTTGATAGCATTTTTAGCGAGAATGAGGGTCTTTTCGTCGCTCTTTACCTTTACTTCAACATAGTCGATTTCGGGGTTTACTGCAAGAGCAACGTTTGATGAAAGTGTCCAGGGAGTAGTGGTCCATACGATAATCTTACTGTCTGTGCCTTCAATAGGAAGCTTGAAGAAAACAGAGTTGTGAGTAACGGTTTTGTAAGAGCCTGTCATTTCGTGCTCTGAAAGTGATGTACCGCAGCGGGGACACCAGGGCATAGGCTTGTACTCTCTCTTGATCCAGCCGTTATCGTCGCAGGTTTTGAGGAAGTGCCAGATGCTTGTGATGTTAAGGTCTGTGTTTGTGTAGTAGGAGTTATCCCACTGCATCCACTGACCTAATCTCTTTGACTGGTCCGCAATAATACCTGAAAAGTGCTTTACTCTGTCCACACACTTATGTGTGAATTCACCGATACCGTAGTTTTCGATGTCCTTCTTTGTCTGAAGACCGAGGTCCTTTTCTACGCCGACCTCAACCCAGAGACCCTGGCTGTCAAAGCCGTTCTGACAGCGGCAGGAGTAGCCCTGCATTGATTTATATCTGATGAAGGTATCCTTAAGGGTACGTCCCCAGGCGTGGTGGATACCCATAGGGTTGTTCGCTGTGATAGGTCCGTCGATGAAACGGAAGCGGGGTTTGTCTTTATTTTTTTCTGTACGCTTATTGTAGCAATCGTTATCTTCCCAGAACTTCATTATGTCATGTTCCATATCGATAAAACTGTTGCTTTTTTCGATTTCTGCCATTAGTTAATTCCTCCGTTAATTTTTTCAGTATCATAAAAAACACGATACCACTTTACATACTCAATTAGTATACAATAATATAAAGAGATTTGCAAGAAGTTTGAGGAAGTTTATGGGAGAAAAAGTAAAAAATTTTTATCTTATTTTATGGAGAAAAGATAAATAATAAGTGAATAATGTCTGTACTGTCTTGACCGCAGAGAAAAAATGAGTATCATCATAGTATAAGAATAAAACAAGGAGGTGCAGGATGAGAAAACCGAGAAGAATAATTTCGCTGATTTTAACGGCTGTTATGGTGTTCACCTTTGCTGTTGCCGCCGTAGCCGCAGATGATGAAACAGATTTAAAGGATTTGAAAAAGGTTATTAGTATTAGTGAATATAAATGATAGATAAGAGAGCAGTGAGAGCTGTTCTCTTTTTGTTTTCGTCATAGAAAAATACCCGTCGGGAGGATTCCTGACGGGCGTTTATATTCTTAAAGATTCAAAAAGGGAGGAGCACTTATGGATTCTGTATAGATGCGGTATTCCTCATATAAATAAGGGCTGAAAAAGCATAGAAACGTACCCGCCAGAGAGAGCAGACAAATCGGTATGAGCGTATATCTTTTTATTTTTATAAGCCTTATAATATCATAGACGGCTTTGATAATTCCGAGTATGGCAAAATAAAGAAAGAGCATTTCACCGCCATAAAAACTGCCTGTAAAGGTTTTCCGTAAAAACACGCAGATAACGAAAAACAGAGTTATGGCAAAGGGTAAGAGGATGAAAAAACCGTCGGGAATATCAGTTCTTTTGTAAAGCACTGTCTCTGCGATAATAAGCAGAAGCAATCCAATAAACATTACACTGAAGGTTAATATCAGAGAAATTGTTACACCGTGACCGTACAGGTAATCCAGATTCTGTTTTACACAGATATTTATTACTGCTCTTTCCGTGCCGACGGCCCCAAAAAAGGTTAAAATATACAGTATCGAAAAGCAGATGAAGAGTACGATTTTTACGGGCAGTGCCAGGTGCTTTTTTGTCATAAAATTACTTCCTTTATTTTATTGTTATATATCCCGCCTGTCCGACACATTTCTGACCTTCATCGGATAAAATCCACTGAAGGAACTTTCCGCCGTTCTCATTTTCATCTTCCTTTCTGATAACACCGTAATAATTGGTGGTATAGGGATAGAATTCGCTTCGAATGTTTTTATCGGTAGGGTAAATGCCGTCGATGGCTATTGTCTTGATTTCATCGTTTTTATAAAGGTTATCGATGTAGTAGCGATAGGTGTAGCCGAGACTTGCGGTATTGTTTTCATATTCTGCCACGGCATCCACTAATTCACCTATACCCTCTATAACCTTGACCTCTATGGGGTCAATCATATCGGCACCGCCCATAATGAGCCTTTCCATGGCCGTCTGACTGCCCGAGTTTTTTTCTCTCTGGAAGGCTCTTATTTTTTCGTCATTACCGCCCACATCCTTCCAGTTCTTTATCTTACCCGAGTAGATGTCCTTCACCTGCTGAACCGTGAGGCTTTCCACAGGATTATCCTTATGGGTGATGAAAACGAAGGCGTCGTAGCAGACAGGCTCGAGGACTAATTCTATACCCGCATCCTCTGCCATTTTCAGTTCCTCGTCCGAGGGATGAGTGGCTATAACCAGATCGACAGGCTCTCTTTTATAATAGTCCAGATATTTACCGTTATAGGTGAAATACCAATGCATATCATCTCTCTTTGTGATAAGGTTTTCGTAGGCGTAGTGGGTGGTGGAAAAATCCACGAAATCACGGACATTTTCATCGTCGAAGCCCAGATGCTGCCGTGCGAACTCCATAGCCATGGGCACACATACCGTCGAGCCGTCCATTTCGGGGAAGGTTCTGCCGATGCTGTACTGCTCGTCCCATATATCGCCGGAATTTGTCATCTTTCTTTCAGCTATTTCTCCGAGGGTGAAGGGTGACTCTTCTACGATCTTCTCCCAGTTCTCCTGCTTTTCCAATATCTGATTTATGGAAGCCCAGGAGGAGGTGCGGTCTGCGGTTCCTACTATCATATCCTTATATTCGCGGTACAGGAGCTCTGTTTTTGAAGCACCGAACATTAAGGAAATGCATAGCACAACAGAAACAGGTATAAGTTTGTATTTCTTTATTCTTATGAAGTCGATAAGCAAAAATCCCGACCTAAAGGAGAGAAAAAGAAGTGCATAGGTAAGAAGCGTGAAATAGTAGGTAGGATAAGTAAGCTCTATAACAAGGGAAACGAGTGTCAGGAATAAAATAGAGAGGAAAAATGTAACGGGCTTGATTTTTGTGAATTTTGAAATGAGTATTTCTGCTATGTACATTACTGCAGAAAAGACAAAAAAGAGAAGGTATCCATCGTAAAAATTACTCATCAGCAGTAAAGCACCAAAGGCATAAACGACGGTAAAAAAAATAACTGCGATTATTTTCTTGCTGTTTTCTTTCTTCATATAAATCAACTCCTTTACATTTATATAATAAGTGATAAACGTAGTTTTTACAATATGGATATAAGCTTTGTAAGAAAAATTTAAGATATGTAAATTGTTTTGTCTAATCTTGACCTTGTCTGTTATTCGTGCTATTATATAATGTAAATTGTTTTATCGGAGAGGTGAAAGTATGATTACCCGTATTACCCGCAGCACAGAGGAAACAGAAGCCTTTGCCGCATTGGTAGCAAAGCACCTGAAGGGTGGCACTGTAGTGGCATTTTTCGGCGGTCTCGGTATGGGTAAAACTGCCTTCACCCGCGGTCTTGCCAAAGGTCTTGGCATAGATTGCCATGTTTCAAGTCCCACCTTCGCCATCGTTAATGATTATGGCGGAAATCCCCCCTTGGTGCATTTCGATATGTATAAGGTTGAATCTTGGGACGACCTTTATTCCAGCGGCTTTTTTGATTATCTCGATATGGGAGCGATTTTAGCCGTGGAATGGAGTGAAAACATCGAAA
Source organism: Acutalibacteraceae bacterium (assembly GCA_045604385.1). GTDB lineage: Bacteria > Bacillota > Clostridia > Oscillospirales > Acutalibacteraceae > UBA6857. The sequence continues at coordinate 4,726 of JAZUNX010000050.1, forward strand.
ACGCTCTGCCCGAAAGCACGGTCAGAGTTACCATAGAAAAATACGAAGACGAAAACAGCAGAATTATAAATGTGGAAGGAGTGGAATGTGATGAAGATTTTAGCAATTGATACCAGTGCCGTCTGTGCCTCTGTGGCTGTGACAGAAAACGGAAAAATTTTGAGTGAAAGCTCCGTCAATACGGGTCTTACCCATTCCCGTACTCTGCTTCCGATGATTGACAGTACGCTGAAAAATGCTGAAATTCAGCTTTCGGACATCGACTTTTTTGCCTGCAGTGTGGGCCCCGGCTCCTTTACGGGAGTGAGAATCGGCGTGGCGGCGGTTAAGGGTCTTTGCGACGGTCTCGATAAAAAGGCGATGGCCGTTTCCACTCTCGAAGCTCTTGCCTATAATCTCTATGACAGGGACTGCATAGCCGTTTCCGTTATGGACGCAAGATGTCAGCAGGTCTACTGTGGCGTATTTTTAAATGACAATGGCACTGTGACAAGACTAATGGAGGACTCTGCTCTTAAAATAGATGACCTGGGCGAAAAGCTGAAGGAATACGAGGGAGAGATTATCTTTGTCGGTGACGGTGCGGAAATCTGTCACAAGGCTTTAGGCTATAAAAAGGCAGGTGCAGGTAATGTGTACCAGAGAGGCTCCTCTGTCGCACTTGCCGCTGAAAGGAATTACAGCGAAGACAAGCTTCTTTCCGGCGGTGAGATAATGCCTTCTTACCTTCGTCTGCCGCAGGCTGAAAGAGAACTTAAAGCCAGAACTTTGAAAAAAGGTGATGTGAACGATGGTTAAAGCCTTAAAAAGTTTTATAAAAGGAACGGATCTGATAACTGTCTTTCTCTGCACGGCGCTTTCTGTTTTCGGCACCGTAGCCGTAAGCAGTGCTACCTTCAATGCAGATGCAGGTACATACCTTTCCCGTGACACGGGGGTTATGATTCTTGCTTTCGGTTTGGGTATAGTGGCGGCATTTATCATTTCTGTTATTGACTACGATATTATATTGAAGCTGTGGCCCTTGGTGGGCATAGCCTCTATAGGGCTTATGCTTTCTCTTTTTGCTATCGGTGTTTCACCCGACGCACGAAGTGATGCTATTTCCTGGCTGAAGCTACCGGGCGATCTTTATTTTCAGCCGTCGGAAATAGTCAAGATAGGCTTTATTATCACCTTTGCCTTTCATTTAAGCAAGGTAAAAAACGACATTTCCTCACTCAAGACAGTATTTTTTCTTTGTGTACACGCTATGATTCCCATTGTCCTCGTTGTTGCGACAGGTGATATGGGCTCGGCACTTATCTTTGGCCTTATGTTTGTCGGCATGATGCTCGTCTCAGGTGTTCATTGGCTCTACTTCCCTGCAGGGGGACTTCTTATTGCCGCCGCTTCACCTGTTATCTGGCTTAAGGTTTTCGATAACATTCAGCGCAACCGTATCCTTGCTCTGTTTAACCCTGATGCATATCCCACAGAAATTTATCAGCAGAATCAGGCACTTAAGGCAATACAGAACGGCGGTTTTACGGGGATGGGACTTTATAAAGGAGAGCTTACTCAAAGCACTCTTTTACCCGAAAAGCAGAACGATATGATTTTTTCTGCTATCTGCGAAGAGTTCGGTTTTATCGGTGCTCTTGTGCTTTTAAGCCTTTTCCTTTTACTTGCTATAAGAATAGTTGCCGTAGGTAAGCGCGCAAAGAACTTCGCCGCAGAAATGATGTGCTACGGCGTAGCATTTATGCTTATCGCACAGGCGGTTATCAATATCGGTATGTGTACCCGTCTTCTTCCCGTTATCGGTATCACTCTGCCATTTATAAGTGCAGGCGGTTCATCGACAGTTTGTTTGTATCTCGCTGTCGGTCTGGTGCTGAGTATTTACCGCTCATCGGGTACTATCAGCTATGAAAACGACTACCGTTTTGCGAGAATAGCGAGGGAATATTAATGCAGCTTTTTGTATATGCAAAAAATTATGTATAATGAATAATCCTCGAAAGTTTTCAACAAAAATGTGGAAAACCCTGTCAGTAAAGTTGAAAACTTTACAGTTTTTCACAGCTTAAAGTCCCTAAAAACGGATAAATGTTAAATTATCTGCACCTTTTAACATTCTTAACGGGATTTTCAACATAGTAAAGAAAAAACCTTTACAGCATCGGTTTTGCTGTAAAGGTTTTTACTTTACGAAATAACTGTTTATTTTATTCATTTCATCTGTACCAAAAGAAGAAACATAAAAATGCGGCGGGATGACTCATCCCGCCCTACGATATATTCTGTTAATTTGGCGGTGTACCACTTGCTGTTTTCCGAAGTGTTCCCCGCGATTGCGAATTGCGCATTGTGCATTCCGAATTAATTACAGGTTTTCACATATATTTGCAAGATCATCCATCGAAAGCTTTTCCGCCCTCACATTAACGTCAAGCCCTGCCGCGGTAATAGCCTCAGCTACCTTATCTTTGGGAATTGACATACCGCTTGCGATGGAGTTTACTGCTGTCTTTCTTCTTTGTGCAAAAGCGGCCTTAACCATTTTGAAAAACTTCTTTTCATCGCTCACCTTAACTGCAGGCTCTTTTCTGATGTTCAGTCTTATAACCGTGCTGTCCACATTGGGGGCAGGCATAAAGGAGCCTCTCGAAACATGGAAAAGTGTTTCGGGTACGGAATAGTAGTTGGTGCATACTGTGATAGCACCCGAATCTCTTGAGCCCACGGGCGTGCAAAGTCTGTCAGCCGCCTCCTTCTGTATCATAACAGTAACCGCCTCAATGGGAAGCTTGCTTTCGAGGAGAAGGGTAATAACGGGAGAAGTGATGTAGTAGGGGAGATTTGCACAGACTACCACCTTCATGCCCTGAAACTTTTCTTCGATAAGTGCCTTAAGGTCGGTTTTCATAATGTCCCCATTGATAATCTCGATATTATCAAAGTCAGAGAGAGTTTCGTCAAGGACGGGAAGAAGTCTTGTGTCAAGCTCAATGCACACTACCTTTTTCGCTCTTTTGGCAAGCTCTGCCGTAAGAACACCCACACCTGCACCCACTTCAATAACACCCGTATTTTCGTCGGCACCGCACATTTCAGCCATACGGGGGCAGACGGTGGGATTGATGAGGAAGTTTTGTCCGAGGGCTTTGGAAAAATTGAAGCCGTGCTTTTCCATAACTCTTCTTATAACGGAAATATCAGATAAATTTTCCATAAATTCATTCTCCTTATGCTAAAACTATTGAAAGTTGAATTATTTTATTGTATAATCGAAAGGTAAACTTTTTATATATTATAAACGAGGTGAAGGAATATGTCAATTCTTGTTACAGGCGGCGCCGGTTATATCGGCTCACACACATGTATTGAACTTATCAAAGCAGGCTATGATGTTGTTGTAGTGGATAATTTCTATAACAGCAAAAGAGAAGCTCTCAAAAGAACGGCAGACCTGAGCGGTAAGCCCGTCACATTTTATGAGTGCGACATCAGAGATGAAAAAGGTCTTGACAAAATTTTCAAGGCAGAAAAAATCGATGCAGTAATCCATTTTGCAGGTCTTAAGGCTGTGGGTGAAAGCTGTCAGAAGCCTTTGGAATATTACGATAATAATATCGCAGGTACTCTTGTTCTTTGCGATGTTATGAAAAAGAACGGCTGTAAGAAAATCGTTTTCAGCTCTTCTGCTACCGTTTACGGTATGAACAATGTGTCTCCTCTTAAGGAGTCTATGCCCACAGGCGGTACCACAAACCCCTACGGCACCACAAAGTTCATGATAGAAATTATTCTTTCCGACCTTTTCAAATCCGATAAGGAATGGTCAATCTGCCTTCTCCGCTACTTCAATCCCATTGGCGCCCACGAAAGCGGCAGAATCGGTGAAGACCCCAACGGCATTCCCAATAACCTTATGCCCTTCATCACACAGGTTGCCATCGGTAAGCGTGAGTGCTTAAGCGTTTTCGGCAGTGATTATGACACACACGACGGCACAGGCGTAAGAGACTATATCCACGTTGTTGACCTTGCCGCAGGTCACGTTAAGGCTCTTCAGAGAGTTTTAGGCAAAAGCGGTCTTGACGTTTACAACCTCGGCACAGGTACAGGCTACAGCGTTCTCGATGTTGTCAAGGCTTTCGAAAAGGCGAGCGGCGTAAAGATTAACTATAAAATCGTTGACCGCCGTCCCGGTGACGTTGCCGTATGTTATTCCGACCCGTCAAAGGCTTATGCAGAGCTTGGCTGGAAGGCTGAAAGAGGAATTGACGAAATGTGTGCCGACTCCTGGAGATGGCAGAGTCAGAATCCTAACGGTTACCCGGACTGATAATGAATGCAGAATAGAGGTTAAGGTCTCATAAATGAGAAAGCGATATTCCGCCGAATTAATTAAACAGACACGGTTGGGCACCCCTTCCGTGTCTGTATTTTATTTGTGTTAAAGAAGGTAACGAAAAAGCCTCTCCTTGATAAGGAGAGGTGGTACGGCTTTGCCGTGACGGAAAGGTTTCAGCTTGCCATCTTGCTGTAAAGATGCTTTTCCAAGAAAGCGTCCACAGTTGACCAATACTCTTCGGGGAACCAGAAGGCGGAGACGGCGTGTTCTGCACCGCGGATTATATGCTTTTCCTTTTCAGCTGCACAGGCATTGAAAACCGGGTCAAGATTTGACGGAAGAACAAATTCATCCTTGTCGCCGTGAATGAAAAGGGTGGGAGTTTTCGACTTTTTAAGCTGTTCCACACAGGAAGCCTTGCCCATGGAAAAGCCGTTGATTATACGGCAGATAAGAGCCGCAGGGGGCATAACAAGCTTCGGGGGGAGATGATATTTTCTTATGCATTGGTCGGTGAAAATATCCTTGACGGAGGTATAACCGCAATCCTCCACGGCAAGAACGACGTTTTCGGGAAGCTCTTCACCTGTGGTCATCATGGTGGTGGCACCGCCCATGGATGTGCCGTGAATGACGATTTTGGCTTTAGGGTTTTCTTTAACGATGCTGTTTATCCAGTCAACCACATCGAGCCTGTCCATCCAGCCCATTGTTACGAATTTATGCTCACTGTTATTGTGACCGCGAAGGTCGGGAAGAAGCACATTAAAGCCTCTTTTGTAGTATTCCATACCGTAGACTGACATTTCACGGTTAACGTTTGTCCAGCCGTGAAGGACTACCGCCCATATATTGCTGTTTGAGGGGTTGCGGAACTCCACGCCGTGAAGGTTTTCGCCTTTGCGGTTTTTGATTATAACCTCCTGATGGTATGTATTGTCGTACCATTTGTAGCCCTTGATAAGAGTGGGGTTATGGCTGTTTCTTTCGAAAAGGCTGTTTTTGGCAGGAACTGTAATATCGGGGCGTTTTTTGTTACCGAGGGCGATGAAGAAAAAAGCAAGACCCAAACCCAGCCATAATATTAAAAGCACTGCGGCTATGACAGCCAGAACGGTGAGAGTGATTTTTATTTCGTGAGGCATAATAAGCATCCTTTCACTTTTGATGTTAACATATTATACACTCAATTGAAGGAAAAATCAAGATTAGAACGTCGCTTGGTAAGGATGTTAATCCTGAAATTCGTTGTTTTTGAGAAAAACTTCGTTAAAAGTCTTAACTTCCTTGCAAAGTGTCGCCCAAGAGAAATTTGTAATTTTTTTGTATATTTTGTATGTTTTTGGTTGAAATTATCAAGTGATAGTGGTATAATGTGCAAAGTGACGGGTTATGCCGTCACCTTAAAATAAGCAGTTTAAAGGAGAAAGAAGAAATGAAAAATAAAACTGTCTTAAAAAGATTTATCGCCCTTTTACTTGTCACGGTAATGCTCTTCGGTCTTACTGCCTGCGGCGGAAAGGATGAGGAGGAAACCACAGCCCCCGTGACTACTACGGAGCCTGCTACCACAGCCGCTCCCGTCACTCCCGAAAAAATCAACCGACTTACAGGCCTTGCCAAGTCGGATCG
>JAZUNX010000051.1:0-68855 GCA_045604385.1 Acutalibacteraceae bacterium
AGAGGTCTGCTTGATGATAACCAGCTTCATTTTATCGGGAAGCATAGGTAAATCATCGAGATTCCATCTTTTGTATTTGTCGTCATAGGCATCAGGGTCAGCGAGAGTTACGAGGTGTCCCAGCGCCCAGGTGATTATGTATTTCTGCCCGATGATACAGCCGTCACCCTTCTGATGACAGCCGAGTACACGGGCAATATCTCTGGCAACGGAAGGCTTTTCCGCCAAAACGAGAGTTTTATCCATTGTTTTTCTCCTTTATTTTATAATCGAAAGACAGCAGTTTTCTGTATCAAAACTTTCTTTGATTGTCTTTTCAACATCTTCCTTTGTAACGGTCTTATAAAGCTCCACGGTGTCGAAAAGGCTCTGTCCGTTAAAGTAAGCATCAATGATATTATTCGCCATATCGTCCACATCGTTGAAGGCTAAAACAGCCATACCGTAAAGCTTTTTAAGGGAAACGTCGAAATCCTCGTCACTGATGCCTTTTTCTTTTATATTTTCGATTTTACCGATAATAGCATTTTTAACCTCTACGGGTTTTGCACTTTCACCTGTAAACATCGGTGCGGCAAAGCCTCTGCCTGCAAAGTATTCCTTGCCGAAGGTAGGGTTGATAAGTCCTTTTTCCATAAGTTCACTGTATAAGGGTGAAACCTTACCTGCGATGATGTCGAGGGCAATATTTATCGTAAGTGCCTTCTTTGCCGAGGGTACTGCCGTATCAAGATTATCCTTGAAGCCGAGGGCGAATTTGGGCATATCCACACCCATTTCCTCTTCGATGTAATTCTGTGCCACAGCTTTCGGCTCTTCGGGAATTATCTGCTCGAATTTTATGGGAGTTTCGGGCTTTATAACTTTGTCAACTATACTTAAAACTGTTTCTTTTTTAACATTACCCACTACAGCTAAAGCCATATTGCTCAGGTTATAGAAGGTGTTGTAACAGCCGTAAAGCAGGTCGGCATTAATTTGTGCGATGGAATCTATGGTGCCTGCAATATCTATACGCACAGGGTTATTGCTGTACATACCTCTTAAAAGGTTAAAAAGCACCTGCCAGTCGGGGCTGTCCTGATACATTCTGATTTCCTGGCCGATGATGCCCTGCTCCTTCTGTACTGTTTCTTCGGTAAAGTAGGGGGCTTTCACAAAGTCAAGAAGTATTTCGAGATTTTTTTCGAACTCAGCCGAGCACTGGAAAAGATAGCAGGTACGGTCAAAGCTTGTGTAAGCGTTGGCATTTGCGCCTGTTTCCGCAAAGCGAGTGAAAGCATCAAGCTCTTCACTTTCGAAAAGCTTATGCTCGAGGAAATGGGCAATACCTTCGGGAACGGATGTGTATTCCTTTTCACTTTCTAATTTAAAGCAGGTGTCCACAGAGCCGTATTTTGTGCCGAAAATAGCGTAAGCGCCTGAATAGTCAGGCTTTTCCATAACGAATATTTTAAGACCCGAGCTGTGGTCGATTTCGTAGTATTCTTCGTTTAAAAGCTCATTTCTTACGGTTTTGCAGTTCATTACTCTTCCTCCTTTTCACTTTCTAAAATAAAGACGGTATCCTCCGTGACCATTGAGGCGGCTAAAATGATTTCCTCACGGCTGACAGCGTTTATCTCTTCGATGAAGCTTTCAGGTGTTCTGAAAAGACCGTTTGTACTCTGTGAGGTCATCCAGTTGTCTGAACTTATAATGCTGTCTTCCACGGAAGAGAGGGTGTCGGTGATGCTCTTTTTCGCATTTTCTATTACTTCGTTGGTGAAGTTGCCCTTTCTTACCTCGTCAAGCTCGTTCCTTATGGCATCAAGAGCTTTGAGGGCGTTTTCCGTTTCCACGCCGCTTTCGATGATGATGAGACCCTTATGGTTAATCAGTCTCGCACTGCAGTAGTAGCAAAGGCTCATTTTTTCTCTTACGTTCATAAAGAGCTTTGAGAAGGTACCGCTGCCGAAAATGGCACACATAACCTTAATGGCGGCATAGTTGTCATAATCATAGGTCATACCTGCCCTCATACCGATAACGAGCTTACCTTGCTTTACCTTTTGCTTTTCGGTGACAGTTCTGCTTTCGTAAGCCTCGGTTAAAAATTCCGTATGAAGCTCGGTTATTGCTTTTTTATCTCGGGCAAGAGAATCAAAAAGGGAGGTAAAGATCTTTTCCGTTCTTTTTTCATCGATGTTACCCGTAACGTTAATCTGAACAGGGCAGGAGAAAAGAAGCTTCTTCCAGCAGTCCATAAGCTCTTTGCCTGTTATTTTCTCAATATCTTCGACTTTACCGTATTGACTTATTCCGTACATTTCGTCACGGCACATTTCCTCGGTCATTCTGTCGAGGGCATAGAGGCGTTTTTCGTCCTTTCTGCTTTCGATTTTTTCGATAAGAAGTCTCTTTTCTCTTGCGATATTTTCTTCCTTGAAGCCTTCGGGGGTTATATCTGGCTTGAAAAGGCAGGTACAAAGAAGCTTCACTCCTTCTTCCCACACCTTGTCTTCGCCTAACGCAAACCTGTCATCAAGACACAGGAGAGACAAAGATAAGACCTGAACCTCGCCGATTTTGCTGACGGCAGGGGAGATGATTGCACCGTAAAGAGAGGCAAGACGGCGGTTCATACTCATAATGGTATCGTAGCTTTTATTTGTTCTTGCTAAAAGATTCACTAAAAGGGCATATTTTGCTGCATCCTCACCAAGGGGAGTGAGAAGATTTAAGGTAACGACTGAATTTTTGAATTTGGCGGTTTTGTGGGTGCAAAGTCTCACACCGCCGCTTATTTCTTTTATGTTCATTTTCTGTCCTCCTGAAACACTGAAATAAATTATACTCTATTATTGTATCATAAAAGTATGCCTGTATGCAAATGTTACGGGGAAATATTTTTTCTTCTCAATGAAAAATTAAAAGCACTTGAATTGTATAATAAGTGACAGGGAAAGGAGGAAATGTTTAAATTGATTTAAAGGTATATTAAAGTTTTACCGATATACTTACTGTATGTTTTTATACGGGAAAGGACAGGATATTTCTTCGTCAAAATTACCATTATATTTTCTCAAAGCGCTTTAAACCGATGAAATAAAAAAGGCTTAATTGTATTTATGGTGATTTTCAACAATGTCTAATTTTACAAAAAAGCACTGTAAATAATCAAAAATAATGCCGAAAATGTCAAATTTACCCCCTATATTTTTTAATAAATAAAAAATTATCTAAAAAAATTGCGGTTTTATATTGCAAAATGCCGATAAATTGTGTAAAATGGTTAAAGTGACAATAGTCAAAATATCCAATTAACACAATTTTTAAGTTGGGGGGACATTAAAAATGTCTAACAGATTATTCCAGGGTATTATTCATCAAATGAAGGATGCTATCGATCGCACCATCGGTGTTATTGATAACAGCGGTACGGTTGTATGCTGCAGCGATCTCGGTCGTATAGGTGAAACAGGCTTTGTAGATGCAAAGGAGGTTTTCTCTTCCACAGACATCAAGGTTATCGGCGGGAAGACATTCCTCGTTATCTCTTCTCAAACTCATCCCGACAGCGCCATTTTCGTTGACGGTAATGACGAGGCTGCCGCAAACTATGTAAAGCTTATCGCTATTTCTCTTGGCGGTATCAAGCAGTATTACGATGTAAAATTCGACCGCAGTAACTTCATCAAAAACGTTATTCTTGACAATATCCTTCAGGGTGATATTTATCTTAAAACCCGTGAACTCGGCTTCAACAACGAGGTTTCCCGCTGTGTCCTTCTTATAAGAACAGCCGAAAGAACCGACGTTTCCGTAAGCGAGTCCATCCAGAATCTTTTCCCCGATAAAAATAAAGACTTCGTTATCAATATCAACGAAACCGACATCGCTCTTGTTAAAGAGGTGCGTGCAGGCAACGAAATCAAAGATCTTGAGAAGCTTGCCAGAAGCATCGTCGACTCCTTACATACCGAATATTACATCAATGCCATCATCGGTATCGGTACCATAGTAACAGGTATCAAAGAGCTTCCCCGCTCCTTCAAGGAGTCACAGATTGCTCTTGAGGTAGGCAAAGTATTTGATACGGAAAAAACTATCGTCACTTATGAAAATCTCGGTATAGCAAGACTTATTTATCAGCTTCCCACCACTCTCTGCGAAATGTTCCTTAAGGAAATTTTCAAAAAGGGCTCCATTGTGGGACTTGACCACGAAACTCTTTTCACTATTCAGAAGTTCTTCGAAAACAACCTCAACGTTTCCGAGACCTCAAGAAAGCTTTTCGTGCACAGAAATACCCTTGTTTACCGACTTGAAAAGATTAAAAAGCTCACAGGTCTCGACCTGAGAGAGTTTGACGATGCAATCGTATTCAAAGTTGCACTCATGGTTAAAAAATATCTTGATGCCAAACCCATCAAGTATTAATAAAAAGTTGCCTTTCAAGTGTTTCTGAAACACAGTGAAGCGCAGTATCTGTAAGTAAGAAGCCGTCATTATTTTGAAAATACTGACGGCTATATATTAGATTTATGATTTGATGAAAATACAGCGTTCTGTATTCAAATCTGTTCAGATGAAGAAAGAGACGGAATATGATAGAATTTAAAAATGTTTCAATGAAATACAAAACCAACGGCGCCGTTGCCCTTGACAATGTCAGCGTTAAAATTGATGACGGCGAATTTGTTTTCATCGTTGGTGCTTCAGGTGCAGGTAAAAGCTCCTTCCTTAATGTTATTATGGGACAGGAAAAGGTTGACTCGGGTATCGTAAGAGTCGGCCCCTATAACCTTGCCTCTATAAGAAGAAGAGCTCTTCCTTATTTAAGACGTATGCTCGGTATCGTTTTCCAGGATTTCAGACTTATCCCGAAAATGACCGTTTATGATAATGTTGCCTTTGCCCTTCGTGTTATCGGTATGGGTGACAAAAAGATTACAAAGAGAGTACGCTACGTACTTAAGCTTGTTGATCTTTCGGACAAGGCTAACAATTTCCCTCATCAGCTTTCACAGGGTGAGCGTCAGCGTGTGGCAATTGCCAGAGCTTTAGTTAATAATCCCGCCGTTATCATCGCTGACGAGCCTACGGGTAATCTTGACCCCATTCTCTCAAACGATATTATGAGCCTTTTTGATAAAATTAACGCCCTTGGTGCGACTGTTGTGGTTGTTACTCACGACCTTGAGCTTGTTCATCAGTTTGACCACCGCATCGTTACCATCGAAAACGGCAGAGTAGTGTCCGATATTCCCTCCAAATATAAGCAGTCAGAGGATATATCCTTGAGATTTACGGCTGAAAAAACCGATGAAGAGCCGGCTGAAAGCTCCGATGAATCCGAAGAAATGGAGGAACAGGAAAATGGCTAAAAAAAGAAAGCACCGTTCAGGCGGTCTCAATACCAATTATCTTACCAAAATGGGTGCCCATAACATTATTGCAAACCGCAGCATGTCCTTTTCATCCATAAGCGTTCTTACGGCTTGCCTTCTTCTTATCGGCGTTTCCGTTATGATTCTTGTCAATATTCAGAATCTTGTCAAGGACGTTGAAAATCAGAATGTTGTTGTTGCCTTCGTAAAAGAGGGCATAAGTGACGAAGAGGTCGCCAAGGTAGGTGCAGACCTTTCTGCAATTCCCGATGTAACTGCCGTTGAGTTTGTTTCAAAGGAAGCAGGTTACGAGGAACAGCTTCGTGAATTCGGTGTGGACGAAAACCTTTTTGACGATGTAATCGAAAATCCTCTTCCTCATTCCTACCGTGTATCCGTAAGTAACCTTGAACAGTTTCAGGTAACTCTGAACAGTATAAAATCCGTTGCAAATGTTGATGCGGTAAGAGAAAGTCAGGAGCTTGTAAGTCAGATTTCCACTCTGCAGAATTCCATTACGGCGATTTGCATAATCATTGTTGCTGTTCTTGCCGTGGTTTCCATGTTTATCATTTCCAACACCATCCGTATCACAATGGTATCAAGAAAGATTGATATTCAGGTTATGAAATCCGTTGGTGCCACCAATACCTTTATATGCTGGCCCTTTATGATTGAGGGTGTTATTATCGGTGTTATTTCCGGTATCCTTGCGGTAATTCTCACTTTCCTTGTTGAAAAGATTGAAGGCGGCGCTATGCAGTCTCTTCTTGAAATGTTCGGCAGTGAATCTATCTCTCTTACGAGTTATCTGCCTCTTCTTATCCTTTGCTACCTTTTCTCCGGTGTATTTATCGGTGCTTTCGGCAGTATTGTCTCCATCAGTAAATACCTTAAAAAGGAAGGCAGCGAAGCAAACGAAATGCTTTAAATTTTTCCGAATAAACCGAAAGATTATCTCTCGGTTTATTCTGTTTAAGGTGACAGTAATCGAAGCAAAAAAGGTTTAACGGGGCATATTTTCATATTGACTGCGTTAAAAATCCTTGAAAGGCGCCAGCCTTCCTGCGATTTTTGCATTGCCAAAATAAAAATCTTCTCCCATTAAACTTCGAAGAATCTTAAAAGCCCGAGTTATAGTGTATTTGAGGATTTCTTCGACGAAACAATACTCGCGTCTTGCGAGGAGAAAAATCATCAGAGGTGCTGTAAATCGGACATTTAAGGCTTATTTGATTCGGTTACTGTCACCTTGTAGGAGTATAACTATGAGCAAAAAACTTATATCCTCAATATGCCTGTTGCTTGTTTTTGTCTTTGTCTTTACTCTTAACACATCGGCGGCTACCCAGGCCGAGCTTGAGGCGCAGATTGCCCAGAATAATGCCCAGATTCAGGCTAATCAGGAAAAGCTTGATGAACTCAAAGAGCAAAAGGCAAATCAACAGCAGTATCTTGAGGCTCTTGAAGAGCAGATTAAGGCAGTTGAAGGCAAAGCCACAAATCTGCAAACCCAGGTTGAATCCATCGACACACAGCTTGATAAGCTTGACGGTGAACTCACACAGCTCGGTAACGAGACAAAGGCCATCAACGCAGATATAAAGAAGACAGAAAAAAACATAAAAGAAACCCAGACAAATATAACACAGAAAAGCGACACTCTTTCTGCCAAGCTCCGTTCAGTTTATATGAACGGAAATCAGTCAGCTTTAAAAATCCTCATGGGTTCGAAGAGCCTTGCGTCCTTCCTTACCCGTCTTGAAATGATGAAGCGCACATCAGAACAGGATAAAAAGGTTATTCTCGACTTCAAGGAGCAGGTAACGGAGCTAAAAAAAGACAAAAAGAAGCTCGAAAAGGATCGTGCAGACCTTGCTGAAAAAGAGGCTGAAATCAGCGTAAAAAAAGACGAGCAGGAAGAAAAGAAGGCCAGTCTTGTCGAAAAGCAGAAAGAATATGACAGCACCATGTCCAGCCTTGAAAGTCAGTACGGTGAGGTAGAAAAGGTTATGGCAGGTATTGACAAGTCAAGCTCGGATTATAAAAATTATATCAATAAGCTTGAAGCGGAAAATGCTGCTGCCGATGCTGAAATTGACCGTATTTTAAAGGAATATTACGCCACGCAGAATCAGCAGAGTACCACCAGACTTCCCGCCTCAAATGCCGCTCCCGGTGAATCTTATCAGGGCTCGGGAAGCTGGTATTGGCCCATCGGTAACACCTGGTGCTATATTAGCAGCGGATTCGGTTACCGTGATGCTAGCATATCAGGCTGGGGATTTCACGGAGGTATAGACCTTGCAGGCGGTAACGGTAAGCTTCACGGCGCACCTGTCTATGCCACAAGAGCAGGCTCCGTCATTGCAGCCGTCACAAGTAATTCAGGCTACGGAATTTATGTGCTTATCGACCACGGTGACGGTTATTCAAGCCTTTATGCCCATATGTCTGCAAGATATGTAAACGTAGGTGACTATGTAACACAGGGGCAGATGATAGGCAGAGTAGGTAATACGGGCAACTCAAGAGGCGCCCATCTTCATTTTGAAATCCGCTACTACGGCGAAAAGAAAAATCCTCTCAATTACGTTAAAAACCCCAACTGATAAACCTGTTTAAAATCATAGGAGTGAATAAGCTTTGAATAAAAAGTTTTTATGTATTGTTCTCGCTCTTTTTCTGGCGGTAACTCCGCTGATGTTCTTCGATGCTTCTGCTCTCCCGCAGGAAAAGGAAGAGCTCGAAAACAGAATTGACGAAATCGATGCGCAGATTGCCGCAAACAAGCAAAAGCTTGAATCCCTTAAGGATAAAAAAGATAAGCAGATGGAATATCTGGATACTCTCGAAAATCAGATTGAAACCGTGGAAAGCAAGGTTTCAAATCTTCAGACACAGATTGAATCCATCGACAGTCAGGTAAAAAAGCTCAATACAGAGCTTAAACAGCTTGATAATGAAATTACCGAAATTAACGGTAATATCACAAAGGCTGAAAAGGATATTGTTACCATGCAGAACAATATCACTTCCACAAGCGACCAGCTCGCGGCAAAGCTCCGTTCCTCCTATATGAACGGTAATGAGTCAGCACTCAAAATTCTTATGGGCTCTGATAGTCTTGCCTCCTTCCTTACCCGTCTTGAGATGATGAAAAGAAGCTCGGAAAAGGATAAGGCGCTTATTTTAGGCTTCCGCGATAAGGTAACAAAGCTTAATAAAACCAAAGAAAAGCTTGAAAAAGATAAGGTAGACGTAAGCGCAAAAATTACCGAAGCCAACGAAAAGAAGGCTCTTTCTCTCGAAAAGAAAGCGGAGCTTGAAAAAAAGCAGAAGGCACACGATGCCACCATGTCCGACCTTGAAAGCAAATATTCGGAAGTGGAAACCATCATATCGGGTCTTGATAAATCAAGTGCCGAATATAAAAAGTACAATAGTCAGCTTCAGCTTGAAAAGGCAGAGGCAGATGCTGAAATTGACCGTATTTTAAGTGAATACTATGCGACCCAGACCACTTTGCCCGTGAATAATAATGAGCCTACATCTTCTTCACAGTCAAGCGGCAGTAATACCACCACAAAGCCGGCAGGCCCTTCCTACACTGCAAAGGGTGACTGGATATGGCCTTTGGGTAATGCTTCCTGTTATATAAGCAGTCCCTTTGGTTACAGAAGTGCCTCAATCAGCGGCAATTCCTTCCACGGCGGTACGGATATTGCCGGCGGAGGAATCAGCGGTAAGCCTGTTTACGCTTCAAGGGCAGGTAAGGTAATCACAGCCGTGACCAGTAACCGTGGCTACGGTATCTATGTTCTTGTTGACCACGGAGACGGCTATTCCACTCTTTATGCCCATATGTCGGCACGTTATGTTTCCACAGGTGACAATGTTTCAAAGGGTCAGATGATAGGCAGAGTTGGAAGCACCGGTAACTCCACGGGTCCCCATCTTCACTTTGAGGTAAGATATTACGGGGAAAAGAAAAACCCGATGAACTTCGTTAAAAAACCGTAAGAATGACTAAAATACGAGGGATAGTTTTCTATCCCTCTGCTTGTGTTTTATATAGTATTAAAGGAGAGAGTTTATGAACAAAAAAATATCTTTAGGAGCCGCAGTTTCTCTTTTTATTCTTGTTGCCGCACTCGCCTCGGCAATTACTTTAGGTGTGGTAGGGAATGAATATAATTCCATTCTCAAAGGTCTTCCGGAAAAGATAGAGAGATATGAGGTTCTCGACGAGCTTGATGATGTCATCAATAATAACTATTACGGTAAAAGCGAAGGCGCTGACCTTGAGCAGGCTATTGCACAGGGCTATGTTGAGGGCTTGGGTGACAAAAACTCTCTTTACATGACCGCTGACAGATATAAGGAATATCTGTCAGAGGTCAACGGAGATATGTTCGGCATCGGTGCCGAATATACAAAAACAAAAAACGGATATATTGAAATCACGAAGGTTTATGATGGCTCACCTGCCGAAAACAGCGGACTTAAATCAGGTGATATTATTGTTGCCTTTGACGGAATAAGAATAGATGTAAATAACTACGATGAAATGGAGGCAAAGCTTGAAGGTGACAAGCTTACAAGTGTTAATATAATTTATAACCGTGACGGAACCGAAACTAACGTAACGGTGGTTAAAGGCTATGAGGCACAGTCTGTTTTCACGGGTGCTTACGATAATGTAGGTTATATTGAAATTACTGATTTTTATCCCTCAACTGCCGAACAGACACAGCAGGCAATTGATAGATTCCTTTCATCGGAAATTTCCGCTGTAGTAGTTGATTTGAGAAAAAATACCAGCGGTAACTATGAGCAGGCTATGAAGACTCTTGATGTTTTCGTTCCCATGACCGATTCCGAAAGAGCAGCCGCCACAGTTTTAGACGAAAACGGCAGTATCGTAAAAACCTTTTCCACCACATCGGGTGAGGTAAGCCTTCCTGTGGCAGTTCTTGTAAGCGGTGAAACACAGAAGGCGGCAGAGCTTTTTGCCTGCAATATAAGAGACTTCAATAAGGGTATGATTTTCGGTACGGGCAACACAAAAGGTTCAGCCATGATGCAGGAGATTTTTGAGCTTTCAAAGGGTAGTGCCGTTCTTCTTACCACAGGTATTATAACACCTTATAAGAGTGAAAACTTCAACGGTACAGGTCTTACTCCCGATTATGTAACAGAGGATTCATCACGCAGTGATGTGATTGAAGAGGACGCACAGTTCCTTTATGCCGTTTCCGTTCTTAAGGGTGAACAGGCATAGTTTTATCATAACAAAATCAGTGAAAGGAAGGGTTAGCCTTGAGTATAAAAATCAGCGTAATCGTGGCTGTTCACAGTGGTGGCGAAAAGATTAAAAAATCCCTCGACTGCCTTAAAAATCAAAGCCTTAAGGATATAGAGATTATAATGGTTGATGCCTTGTCTACTGACGGCACGGCACAGATAATGAAATCCTATACTCAGGACAGCCGTTTTCTTTTTTATTCCTTTGAAGGTGAGAGTATTTCCGAAAGCAGAAACTTTGCTCTTTCGAAGGCAAAGGGTAAATATGTTGCCTTTTGCGACAGTAGTGTTATCTTTACAAGAAATCTTCTCAAGGAAATGTACGAAACTGCCCGTGAAAAGAATGCGGACTTATGTGTATCGCCTATGGCGAGCAGTGATATTTACGGCAAACACGAATTTTCCTCTGCAAACACTCTTTCAAAGGAAAAGGTTACCGACAAGTTTGACACAAACCTTATCTGGAATCCTGCCGTAACCAATAAAATTTTCAAAAGAGAAAAAATAGAGACAACCTCTGCCAAGTTCTGTCCTTACGGTAAGGCAAGAGAGGCGGCTTTTTCCATTCCCTTTGCCTTTAACAGTAATATCATCGTTTCATGTTCAAGAAACTCTGTTGTTTATATTAACCCCGTGGTTGATGTGGGCGTTTCTGCATTTCCTATTGAGCAGTATCTTGACGCTTATGAGTATATAATCGAACAGGCTGAAATTGCTTTCGATAAGGATATAGAAAATGCAAAGACAGACTTTGACAAAAAGGAACTGAAAAAGCAGAAAATCTGCTATATAGATCAGATTTATCACAAGGAAATAACTGTCCTGCTTTACAGCTATTACCGTCATTTCTGGACAGTTGACGATGAAAGTATAAAAAAATATGCAGAGATAATAATGTCTCTTTATCATAAGCTTTCAAAGTCGGGTAAAAGTCAGCTTCGCAAAAAAAATAAAGATATTTTTTACGGTGAAAGTCTTATTACCTCTAAAAAAGAAATGGCAGAAAAGCCGAAGGTAACTCTGTGTATTTTGCCTTTTACAGGGGGCAGGGGGTATACTGAAGAAGGTTTGGCGGTCCTTGTCGAGTCTGTATACAATCAGACTATGCCCACTTTTGAACTTTATGCTGATGAAAGTCTTTACGGAATTTTCCCCGAAAAGTATAAAAAAGCTGAAAATCTCACCTTCATAAAAAGCGAATCGGCAGCCGAATTTAAGGATTTGTGCCTTGATATGTGTCATACGGACTATATTATGTTTCAGGAGTGCGGCGTAAGGCTCAATCCGAAAATTCTTATGCGCCATTACTCCGTTCTTGAGGGCAGAGATAAGTACGGATTTTCTACTTCTCCCATAACTCTTTTTGACGGAGTGAATACAGAAAAATATGTCTTTTCCGACCTGTTTTTCAAATCACAGACAGACAAGAGCCGTGTTCAGCCACAGGATAAAACATTCCTTCTTGACCTGTTTTTCTGTAATAAGCTTTTTAGCACGGCGCATCTTAAGGGTATTCATTTCTCATTTTCCGATAACCCTGCCTATGATATGTATAAACTTTACAAGCACTCCCGTTTCAAAAAGCTTTTTCACAGAGGAGCGTATCTTAATGTAAAGGAAGAGGAGGCAGTTGCTTACCTTCGAAAGGAAGAGAGACTTCTTGATGAAACAAAGAGGAAGATATATAAAACCTATAAATTTAATTATCTGACAGGTGTAAAGCTTAAAAATATAAAAGAAAAAATCAGGAATAAACTTTCTTTGACGGTAAAATATATTTACACATTTGTTGATTTTATTTTTGCCTTCATTTTTTCTTCCATGAAAATTCAGAACAGAGTTTTCTTTTATACAGGCAGAACCACAGGTGAGCCTGATGAAAATCTGTCCCAACTTTACAGAAGCTGCAGTGAAAAAAAGGCGCTCTTTGCCAAAGAAAAACCACACGGCTTCAAAGACCTTGTCAGAAAAAGATATTACCTTTTTACAAGCAAGGTAATTGTTACCGATGACTACATTTATCATCTTCGCAAGCATAAACTCAAGGATGAGCAGAAGCTTATACAGATATGGTACACAGGCGGTGCCTTCAAAAAAATGGGCATTGACGGACCTTCCATACTTTCGGATTTCGATGAATACAAAACTCACTCGCAGTACAGCGATTTCTGCGTTTCCTCGGAATATGTCCGTCAGTATTACTGCCACGCCTTCGGTCTTGACGAGGATGTGGTTAAGGCAGTCGGCACACCAAGATCTGACCTTGTTGTAAACAAAGACAACATAGCCTCCAATAAAGAAGAAATATGCTCAAAGCATCCTCTTCTCAAAAATAAAAAGGTATATCTTTACTGTCCTACTGTAAGAATAAAGGAAGATGTGATTATTCCTTTTGATCCCAAAATTGATTGGGCAGAGCTTAATGACGAGCTTGAGGATGATGAAGTATTTGTTATCAGCCGTCATCCGTCAATGAAAGAGGAATATATCAAAGGCAGATTTTATTCAAGAGTGAAGGACTACTCCTTTGAAAGCACGAGTGAGCTTTTAGCCGTTGCCGATGTTATAATCACCGACTATTCCTCCATAGTTTTTGATGCCTCGCTTATGGATAAACCGACAGTATTTTACTGCCCCGATTTTGAAGAGCATAAGGACGATACTTATCTTGACTATGATAAAGATCTCCCCGGTGAAAAAATAATAAAGGCCGAAGATATTCTTCCTGCCGCAAGACGGGCAAAGGAGGTTTCTTCAGCCGAGGTAAGAGCCATTTTTAATGAAAAGCAAATGGGTGCCTGTGACGGAAAAAGCACCGAAAGAATCCTCACTATAATTAAAAATTATATGAAATAAATGACAAAACTCCCGAGTTCTTGAACTTTCGGGAGTTTTGTTTTTTGAGTGATTTTTTACCTGTTATAATTTTTTGCCTTGAACACAAATTATATTTGCGGCTGAAAAAAACAGCGTGTTCGGAGGTGAAAAATGGTAAAGAGTATCAAAGCTATAAGAACAATTCTTATGAGCGTTACTTTTGTAGTTCTGTGTCTTTTGGTTTACGGTTTTTATGCAGTACCTGATGAGTTGTACTGTGTAGCCGATAAACGAGAAAGTGTAAGTGAAATCTATACAATAACCTACGGTAAAAAAATCAGCGGTAACGTAGGACGGAATATAGGTCAGAGTGAAAAGTACGAAGCTGAGGTAAGTCTTCTTAATGTAATTCCCGTCAAAAGCTCTTCCGTTACGGTCAAAAGCAGAGATTATGTTGAAGTTTCGGGTGAACTTTTCGGGCTCAGACTTTTTACCGAAGGTGTAATGATTGTAGCCATTGATGAAGTCGATACGGAAATGGGTTATGTTTCCCCGGCGAAGAGTGCGGGACTTCAGAAAGGCGATGTAATTTACTCGATAAACGGAACAAAAGTAAAAACAAGCCAGCAGGTTTCAGATGTTTTTCTGAAAGCGGGCGGCAACAGTATGGAATTTGAATATATCCGCGGTGACAGGCATCACAAAGTACAGTTTTCGCTTGCGTACAGTGTTTCTGAAAGTAAGTATAAAGCAGGTCTGTGGATAAGGGACAGCGCGGCAGGTATAGGTACAATGACCTTTTACGATGTTGCATCAGGTATGTTCGCATCTTTGGGACACGGAGTCTGCGATGTTGACACAGGTGAAATATTACCTCTTTCAAACGGAGATATAGTATCTGCCTATGTAAGCGGTTGCTATAAGGGCAAAAGCGGTAAAGCAGGTGAACTTTGCGGTGTTTTTAATCCTGAAATAAAGGGAGAGCTTATGTGTAACTGTGAAACGGGTGTTTACGGTAAAGCGCAGAAAATAAGTGCTAAAGCTCTTATGCCCGTGGCGACAAAAGGTGAGGTAAAAACAGGTAAGGCTTATATAATTTCCACAGTAGATAAAGACGGCCCTGAATATTATGAGATAGAAATAATGAAGGTAACGGATAGTTCGTCGCAGAATAAGAATATGGTAATAAAAGTAACAGACAGTAAACTGATAGAAAAAACAGGCGGTATAGTTCAGGGAATGAGCGGCTCACCTATCATACAGAATAATATGCTTGTCGGTGCCGTAACGCACGTATTTGTAAGCGACCCCACACAGGGTTATGCCATTTTCGCCGAAACGATGCTTGAAAAAGCAAGAAGCGTATCACAGGAAGAATTATCAGTCGCGTCTTAAAAGCCTGAAAGGGCAATAAAAAACAGAAATCTCTCTGACAGCTATGTCTCGGAAATTTCTGTTTTTGCTTATTCTATGCTACAACAAGGTTCTCGAACGCAAAGCGTGATAGGTTCTTATTGTATGTTACAACAAGGTTCTCGAACGCAAAGCGTGAGAGGTTCTTATTTTTTGTCAAGATACCTTTCTACTGCATCTTCCCAATGGGGGAGAAGAGAAAAACCTGCATCTGTGAGAGATTTTTTGTTCATTCTGGAATTTTTCGGCCTTTTTGCGGGGGTGATATATTCCTCGCTTGTTACGGGGTTAACCTTCATCGGAATGTTTTTATATTCGAAAACTTTTTTTGCAAGGTCAAACCAGGAGCAAAAGCCTTCGTTAGTGGCGTGATAAACTCCGTATTTTTCCGTCTGCGCCATTTCCGTAAGAAGAAGGGCAAGGTCATTTGAATAGGTGGGAGAGCCGACCTGATCACAGACCACATTAACTTCGTCTCTTGTTTCAGAAAGGCGGAGCATGGTGGCGATAAAGTTTCTGTCCTCTTCACCGAAAACCCATGAGGTGCGGACGATGAAATATTTATCGCAAAGGCTTATAACTGTCTTTTCACCCTCGTATTTACTCTTGCCGTAAACGGAAAGAGGAGATTTTTCGTCACTTACATCAAAAGGTTTTTCAACTTCGCCCGAAAAAACATAGTCTGTACTGATGTAGATAATTGCGGCATTTTTATCTTTGCACACTTTGGCAAGATTTTCTGTTCCCTTTGCGTTGATGCTGAAGCAGAGATCTCTTTCTTCCTCGGCTTTATCCACGGCAGTATAGGCAGCACAGTGAATGAGAACATCAAAGTCTGTCTTATCAAAAAACAATTCAACCTCTTTCTTTGAGGTAATATCGACATCATCTTTATCGATGCCCTTGTGGGGTATATTTTTTTCTTTTAAAATGCGGCATACATCACCGCCGAGTTGCCCTGCGGCACCTGTTACAATAATCATCTTATCACCTCAGGGTGGCGACAATCGAACCGAATAAGCCTTAAAAGTCCGATTTTCGGCACCTTTTAAATTTTTTCTCCTCGTAATACGAGAGTATTACTTCGTCGAAGAAAACCCAAATGCACCAAAACTCGGGCATTTTAGGTTTTCAAAGTTTAACACAAGAAGATTTTTGTCAGCCTCAAGGCAAAAGGTGAAGGCAATACTTGCGTATTGGCAAGCCTTTTAATGCAGAGATGGCGGAAATATACCGTGTTAAACCTTATTGGGTTCGACTGTCGTTACCCTATAAAATCTACATCGCTGTCACAAAGGTAGGGTGCATTTTTGTCCTTGTCCGAAAGCACGGGAGAAGTAACACCCCAATCGACACCGATTTCTTTATCGTCAAAGCGGATGCTTCTGTCATTTTCTTTGTTATAATAGCCGTCAACCTTGTATAAAACCTCCACATTGTCAGTAAGGGTGACAAAGCCGTGACCGAAGCCCTTGGGAATGTAGAGCATATTTTTGTTTTCCTCTGAAAGGACAGCGCTTACCCATTTAAGATAGGTAGGGGAGCCTTTCCTTAAATCCACGGCAACGTCGAGAATTTTTCCCTTTGTACAGCAGATAAGCTTTGTCTGTGCATAGGGTGTTTTCTGGAAGTGGATACCTCTTAAGGTGCCTTTCTCTGCGGAAAATGAACGGTTATCCTGAACGAAAACCGTGTCTATACCGAGTTCTTTTAATTTTTCATAGTTATATGATTCGTAAAACCAGCCTCTGTTATCGCCAAAAACCTGTGGTTCAATAAGCTTTACTTCTGGTAAATCCGTATTTATAATCTTCATAAATATCACCTTTTGTTTTTATTGATTAGATTATACTATTTGTTAAAATAATAGTCAATAACATTTTTCTTGACAAGAGAACTGAAAATACTTAAAATATTAGAAAAGGGGGTGGAAGTATGATTGCCGGAATAGTATGTGAATATAATCCCTTCCATAAGGGACATCTTTATCACATAAGAAAAACCAAAGAAGCCGGCGCAGACTTCATCGTCTGTGTTATGAGCGGAAATTTTGTCCAAAGGGGCGAATGTGCTTATGCAGATAAATGGAGCCGTGCCAAAGCCGCCATAACCTGCGGTGCCGATGTGGTTATCGACCTGCCAGTGCCATGGGCGTGTGCCTCAGCTGAAAACTTTGCAAAAGGCAGTGTAGGGCTTCTCTGTGATTTCGGTATAGATATGCTTTCCTTCGGCAGTGAATGGGAGGATGCTAGGCTTCTTGAAAGATGTGCCTGCGCCCTTGATGATAAAAATGTAGCCCTTCTCCTTAAAGAAAAAATGTCCTCGGGACTGTCTTACCCGGCGGCTCTTTGCGAGGCTGTGGGTGAGCTTTACGGCGGAAAAGAGAGTGATGTTTTATCTTCTCCCAACAGCACCCTTGCCGTGGAATACATCCGTGCTTTAAGGCAATATTCCGTTGATGTCAAACTTTTACCTGTAAAAAGAATGGGTAGCGGACACGACAGCGAGGAAATAACCGACGGCACGGCAAGTGCGAGTAAAATCAGAGCCTTCGAAAGCTTTTCCGACAGCAGAGAATATATCCCCGAAAAAGCATACAGTCTTTTTGAAAAATCTTTCATTGAGGGTAACGGTCCTTATGCTATGAAAAACGGCGAAAGAGCAATTCTTTCTGCCCTTCGTGAAATAAAAAAGGAAGATTTCTCCCTTTATGTGACCGATTCTTCGGGTCTTTCAAACCGCATTTATGAGGCAGTACAGACCGCCTCATCTCTTGACTTTCTTTACGAAAAAGCTAAAAGTAAAAATTACACTCATTCGAGAGTGCGCCGTGAGGTTATGAATCTTTTTCTTAAAATCCCGAAGGATACGTCCAAGGAAAAAGTACCCTATATGCGTATTCTTGCTGTAGGCGAAAGAGGAATTTCACTTCTTGCCCGTGCAAAGGAAATTTCCTCCGTACCACTTGTTACCCGCCACGGTGAAATGCTTTCTCTTTCCGAAAAGGCAAAAGAGGTTTACTCTATTCAATGTTCGAGTACGGATAAGTTTGCTCTTTTCAGTGAAAGCATAAGGGAATGCTCTCTGGAACAGAAAAACTCAATGATAAAAGTTAACGCTGACAGTTTATAATCTGCCAGCGTTTTGCTTTTTATGCTTTTTCACCTATACAGTAATCATCCGTTGAAACCTCTTTAATAACCACATCAGCAGTCTTATGGCACATTTCCTCGGAAAACTTCGCCTTAACAGGGATATAGTTTGCCGTGTGTCCGCAGTAATAGCCCTCGCCGTCCTTCGTTTCAAAAAGAACGGAGTGTTTTTTGCCGATTTGCTTTCTGAAAAAGTCGAGCCTTATTTCTTCTGCCGTCTGTGTCATTATACGGCTTCTTTCTTCTTTGATTTTTTTATCGATGTGACCGCCCATTTTTTCAGCCTTGGTGCCTTTTCTTACGGAATAGGGGAAAACGTGTACCTTTTCAAAGGCAATCTCCCTCACAAAATCAAGACTTTCCTTAAAGTCCTCTTCACTTTCGCCTGCGAAGCCTACCATAACATCGGTGGTAAGAGTGCAGTCCTCAAAGCTTTCACGGAGCTTGCGGCAGATTTGCCTGTACTCGTCGGCAGTATAGTGACGGTTCATGCTTTTAAGAGTATTGTCACAGCCACTCTGTAAAGAGATGTGGAACTGCGGGCAAAGCTTTTCGCATTCCGCAAGCTTTTCTATAACCTCGTCTGTCAGATGGTCGGGCTCAAGAGAGCCTAAACGTACACGCTCAATACCTTCTGTGTCATTTGCAACCTTGACCGCATCGGGGAAGGTAAGACCTATATCCGAGCCGTAGGAGGAAAGATTGATGCCCACGAGAACTACTTCTTTATATCCGTTTGCCGCAAGATTTTTAAGCTCACCTTTCAGTTCATCCAAAGGCTTTGAACGTACTCTGCCTCTTGAATAGGGGATAATGCAGTAGGAACAGAAACGGTTACAGCCGTCCTGGATTTTGATGTAAGCTCTTGTTCTTTCTTCAAATCGGCTTATGGTTGTACCTGAAAAGCTGTCGCCTTTTTTATGTTCTTTGATCTCGAAAACCCTTGAGCCGAATTTGAGAAACTGCTCTATTGCATCGGCAATTTCCTCATTGTTTCTGTTACCAAGAACAATATCTGCCTCAACGAGTTCTTTTGACTTTTCGGGATAAGCCTGGGGCATACAGCCTGTGAGAACTACAATAGAATTGGGGTTATTTCTTTTAAAACGGCGTACAGCCTGTCTTGTTTTTTGGTCCGCGGCGGCCGTAACGGTGCAGGAATTGACAATAAAAATATCCGCGTTTCCGTCGGTTACCGTTTCATAGCCTCTTTTGCCGAGAGCCTCGCTTATTGCCTGACTTTCATATTGATTGACCTTACAGCCTAAAGTGTAAAATTTAACTTTCATTGTTAACCAGCCTTGTTATTAATATCCTTTTAATTATAAAGCAATATTAAATAATATTCAAGGGGTTGTTTTATTTTACCTTTTTCTTTCATATTTATTACCGAAAACTTTTTTGAGGTGATAAAATATGAAAAGGTCAATAGCCTTAATAACATCAATAATACTTTCTTTAACTTTTTTCACTTTTTCCGTCTCTGCGGAGAATGAAAGTGAAATTACGGTCAATGCTGAAAGTGGGGTGCTTATGGATGTGCAGACGGGCAAGGTGCTTTATTCTTTCAATGAAGACAAACAGCTATACCCTGCCTCTGTTACCAAGATAATGCCTATGCTTTTGTTTATGGAAGCTATCGACAGCGGAAGGATTTCTCTTGAGGATATGGTTACGGCGAGCCCAGATGCTGCTTCCAAGGGCGGAAGTCAGATATGGCTCAAGGAAGGGGAACAGATGACTGTTGACGAGCTTTTACGTGCCACGGCTATAGCAAGTGCCAACGATGCCTGTACGGCTCTGGGTGAGCATATAGCAGGCAGTGAAGATGCCTTTGTCAAAATGATGAACGACAGAGCGAAAGAGCTTGGTATGAAAAACACGAATTTTGTCAACTGCTCGGGTCTTGATGACGATACCACGGAGCATCTTACCACAGCCTACGATATTGCCCTTATGTCGAGTGCGCTTTTAAAGCACGAAAAAATCAAAGATTATACAACTGTATGGATGGACAGCCTGCGTGGCGGAGAGACACAGCTTGTGAACACCAATCGTCTTGTTCGGTTTTACAAAGGAACAACAGGTCTTAAAACGGGAACTACGTCAAAGGCGGGACACTGTCTTTCCGCTTCTGCCGAAAGGGATAACCTTCATTTAGTTGCCGTGGTAATGGGCGCGAAAAACAGTACCGACCGTTTTGAGGGCGCCAAGGCTATGCTTAACTGGGGCTTTGCGAACTACGAAAATATCACACCGCAGATAGATTTGTCCGCCCTTGAAAATGTAAGGGTGCTGAAGGGTGTTGATTCCTTTGTTGAACCGCAGATTTCCGAAGTTAAAAGTCTTACTCTAAAAACAGGAGAAAAGCAGTCCCTTGAAACAAAAATTACCCTCTGCGAAGATGTTGAAGCACCCGTAGAAGAAAACCAGGTGCTGGGCAAGGCAGAAATAAAACTTGGTGATGAAACCGTTGCAGAGTATAATCTGACGGCCAAAAATGCCGTGGGAAGGATAAATATTTTCCTTATGGGAAAAAGAATTATAAAAAGTCTTGCAAAAGGTTGCGATTAATATCAATATTAAGGTTGACAAATCCTGATATTTGTATTAAAATACAGAAAATACCACAAATATATATTTAGGAGCATAACGTATGTCAGCAAAATTAACAAAAAAATACGTTTCTTCTTTTATAACAGATGAAGAAATAGCCTCTTATCAGTCAAAAATCACAGAAGCACATAATGCCTTACACGGCAAAACAGGTGCAGGCAGTGACTTCACAGGTTGGGTTGACCTTCCCGTTGATTATGACAAAGAAGAATTTGCCCGCATCAAGGTTGCGGCAGAAAAGATTAAAAACAACAGCGATGTTCTTATCGTAATCGGTATCGGCGGCTCCTATCTCGGAGCAAGAGCGGCTATCGAATTTGTTAAAGGACAGAATTACAATGACACCCGCAAGGGCACACCTGCCATCTATTATGCAGGTAACAGCATTTCATCCTCATATCTTGATGAAATCATTTCAATCTGTGACGGTAAGGATTTTTCCGTTAACGTAATTTCAAAGTCAGGCACCACCACAGAGCCTGCTATCGCCTTCAGAATTTTCCGTGAAATGCTTATTGAAAAATACGGCAAGGAAAAGGCAGCTGAAAGAATTTTCGTTACCACAGATAAAGAAAAAGGTACCCTTAAAAACTTTGCGGACAAAGAAGGCTACGAAACCTTTGTCGTTCCCGATGATGTAGGCGGAAGATATTCCGTTCTCACTGCCGTAGGTCTTCTTCCCATCGCCGCCGCAGGTATCGATATTGATGCTCTTATGTCAGGTGCCGCCAAAGCACGCGACGACCTTATGAGTACATCAATCGAAGAAAACGACTGCTATAAATATGTTGCTGTTCGTAATGCTCTTTACAATAAAGGCAAAAAGACGGAAATGTTTATATCCTACGAACCCTGCTTCACAATGATGAACGAATGGCTCAAACAGCTTTTCGGTGAAAGTGAAGGTAAGGAAAACAAAGGTCTTTTCCCCACATCAGCCATTTTCTCAACTGACCTTCATTCTCTCGGTCAGTACATTCAGGAAGGCGAAAGAATAATGTTTGAAACCGTTATTCATTTCGAAAAGCCGAAGGCTGAAATTACAATTAAAGAGGATGCAGAAAATGTTGACGGTCTTAACTTCCTTGCTGGAAAGACTATGGACTTTGTTAATAAACAGGCATACAGAGGCACTGTCCTTGCTCATAATGACGGTCTTGTACCCAACATCATCATCAAAAATGAGGATATGAGCGAAAATTCATTAGGTTATCTCATTTACTTTTTCGAAAAAGCCTGTGCAATATCGGGCTACGTTCTGGGCATCAATCCCTTTGACCAACCGGGCGTTGAAAGCTACAAAAAGAATATGTTTGCACTTTTAGGCAAACCCGGTTACGAAAAAGAGAAAGAAGTACTTGAAGAAAGATTAAGTAAGTGATATAATATACTTGTAATTGAACCGGAAGAGTTAAAAACTTATTTCGGAACAACAAATAAAAGGAGGAAATATAAAATGATTTCTATTATTTTAGGTCACAAAGGTTCAGGAAAAACAAAGCATTTGATTTCTTGTGTAAACGAGGCAGTTGAAAACTCAAAGGGTAATGTTGTCTGCGTTGAAAAGGAAACCAAATTAACATATGATGTTAACTACCGTGCAAGACTTATTGCAACTGATGATTACGAGGTAAAGGGTTATGCAGCATTCTACGGCTTCCTTGCAGGCGTATGCGCAGGTAACCACGACATCACAGATGTTCTTGTTGACGCTACTCTTCGTATCGGTGGCAGAGACTACAACGAACTTGCATCTTTCCTTGAAAAGATTTACGAGCTTTCTTCTGTTAATGAAAAGGATTTCGTTTTCACTATCTCTGCTGATAAAGAAGAACTTCCCGAATCAATTTTCAATTTCTGCAAGGTTATCTGATTATTTTATCAAACAATACAGGGCTGTTTCATTTTGGGACAGTCCTTTTTGTGATTATTAAGGAAGTGAAGCATAATGAATTTTGACTTTGAAAAACAGGCGATAAGTGAAGGCTATAACATAATCTGCGGTGTTGACGAGGCAGGCAGAGGTCCTCTTTGCGGACCTGTATGTGCGGCGGCAGTAATTCTTCCCGTTGACTGCGAAATTGAAGGAATCAACGATTCAAAAAAACTCAGCGAAAAAAAGCGTGAACAGCTTTTTGACATAATAACCGAAAAGGCACTTGCCTACAGCATAGAAATGGTTGATGCGGCTACGATTGACGAAATCAATATTTTACAGGCGACCTTTCTCGCTATGCGCACAGCCGTGGAAAATCTTTCGATAAAGCCTGATATGGCTCTCATCGACGGCAATGGTAAGCCCGGTCTTTCAATAGCGGAAAGAACGGTTGTAAAGGGTGATGCAAAATCCGTTTCCATAGCGGCGGCATCTATTCTTGCTAAGGTAACAAGAGACAGATATATGCTTGAGGCAGATAAAAAATATCCCGAATATTTTTTTGCAAAGCATAAAGGCTACGGCACCAAGCTTCACTATGAGGCAATAGCCGAACACGGAATATGCCCCGAGCACAGAACAACCTTTCTTAAAAAGATTTTAGGGTGACAGTAGATGGAAAAGGGGACAACAGGCAAAAAAGGCGAAGACTTTGCCGCGGAATATTACCGAAAACTGGGCTACAGGGTAACAGAGATGAACTATCATTCACGTTACGGTGAAATTGATGTTATAGCAGAAAATGATTTTGAAATAGTTTTCTGTGAAGTCAAAACACGAAGCAGTAATACGCGGGTAAATCCCCGTGAGGCTGTGGATATGAAAAAACAGCAAAAGCTGACTCTTACCGCCTTTAAATATCTTGAAAGGATAAGGTGTGAAAAACCGTTCCGTTTTGATGTTTTTGAGGTGTGGGTAAACGAGGGCAGGATATATAAATTCAATAATATTGAAAATGCCTTTGAACCTGCCGATTTTTCGGGAAGATATGATGTGTTTTGATGTTAACATAATATTAACAAAGTGTAATATTAATAGCCATATTGTTGCATTAAAATTAATACCGATTAAAAATATTCAGGAGGATTTACAATGAAAAAAGTAATCAGTTTAGTTCTTGTATTTGTTATGGTATTTTCCGTTTCTGTGACTGCTTTTGTTGCAAATGCCGAAAATGAAGAATACCCTACAATTTATGTGACGGGTGCACAGACAAATAATCTTTACAGTGCCGACGGTGAAAAAATTTATCCGCTTTCAGCGAATATTATTGAAACCTTACTTCCCACAGTTGTTCCTGCTCTGGAAGAACTTGCATTGGGTATGGCAACACAGGATTACAAAGCCTATTCCGAAATGGTTTGCGGATATGTAACACCATTATTTGAGGATGTTATGCTTGATAAAAACGGCGAAGCAAGTGACGGAAGCCATCCCGAATATCATTCTTCAACGGTTCCCGTTTCAGATAAGCAGTCCGATTACGATATGTGGGATTACCGCTTCTGGTATGACTGGAGACTTTCACCCCTTACTACGGCAGAGGAACTCAAAGATTATATTGACAGAGTTATTGATGCAACAGGCAAGGATAAAGTACAGCTTGTCGGACGCTGCTACGGTGCTAACGTAATTCAGACTTACATCACTCTTTACAAGGAACATGCAATTGCAAATGTAAGTGATGTTGCTTATTATGCTTCCTCAATTGAAGGTATTGATTTTATGAGTGCCTTTTTCTCCGGTGAACTTGTTCTTGAAGAACAGGCAGTGGTGAACTTTGTTGATTATTATCTGGAGTATGAAAAAATCATTGAAGACGATGCCCTTTCAGCTTTTGTTTATTCTTTGGTTGAAATTTTAAATCATGCAGAGGTTTTAGGTCTTGGAACAGATGCTGTCATCGGACTGGTTGATGCCCTTAAAGGTGACCTTATTCCAATGCTGTTACCTGTAGTTGTCGGTTCATGGCCTTCATACTGGACAATGGTAACTCCCGAACTTTACGAAAAGTCAATTGAATTTATTTTCGGTGATAAGAGGGAAGAATATAAAAACTTTATAGAAAAAACTGATTATTACCATTACAATGTTCAGCTTAAATCCGAAGAAACAATTCTTGAAATGCAGGAAAAAGGCATTAACTTCTATATCTTCACAAAATACGGTTTTGCCGATATGCCTTTATACGAAGGCGCAACCATTGAAGGTGATTCTTATACATCGGTACCCAGACAGTCTTTCGGCGCGGAATGCTCCGACCATGGTGAAGTTTTCAACGAAAAGTATATTAATTCTCTTGACGATAAAACATATCTTTCTCCCGATTATAAAATTAATGCCGCAACCTGTCTTATTCCGGAAAGAAGCTGGTTTATCAAAAATCTTCATCACAATGAATTTGCCGTTCTTCACGATATGACTCTTGAAATTATGCGCTATGATTTAACGGTTGAAAGTGAAACTTATCCTCAGTATTTTTATCATGAAAATGCTGTTCTTACACCCGTTACAGGCACTGATGAAGATTACGGTAAAAACCCGTCGGATATTATAGGTGCCGCCATGCGTCTGCTTACGGCGTTTATACGTTTGATTTCAAAACTCATAAGCGGAGAGCTTTCCCTTGACCTTAGCGGTATTTTAGGTTGATTAGCTATAATTCAGATACAGACTCGCTTTTTCTGCGGGTCTGTTTTTGTGTCAAAATAAATCTTTACTTTTTACAATTAATATGTTAAAATAAAACAATTAAATCTCTTTATGTTTTCGGAGGTAGTATTATGCTTTATACAAGTACAAGAGATAAAAATGTAAAAGTAACATCCGCACAGGCAATCGCACAGGGTATTTCAGCTGACGGCGGACTTTTCGTTCCCGAATCAATTCCTCAGATTGACTCTGCTTTTATCGATTCACTTGTTGGTCTTGATTATATTTCAAGAGCAAAGAAGGTTCTTTCTCTTTATCTTACGGACTATACCGAGGAAGAAATCGACTACTGTGTAAGCGGTGCCTATGCAAAGGGTAAATTCTCAAGTGATAAGGTTTCTCCTATCAATACAATCGCAAAGGATGAAAACATTCTCGAACTGTGGAGAGGTCCCACCTGTGCCTTTAAAGATATGGCACTTCAGCTTCTTCCTTATCTTCTTACAACAGCCGTAAAAAAAATAAAGCTCGACAAAACCGTTGTAATTCTCGTGGCTACCTCGGGTGACACGGGCAAGGCGGCTCTTGAAGGCTTTAAGGATGTTGAAGGCACAAAGATAATGGTCTTTTATCCTGATGACGGCGTAAGCCCCATGCAAAAGCTTCAGATGACAACACAGGCAGGTGAAAATGTTGCTGTATGTGCTATCAACGGTAACTTCGACGATGCACAGAGCGGTGTTAAGAAAATCTTTACCGACAAGGCTGTTGCTGAAAAGCTCGCCGAAAAGGGTATGATGTTCTCCTCTGCCAACTCCATTAACTGGGGCAGACTTGTTCCGCAGATTGTTTATTACATATCCGCCTACTGTGATCTTATTGAAAAGGGTACAATCAATAACGGCGACGAAATCAATGTTGTTGTTCCCACGGGTAATTTCGGTAATATCCTTGCCGCTTACTATGCCAAGAAAATGGGCATACCTGTTAAAAAGCTTATCTGCGCTTCAAATGCTAACAATGTTCTCACCGACTTCCTTAAAACAGGTGTTTACGACAAGAACAGAAAGTTCTTCACCACAACCTCACCTTCAATGGATATTCTCATTTCTTCTAACCTTGAGAGACTTCTTTTCCACCTTTGCGGTGAAGACGATGTAACCGTTAAGGGCTGGATGGAGGCTCTTGCCGCCGAGGGTAAATATGAGGTTAACGAAGAGGTCAAAAGCCTTGTTCTTTCTCTCTTTGATGCAGGCTGCTGTGATGATGAAATCACTGCCGCAACAATCAGCGAAACCTATAAAAACGGCTATCTCTGTGACACTCATACAGCCGTAGCCGTAAATGTTTACCGCGAATATGTGAAGGCTACAGGTGACAAGACAGAGGCTGTTATCGCCTCCACCGCTAACCCCTATAAATTCTCTGCCGCAGTTCTTAAGGCTGTCAAGGGAGAAATTCCTGCAGATGCAGATGAATTTGAGCAGGTTGACCTTCTTATCGCAGAAACGGGCGCAGAATGTCCCTCACAGCTTGCCACACTTAAAGGTAAAGCTCCGAGATTTACCGATTGCTGTGAAAAAGAAGATATGATTGAAATGGTATATAAAATGCTCGGTGTATAAAATTTTTTCACGGGAGGTGTCAGCTTGTCAATATTTGCAATAGGGGACACGCATCTTACTTTCAGCACCGATAAGCCTATGGATATTTTTCGTGGGTGGACGGATTATGTTGCAAGACTTGAAAAAAACTGGCGTGCCGTTGTCAGTGACGGTGACACCGTAGTAATTCCCGGTGATATTTCCTGGGCGATGACTTTGGAACAGGCAAAGAACGATTTTGCCTTTCTTGACAGTCTGCCGGGGAAAAAACTAATAATGAAGGGTAACCATGATTATTGGTGGACCACCAAAAGAAAAATGGATACCTTTATTGCCGAAAACGGCTTTGACTCTCTTTCAATTCTCCACAATAACGCTTTCCGGGTGGGTGATTTTACCCTTTGCGGAAGCAGAGGCTGGTTTTTTGATGCGGAAAATTCCGACAGCAAGGTGCTTTTAAGAGAAGCAGGCAGACTTGATATGTCTATAGAAGAGGGGAAAAAGCTTGGGGGAGAGTTGATAGTGTTCCTGCATTATCCGCCTGTTATGACCAATATGAGGTGTAACGAAATGATGGCTGTGCTGAAAAAACACGGCATTGAAAGGTGCTATTACGGCCATCTTCACGGCGAATCAACCTTAAGAGCGGTGCGCGAAACCGTTGATGGAATTAAATTTTCTCTGGTTTCCGCTGATTTTCTTGAGTTTTGCCCCAAAATAATAGAAAAATTTTGAAAAAACTATGGAAATATTTTTCAAATGCTGATATAATACTATAGTTAAAAATGTAAAATGGGTAACCTTGTGTAAGTTATTTTTTTAAGGTACCCGGATAGGAGTTTTAAAATGAGCTTAAAATCATCAAAAAACGTTGAAACAAATGTTTACGCACTCGAAATTTCCATCGATGCAGCTACCTTCGAGGCAGCACAGAACAAAGCCTTCGCAAAGCAGAAGAACAAAATTTCTCTTCCCGGCTTCCGTAAGGGTAAGGTAACACGCAAAATGGCTGAAAACTTTTACGGTAAAGGCTTCCTTTACGAGGATGCTCTTGACTACTGCTACGGCGATGCTGTTGAAGGCGCTATCAAAGAAGCAGGTCTTGATATGGTTGGCACAAAGAGCGCTGACATCAAGGAAATCGGCGAAAACGGCGTAGAAATGGTTGTTGAAATTTTCGTTAAGCCCGAAGTAGAAGTAACCGAATACAAGGAACTCAAGGCTACAAAGAAAAAGGTTGAAGCAACCGAAGAAGAAATCCAGGCAAAGATTGACGAACTCGTTGAAAGAAACGCACGTCTTGTTGCAGTAGAAGACAGAGCAGTAGAAAACGGTGACATCACAGTTATCGACTTCGAAGGCTTTGTTGACGGTGTTGCATTTGACGGCGGTAAGGGTGAAAACTATGAGCTTACCATCGGTTCAGGTCAGTTCATCCCCGGCTTCGAAGAGCAGATTATCGGTCACAGCATCGGCGAAGAATTCGATGTAAATGTTAAGTTCCCCACCGAATATACTCCCGAGCTTGCAGATAAGGATGCAGTTTTCAAAATCAAGCTTCACGAAATCAAGGTTAAAGAGCTTCCTGAGGTTGACGACGAATTTGCACAGGATGCAGCAGACTGCGATACAGTAGCCGCTCTTAAGAAGAACATCGAAAAGGAAATCAAGGAGCAGAAGGAAGAAGCAAACAACAGAGAAATCGAATCACAGCTTCTTGAAAAGCTCAGCGAAAATGTTGTAGGTGAAATTCCCGAATGTATGTTTGAAAGCGAAATCGACAATCAGGTAAGAAACCTTGACTACAGACTTTCAATGCAGGGCATGAGCCTTGAGCTTTACCTTCAGTACACAGGTATGACTATGGATGCATACAGAGAAACTCTTAAGGAAGCAGCTGAAAAGCAGGTTAAAATCCGCCTCGCTCTTGAAGCAATCGCAAAGAAAGAAAATCTCGAAGTTTCCGACGAAGACCTTGAAGCTGAATTTGCAAAGTTTGCAGAGCAGTACGGCATGGAAGTTGAAAAGATCAAGGAAGTTGTTCCCGCTGAAGGCCTTCGCGGCGATCTTCTCAATGAAAAAGCACTTGCATTCGTTAAGGACAATGCAAAGGTAACCACAGCAAGAAAGCCCAGAGCAAAGAAAGACGAGGCAAAGGCAGACGACGCTGAATAATTACTGTTTATAAAGGTTAATTTTAACCAAGAATGTTATAAGAGTATTACAAAGAAATCGGGGCCGTACGGGTACGGCTCCGAATTTGAATATTTATTAATTGCTATCTTAAGGAGGAAATTATTATGCCTTTAGTACCTTATGTAGTAGAGCAGACAAGCAGAGGAGAAAGAAGCTACGACATTTATTCGAGACTTCTCAATGACCGTATCATCGTTCTTTCCGACGAAGTAAATGACGCCACAGCTTCTCTTGTCGTAGCCCAGCTTTTATTCCTTGAAAGTCAGGATTCCGAAAAGGACATCAGTTTTTATATCAACAGCCCCGGTGGCTCCGTGACTGCAGGTATGGCGATTTATGATACTATGCAGTACATCAAATGTGATGTTTCAACCATCTGTATGGGTCTTGCCGCAAGTATGGGTGCATTCCTTCTTTCTTCCGGCACAAAGGGAAAAAGATACTGCCTTCCCAACAGTGAGGTTATGATTCATCAGCCTTCAGGCGGTGCAAAGGGTCAGGCTACAGATATCAAAATAGTAGCAGACCACATCTTAAGAACAAAAGAAAAGCTCAACAGGATTTTAGCCGAAAACACAGGCAAGGATATTTCAGTTATTGCTGAAGATACAGAAAGAGATAACTTTATGACAGCCGAAGAGGCACTCGAATACGGTCTTGTTGACAAGATTTTATATAAGAGAGATTAAGGTTACGGTAACCGAAACCGATAAGGTTTAACAGGGAATGTTTCCGCCCTATCTGCGTTAAAAGGCTTGACAATACGCAAGTATTGCCTTGTGAGGATGGCAAAAATCTTCTCGTGTTAAACTTTGAAGAAGCTAAAATGCCCGAGTTATAGTGCATTTTAGGATTTCTTCGACGAAACAATACTCGCGTATTGCGAGGAGAAAAATTATTAAAGGTGCTGTAAATCGGACGTTTAAGGCTTATTGGGTTCGATTGCCGTCACCTTAAAAGGGGTAGTTATTTATGGCAAGAGACGGTGACATCAAAGAAAAAAATGTAAGATGTTCCTTTTGCAACAAATCCCAGAGTGATGTTAAAACATTGATTGCAGGTCCCGGTGTATACATCTGTAACGAATGTGTGGCGCTTTGCAGTGAAATCGTTGAAGAGGAAACGGACAAAACAGCAGGTAAAAGCGAAAATGATTTTGCATCACTGAAAAAGCCGAGTGAAATAAAAGCTCTTCTTGACGAATATGTTATCGGACAGGATGAGGCGAAAAAAGCGCTCAGCGTTGCGGTTTACAATCATTACAAAAGAATATATTCGGGTAAAGACAGTCCCGTAGAGGTAGGTAAGAGTAATATTCTTATGCTCGGCCCCACAGGTGTAGGTAAGACAATGCTTGCTCAGACTCTTGCAAGGATACTTGACGTACCTTTCGCGATAGCCGATGCTACCACTCTCACAGAGGCAGGTTATGTTGGTGAAGACGTTGAAAATATTCTTTTAAGGCTCATTCAGGCGGCAGATTTTGACGTGGAAAGAGCGGAAAAGGGTATTATCTATGTTGACGAAATTGACAAAATCGGCAGAAAGAGCGAAAGCACATCCATAACAAGAGATGTAAGCGGTGAAGGCGTTCAGCAGGCACTTCTGAAAATATTGGAAGGTACTGTTTCCAATGTACCTCCCCAGGGTGGCAGAAAGCATCCTCAACAGGAATTCATTCAGATTGACACTACAAACATCCTCTTTATCTGCGCAGGTTCCTTTGAAGGAATTGAAAAGATAGTTGAAAAGAGAATGGGTAATTCAGGTCTCGGCTTCGGTGCATCCATAAAAACAAAGAGTGATTTCGAAAGCAGCAAGATAATGCATAAGGTTGTCCATCACGATCTCGTAAAGTTCGGACTTATTCCCGAGCTGGTTGGACGACTTCCTGTCATAACCGCTCTCGATAATCTTGACGAAGCGGCGCTTGTAAGAATTATGACGGAACCTAAAAATGCACTCGTCAAGCAGTATCAGTACCTTTTCGGCATTGATGATATTGAGCTTGAGTTTGACTTTGATGCCCTTAAGGCTATTGCTGAAAAGACACTTGAAGCCAAAACAGGCGCCAGAGGTCTGCGTTCAATAATGGAAAAATTGCTTCTTGATTATATGTATGAGGTTCCTTCCGAGGGCACCTTCGGTAAGCTTCTTATTACAAAAGAAGCCGTTGAGGGCACGGAAAAGGCGATGATTGACACTTTTGAAGGCTCGGAAGGTAAACATTTCCGTCTTCCTCAGTCCAAACGTAAAAAATCTGAATAATCTATTGACTTTTTGTTCAGTGTTGTGATAAAATACCATAGTATAAAAATTTGGAGGTCGAACAAATGACAGCGCTTCAGTATGTATTATCAATTGTAATTATAATTGTTTCCGTTATCATCGTTGCTCTTGTTATGTTACAGGAAAGCAAGCAGAGAGGTCTTTCCGGCACTATTTCAGGTGCAGGTGATACCTTCTTCGGTAAGAATAAGGGCAGAACAATGGAAGCAAAACTTGCAAAGTTTACAAAGATTGCAGGCACAGTTTTCTTCATCCTTTCACTTGTGTCTTCATTACTTGTTCTTTTCGGTGTTTAATAATTGCACTTAAAGAGAAAACTAAAAAATCAAAAGTACGGGTTTCTGAATAAGATTCCCGTGTTTTTTTATTTTTTTAGTAAAGAAATTCAATATATAATTTACAATTTTAAAACAATGTGGTATAATCTACCTAACATTTAAGAAAGAAGGAAAAAATATGGAAATTTCTACAGTGATTATTTTCATCAAACAGGTAATCTCAACCCTTTTGACACTTCTTATGATGATGTCACCTGCCTTTGGGGGTAACGGGGCCGCTTATACGGCAGAAAAACCCGAAGAGCTTATAATGAGCTTTTCAGCAGTGTCCGATACTCATGTGGAAACAAACAACCCTGAAGCTTATAAGGCCTTCTATGATTTGCTTGAAGGTGTAAAGGCAGGAGAAAATCACGATGCCGTTGTTTACCTTGGCGATAATGTTATGAACGGTCAGATTGTCGAAAACATCTTTTTCTATGCCGGTGTCAGAGCTGTATTACCGTCAGAAAACAATTTTGTTGCTGTGGGTAATCACGATTTGGGTAACGGCGAGGGCGACTATGAAAAATTCCGCAATAATTACCTTTTCAACAACGCATTCTTTTTAGGCAACAGATTGGAAAAAACTTATTATTATAAAGTTGTCAACGGTTGCTATATGATTTTTCTCGCCTCTGAAGCACTTTCGGTCAATGAGTGTGTAATGAGTGAAGAACAAATTTCTTGGCTTGAGGGCGTTCTTGATGAGGCGGCAGAGGCTGATGCTCCCACTTTTGTATTCAACCATCATCCCATTTATCAGCTTAAGGGTGTTGAATACGATTCACTGGCGAAACTTCTCAGCGGTTATGATAATCTTTTATATATTCACGGTCATATTCACGATGAACTCGGTGCCGACAATTTCAAAAATCAGGGTGGAGTTGATACCATTAATCTTCCACGTTCAACTGAAGTCGTTGACTACGAGCCCGGTGACGGCATCGTTGTTGAAGTTTACGAAGACGAAATCCTTGTTCGCGGAAGAGATTTCATCAAGGGCGAATGGATTGACGGTCTTGAATACAGATATGCTGTCGGCTGATGTTTATATTGCATTTTACAGCACTCCTTTCGGAGTGCTGTTTGCTTTTTCTTTACCTTTACAAAGCAATAAATTATACATTTTTGCATAATATGTTTCAAAACAGAATAATAGATTGACAAAGATATTCTTTCGTGTTAAACTGTGAAAAATGGTTTTTTCAAAAAAATACTAAGGAGCGGACGGTAAAAATTAATGAATAAATTTAAAAAATTCGTAAGTGAAGTTACCCACGGCCCCGTTGAAGGGGATAAAATAGAATATTTTAACCTTAAAGCAAAGATTTCGGGTAATGTCCTTACTAATGCCCAGGATATGCCTACTCCCGGCTATACCTATGATGCTGATGTTACGAAATTCTGGGAAGAGTTCCGTAAATTTAAATCAGAATGTGATTATAATCTTACCTTCAATGATCTCATGATGCGTGCTATGGTTGAAGGACTGAAGGTTGCTCCCAGACTTAATTCTTACATAGAATATAACCGCCTTTGCACCACAGGTAAGCTCGTTGTCAAAAAGCACGTTGATATTGCAGTTCCCATTCTTCTTGAAACAGGTGAAACCTTCCCTGTCAAAGTGCGTGCCTGCGAAGAAAAGAGCCTTAAGGAAATTTCACTTCGCACCGCTGAACTTGCAGAACTTGTAAAAACAAGTGATGTTGACCGTGTTCTTTTTGATATGATTATGAAAAGAACTGTCGGTTTCATTATCAAAGGAAAACTGCTTTCCACCGTTGCACAGACCGTAGCGGGCTATGTCGGTAAGGGCAAAGTTGCCACAGTTAAGGGCATTTTCGAGCATGCGCCCCGCGGAGAAGGGTGTCTTTCACCCGATGACCTTGACGAAGGTACCGTATGTCTTACAAATTTAGGTGCGGTAAATAAGTCTCTTAACGGCAGAGTGACCAATGCTCCTCTTCTCTTTCCACAGGTATTTCTTATGGCTGTAGGCGTGGCAAGAGATGAAAACTATGTTTACAAAAACGAAAAAGGTGAAATCGAAATGGGTACAAAGAAAGTTCTTCCCATTACTATCACCTTTGTCCACAGAGTAGGCGGTTTCGGCGATATTCTTCCTTACATCAAAAAGCTTGATGAAATTTTTGATAATCCCGAAGTTATCAGAGAATGGTAAAAGTTAACAGCTATGACTGTCGCTTGATAGCGACAGTCTTTTTTCTTAAATAAATTATCGTAATTATATTGAATTTAAAGAGTGTTTTTGATATACTTAAAAAGGAATTTTATAACAAAGGAGACATAATATGGATACTTTACAGCAAATCAAAGAACAGATATGTGATGTCTGTCATAAAATGTGGCAGCTCGGCTGGGTTGCGGCAAATGACGGTAATGTCAGCGCAAAGCTTCCTGACGGCAGAATTGTTGCCACACCTACAGGAATCAGCAAGTCTTTTATAACTCCCGATAAGCTTGTTATTCTTGACAAAGAAGGCAATATTCTTGAAGCCGAAGAAGGCTACCGTCCCTCAAGTGAAATCAAAATGCACCTTCGTTGCTACGATAAAAGAGAGGACGTTTTCAGCGTGATTCACGCCCATCCTCCCGGTGCTACAGGTTTTGCTGTAGCTCATAAGGCGATGGATATGTACAATATGATTGAAGACGTTGCCGTAATCGGTTCCGTGCCTCTCACTCCCTACGGCACACCCTCCACCTCGGAGGTTCCCGATTCCATCGAGCCTTACCTTGAAGAACATGATGTAATGCTTCTTGAAAATCACGGTGCACTTGCTGTGGGCAGTGATGTTATTACTGCTTTTTACAGAATGGAAAGTCTTGAACTCTGGGCAAAGATTACAATCAATGCAGTTATTTTGGGCGGAAGCCACGATATAAGCAGAGAAAATATCCAGAAGCTTATTGACCTTCGCGGCTATTACAGAGTTACGGGCAGACATCCCGGTTATAAGCTTTTCAACGGCGATGACGAAATGCTTCACAAGAAAGATTAAGAGGTGAAACTATGCTTAAAGGAATATCACCCCTTATTTCTCCCGAACTTCTTAAGGCTCTTGCCGAAATGGGACACGGAGATGAGCTTGTAATCGCTGACGGTAATTTCCCTTGCCACAGTGTTGGTAAAAATTCAATCGTTATCCGTGCTGACGGACACGGTGTACCCGAAATTCTTGATGCGGTGCTTAAGCTTATTCCTCTTGATACATACACGCAAAAGCCCGTTGCTCTTATGGAGGTTGTGAAAGGGGATACCTGCGGTACTCCCGAAATTTGGGGTACCTATGAAGAGATACTTTCAAAGCACGAGCCCGACCATCACGATATTGATTATACGGAGCGCTTTGCTTTTTACGAAAGAGCGAAGGGAGCTTATCTTATCATCGCCACAGGCGAAAAGGCTATTTATGCCAACATTCTTCTCAAAAAGGGTGTGGTAAAATGAAAACAGTTTTAGCCTTTGACTTCGGTGCATCCACAGGTAGAGCCATAAAGGCTGTTTTTGACGGAAAAGAGATAAAATACGAGGAAATTCACCGCTTTGAAAATATTCCCAAAACCGTTAACGGACACGTCTGTCACGATGTTGATATGATAATCGGCGAGGTAAAATCCGCCATTGAAAAAGCAGGTGAAGTTGACTCTTTAGCCTTTGACACCTGGGGTGTTGACTACTCTCTTTTAGATAAAGAGGGAAAAATTATCCACGAGCCTTACCATTACCGTGATGGGAGAACAAAGGACGCTCTCGAAATGGCTTTCTCCAAAATGAGCGCAGAAGAGATTTATGCCGAAACAGGCAATC
This sequence comes from Acutalibacteraceae bacterium, assembly GCA_045604385.1. Lineage (GTDB taxonomy): Bacteria > Bacillota > Clostridia > Oscillospirales > Acutalibacteraceae > UBA6857. The sequence goes on from JAZUNX010000051.1 coordinate 35,507, forward strand.
AGATAATGAACATCAATACTCTCTTCCAGCTTATCTGCGATGAAAATAAGGACAAGGCAGACAAAATTTTATTTATGCCCGACCTGTTCTCTTATCTGCTCACAGGTAAAAAGGTTTGTGAAACCACCATCGCTTCCACCTCACAGATGCTCAATCCCTTAAGTAAAAAGTGGAGCGACAAGGTGACGGAGTGCTTCGGTATCAGTAAAGACCTCTTTCCCGAAATATGCCCGAGTGCTACCGTTAACGGAGATTACAAGGGTATACCCGTTGTAAGTGTGGCGGGTCACGATACCCAGTGTGCCGTGGCGGCTATGCCCACAAAGAGTGAAAATGCCGCCTTTCTTTCCTGCGGTACCTGGTCACTTATCGGCTGTGAGCTTGACGAACCCGTTATGACAAAGCAGAGTAATGCTCTTGAGCTTTCCAATGAAGTGGGAGCCAACGGAAAAATCAATTTCCTTAAAAATATCAGCGGTCTGTGGCTTATTCAGGAAACAAGACGCGACCTTGCAAAGACTGACCGCAAATATTCCTATAACGAGCTTGAAATGATGGCACGTGACAGCGAAAATTTCAGAAGCTTCATCGATCCCGATGCTCCCGAGCTTTCTGCTCACGGAAATTTACCGGATAAAATAAGAACTTATTGCAAAAACACGAATCAGCCTGTTCCCGACACTATCGGTCAGGTTGTAAGATGTATTTATGAAAGTCTTGCTCTCAAGTACAGACTTGCTCTTGAGCAGATTACCGAATGTACAGGCAAAAATTTTGATGTGCTTCACCTTATGGGCGGCGGAACAAAGGACGGTTTTTTGTGTGAGCTTGCCGCACAGAGCCTCGGTATACCTGTCATAGCAGGACCCATTGAGGCAACCGCTTTGGGCAATATTGTTCTTCAGCTTATAGCACTCGGTGAAATTGAAAGCATCGAAAAGGGCAGAGAGATTATTGCTGAAACGGAAAAGGTTAAAAGATACGAAGAAAAGCATACGTCCGATTGGGATGAGGCTTTCGAAAGATTTTGTAATATAATTAATAAATAAACATAAAGGAGAAAATTATTATGTTATATCCTAAAATTGGCATAAGACCTACTATTGACGGACGCTGGGGCGGTGTAAGAGAAAGCCTTGAAGCACAGACTATGGGTATGGCTGAAGCCGCCGCAAAGCTTATCAGTGAAACTCTTAAGTATCCCGACGGCACTCCCGTTCAGTGTGTAATTTCCGATACTACAATCGGTGGCGGTGCAGAAGCCGCAAAATGCGAAGAGCAGTTTTCCAAGGAAAATGTAGTAGCTACCCTGACCGTAACTCCCTGCTGGTGCTACGGCTCCGAAACCTTCGATATGAACCCGAGCACAATCAAGGCTGTATGGGGCTTCAACGGCACAGAAAGACCCGGCGCGGTTTATCTTGCCGCTGTTATGGCTGCTTATGCACAGAAGGGACTTCCTGCATTCTCAATCTACGGCAAAAACGTTCAGGATATGGACGACAAGACCATTCCCGAGGATGTAGCAAAGAAAATCCTTTCCTTTGCAAGAGGTGCTGTGGCAGTAGGCTGGATGAAAAATAAGGCTTATGTTAACCTCGGCGGTATTTCAATGGGTATTGCAGGCAGCTACTGTGACGCTTCTATGTTCCAGAAATACTTCGGCATCCGTGCTGAATGGGTTGATATGAGTGATATTATAAGAAGAATTACTCTTGAAATCTATGATAAGGACGAATATGAAAAGGCACTGGCATGGATCAAGGCTAACTGCAAGGAAGGCTTTGACGTAAATGCAGGTAAAAACCTTCCTGAAATCATCAGAAAATCAAAGGTAGTTCCCGCTGATAAGGACTGGGAATTCATAGCCAAATTCTCCATCATCGTAAGAGATATTCTCTACGGTAACAAAAAGCTTGACGAGCTTGGCTGGCACGAAGAAGCACTCGGTAAAAATGCCGTTGCAGGTGGCTTCCAGGGACAGAGAAACTGGACAGACTGGCTTCCCAACGCTGACTTCACCGAAGCTATTATGGCTTCCACCTTCGACTGGAACGGCCCCAAGGCTCCCACACCCTTTGCCACAGAGAACGACACTCTTAACGGCGTGGCTATGATGCTCGGTACTCTCGTTTCAGGCAGTGCTCCCTGCTTCCACGACGTTCGTACATACTGGTCTCCCGAAGCCTGTGAAAGAGTTACAGGCTACAAGCCCGAAGGCAAGGCAAAGGACGGCTTTATACATCTTATCAATTCAGGTGCTACTGCTCTTGACGGCAGCGGTGCGGCAAAGAATGATAAGGGTGAAGGCTGTATGAAGCCTTTCTGGGAAATGACAGACGAGGACATCAAGGCTTGTCTTGAAGCCACAGACTGGTGCAGAGCAAACTATGAATACTTCAGAGGCGGCGGATTCTCAAGCCACTTCCGTTGCAGAGCAGAAATGCCAGTTACAATGCTCCGCGTTAATATTATTGAAGGCATCGGCCCTGTTATGCAGATTGCAGAAGGCTACACAGCAGACCTTCCCGATAATGCACATACAACAATCGACGTAAGAACAGACCGCACCTGGCCCACAACCTGGTTCGCTCCTATTCTTACAGGCAAGGGTGCATTCAAGGATGTTTACTCCGTAATGGCTAACTGGGGTGCAAACCACGGCGTAACCGTTTACGGTCACGTGGGTGATGACCTTATTACACTCGCTTCAATGCTCCGTATTCCCGTAAATATGCACAATGTTCCTGAAGACAGAATCTTCCGTCCTCACTCCTGGGCAGCCTTCGGCACAGAAGACAGCCAGAGTGCAGACTATAAGGCATGTGAAAAATACGGACCTATCTACGGCTAAAATTAGTTCTCCTATACTCTCTTTGTGAGGGTATAGGAGACTGTGTTATTAAAAGGAGTAAGAAAATGGCAAAAACTTTCGAAGTAAAGGGTGACCGCTTTTATCTTGACGGTGAGCCCTTCAATATATATTCGGGTGCTATGCACTACTTCCGTACTCTTCCCGAATATTGGGAGGACAGACTTCTTAAACTTAAAACAGCAGGCTTCAATACTGTTGAAACCTATGTGTGCTGGAATCTCCACGAGCCGAAAAAAGGGGAGTTTGATTTCAGCGGTATGCTCGACATAGTGAAGTTCCTTAAAACAGCACAGAAATTGGGATTATACGCCATTGTAAGACCCGGCCCCTACATCTGTGCAGAATGGGAATTCGGCGGTTTTCCCGCCTGGCTTTTGGCTGATAAAAACATTGAGCTTCGCTGTAACAGTGAGACATATCTCGGACACGTAAGAGACTATTTTGAAAAGCTTTTTTCACTTCTCATTCCTCAGCTTATCACAAATGGCGGTAACATTATCGCTATGCAGATTGAAAATGAGTACGGAAGCTACGGAAACGATAAAAAGTATCTCAAATCCCTCGAAAAGATGTACGATGAACTCGGAATTGATGTGCTGAAATTCACCTCTGACGGTACCTGGTGCAATATGCTTTCAGGCGGTACGATTGAAGGTGTTCTTCCCACTCTTAATTTCGGCTCCCGTACAGCTACGGCATTCAATGCTCTTGAGCCCTTCGGTAAGGTGCCGAAAATGTGTATGGAGTTTTGGTGCGGTTGGTTTGACCATTGGGGCGAAAAGCATCATACAAGAGGGGCAGACAGTACCCTCAAGGAAATTGAGGAATTCTTAAAGCAGGATGCCTCTTTCAATATGTATATGTTTCACGGCGGCACTAACTTCGGCTTTAATGCAGGTGCTAATCACCGCGGCAAATATCAGCCTACTGTTACAAGCTACGATTACTGCGCACCTCTTACAGAGTGGGGCGATTATACGGAAACTTATCATAAGATAAGAAAGCTCCTTTGCGAAAAGCAGGGTATTCCCATGGATGAGCTTCCTCCTTCACCGACTATGCAGAATATCGGTCAGGTAAAGCTTACTGAAAAGGCAGATCTTTTTGAAAATCTTGACCGCATTTCCGTAAAACACGAATCGGCACTTCCGAAAAATATGGAAGCTTACGGACAGAATTACGGACTTATTTACTATCACACAAAAATCAAAGGTAAATATGATGCGGGCTTCCTCGGCATAGAAAATGTTCACGATTATGCCCACGTTTATTTCGACAAAAAGAAAATTGCCACCATTGACCGAATGAAGGAAGGCTCTTTCTTTAACAAGCTTAAACTGAAAAAACAGCTCTTTATCAAGGGCGTTTCAGAGGAAAGTGAGCTTGGTATTCTTGTCGATACAATGGGCAGAGTTAACTACGGCTTTGACCTTTATGACCGCAAGGGTATATCAAAGGTAACTCTTGCAAACCAGGTTATAATGGACTATGACGTTTACAGCATCCCCCTTGATAATCTCTCAAATCTTGAATTTACCGCCAATGAGGGCAAGACAGCCACAGGCCCCGTCTTCCTTAAGGGTAGCTTCAAGGCGGGAAAAGGGGACTGCTTTGTCAATATGAACGGTTTTACAAAGGGATATGTTTTTGTGAACGGCTTTAATCTCGGCAGATATTGGTCAATCGGCCCCCAAAAAGCCTTATATTTACCCGGCTCTCTTCTTAAAGAAGATAACGAAATAATCGTCTTCGAAACAGAAAACTGCAAAACCGACAGTATAACAATTCAGTCGGAGCCTATGCTTGGTTAATAAAGAAGAAAACAGCTTCAAACGAGGCTGTTTTTTTGCTTTTCTGTTGAACTTTTAACTCTTATGTGAGATAATAAAAACACAATATTCGGAAGGATCGATTTTATGGATAAATTCAGATGGTGTTTTATCGGTACGGGAGGCCTTGCCTGCCAGGTTGCCTCGCAGCTTAACAAAAGCGGCAGACATGAAATAGTTTCCTGCTATACAAGGAGCTTTGAAAAAGGTCTCGCCTTCGCTGAAAAGTACGGCGGAAAAGCCTATGACACACCTGAAAAGGCAATTAGTGCCGAAGGAGTGGAGGGCGTTTATATAGTCACACCTCATAATGCCCATTACCGATATGCAAAGCTTTCTCTCGAGCTCGGCAAGCCTGTTTTCTGCGAAAAAGCCTTCACCGTTACCGCGAAGGAAACGGAAGCGCTTATAAGCCTTGCCCGTGAAAAGAACCTCTATCTGTGTGAGGCCATGTGGACATGGTTTTCGCCCTCGGCAAATATGACAAAGAAATGGATTGACGAAGGAAAAATCGGTAAAATCAGGTGTGCTTCCTTCAGCTATCATATAAGAACTGTCGGCTATAAAGGCAGACACACCGATCCGAAAAGGGCAGGCGGCGCTCTTTTGGATATAACTATTTATCCCATAACCTATGCCTACCGTCTTTGGGGTAAGCCTGAAAAGATTGAAAGTAAGGCAAAGCTGAAAGATGGAATTGACCTTGGTGAAGACATTGTTTTTACATACCCCGACGGATTGAAAGTAAACATCACCGCTTCCATCAATGATTACAGAGGTCTCGAAAAAATGTCAATCAAGGGCGACAAGGGAGAAATTAAAGCACCCTTCTACCACGCTATGAACGGAGTTACCTGTAAAACAGGGCTGTTCCGTAAGGATGCCTTCAAGGGTGACGGACCGAAAATCAATTCCTATCTTGATGAATTTGATGCTGTGGCTGAAGACATCCGTTCAGGCAAAACGGAAAGCAAAATGGTGCCGCTGAAAGCCACGAAGGATGTTATGGAAATTCTTGACGCAGTCAGAGAACAAATAGGCTTGACATACAATGAGTTAGAATAGTTTAACTCACTTATAAAAACATATTGAAAAGAAAATCATTTCTGCTATAATTAAAGAAAAGATGCTTTGAAAGGAAGAAAACATTATGAAAATTACATTTATGGGCGCAGGCAGTACGGTTTTTGCCAGAAACGTTATCGGTGACTGTATGTGCAGTGAAGCACTCCGCGACAGTATTTTTGCACTTTATGATATTGACGGTGAGCGTCTCGAAGAAAGCCGTGTAATTTTGGAGGCTATGAGAAAAGCCAAGGGCGGCTACGGTAAAATTGAATGTTATGTGGGCGTAGAAAACAGAAAGGATGCTTTGCGCGGTGCAAATTTCGTGGTAAATGCCATACAGGTAGGTCTTTACGACCCCTGCACTATTATCGATTTTGAAATCCCCAAAAAGTACGGCTTAAGACAGACTATCGGTGATACTCTCGGTATCGGCGGTATTATGCGTACTCTTCGCACTATTCCCGTAATGAAGGATTTTGCCGACGATATGGCAGAGGTATGCCCCGATGCACTTTTTCTCAACTACGTAAACCCCATGGCTATGCTCACAGGCTATATGCTCCGCTATACTCCCATCAAAACCGTCGGTCTTTGTCACAGCGTTCAGTGCTGTTCCGATGGACTTCTGAAGAAGCTCGGTATGGAGGACAAGCTTGAGGGAAGGAAAGAGCTTATCGCAGGTATCAATCATATGGGCTGGCTTCTTGAAATCAAGGATAAAAACGGTGTAGATCTTTATCCGGAAATTAAATCTAAAGTAGACGCTTATATGGCTAAAGCTGATGCAGACGATAAGGTAAGAATGGACTATATCAAAAACTTCGGCTATTACTGCACCGAATCAAGTGAGCATAACGCCGAATATAATATGTTCTACATAAAATCAAAATATCCCGAGCTTATCGAAAGATACAACATTCCTTTGGACGAATATCCCCGCCGCTGTGTAAATCAGATTGAAAAGTGGAAGAAGGACTATGCGGAAATGCTTGAAAAGGGTGTCAAGGAACACGAGCGTTCAAACGAATACGCTTCCAGAATTATGGAGGCTATAGTAACAGGCGTACCCTATGAAATCGGTGGTAACGTACTTAATACGGGTCATCTTATTACTAATCTTCCCGAAAATGCCTGTGTTGAAGTACCTTGTCTCGTTAACGGCTACGGTGTTCATCCCTGTCACGTAGGTGATCTTCCCGTTCAGTGTGCCGCCATGAATATGACTAACATCAATGTTCAGCTTCTCACCATCGAAGCGGCTGTAACGGGCAAAAAGGAGCATATTTATCAGGCTGCTATGCTTGACCCACACACAGGTAGTGAGCTTGATGTTGATACAATCAAGAAAATGGTTGATGACCTTCTTGAAGCACATAAAGGCTGGGTACCCGAATTTAAATAAAAACATTCTTTGAAAGGATGATAAAAATGAAGACTATATCTGTTATAGGTCTCGGTAACCGCGGTACGGAGTATATGGGATTTATCAAGGGCTTTCATTCAAAAAAAGCGCGCATAGTCGCTTTATGCGATATAAGACAGCAGGCTCTTGACGATATTTCACCTTTATTTGATATTCCCAAAGAAAAGCAGTTTCTTTCTACTGATGATTTCTTTTCAAAGGGTGTAATTTCCGATGCACTTATAATCACAACTCAGGATGCAAGTCATTTTGAAATAACCAAAGCCGCCATTGAGACAGGTTACAAATATATCCTTTTGGAAAAGCCTGTAAGCGGTGTAAAGGATGAATACAGACTTCTCCGTGATATGGCGGAGGCAAACGGCGTAATCCTCATTATCTGTCACGTACTCCGTTATTCTAACTATTACAGCAAAATTAAAGAGATTATCGAAAGCGGTAAGATAGGTGACATTGTCTCAATTAATCATACGGAAAATGTCGGCTATTTCCATTTTGCCCATAGCTTTGTAAGAGGTAACTGGAGAGACGAATTTACTTCCACACCCTCCATCCTTGCCAAATGCTGTCACGATATTGACCTTATTGCCTGGTTTGTTGATTCTCCCTGTGTTTCTGTAAGCTCTGTGGGTGATGTTAAGTATTTCCGCAAGGAAAACGCACCCGAGGGTGCCGCAGAAAGATGTCTTGGAGGATGTAAGGCAAAGAAAAACTGTCCCTATGATGCAGAGGCATTCTATATAACAGACCCCTTTTATAAGGCAAAATTCATCAAGCGTATGAAGCGTACCCTTACGGGAAAAACGAAAAACAGCAAACAGGATATTGTAGATGCACTGAAATACGGCGACTACGGAAAATGTGTTTTTCTTAACGACAATAACGTCTGCGACCATCAGCTTGTTACGATGAAGTTTGAAAACGGAGCAGTTGCTGTCCTTAATCTTAACGGCCTTTCACAGAAAATGTTCCGTGAATGTCATATCGTCGGAACAAAGGGCGAGCTTATCGGTTACGGCACAAAGCTTAAAATGAACATCTTCGGCGGAAAATCTTCCACAGTATGGACAGGCAGTCCCGCCATAAGCGGTCACGTTGAGGGTGATATAAGGCTTATTTCGGGCTTTATAAAAATCCTTTGCGGTGAAAGAAAAGACCTGAAGAATGTCACCACCATTGATGCCACGGTAATCAGTCACGATATTGCCGTAGCGGCAGAAAATTCCCGCAAAAAGGGTGGAGAAAAAGTCTTTGTTGACTCTATATAAACTAAAACTCCCTTCAGCATCAAAACTGAAGGGAGTAATTTTATTATCCGCCTGCGGCAGGTGAGAGGAGCCATACCTCGTCACCCTCGGAGAGCTTCTTTCCTTTTCTCATACAGCGCTCACCGTTGACATAAACCACAGCATCCTTGAATTCGAGTTTTTCGTGATATTCGAGGGCGGGGTTTTTCGGCTTGATATATTTGACATTAGGATCGTTTTTCATACGCTCAAGCTCTTCCTTGTCTTCCTTGTACCCCTGAGCCATTCTCCATGAAATAGCTTCAAAAATGTCGTTTACTGTTTTTGCTTCGGTTTCAAGATAGCTGAAGCCTGTCGTTGTACGGATAACACCGAAAATTTTAACCTTTACCATAAGGATATACCTCCTTTGCACATTCGGGAAGCTTAATGCCTAATCTTTTAATCATTCGCATAGTAGGCGCACCGTTTTTCCAGCCGCGGATTATGTAATAGCTCTTTTTCATTTTATCGAGAGGCACCTTTGTCTTTTTGTTACCGGGTACCTGTTCTTCATCTGTGAGACGCTTGGGCAGAGTATCTGTATCCTTACCTACAGGAAGACCTAAAATAATGTTGCACACTCTTTCTACATTGTATCCGTAAGAGCCTGTCTTGATGAAGGTACCCATGGTGTACTTCGAGCCTGTAGCCGCATTAAGCGCTCTCGGATACTGAATAAGAGGAGCATTGAAGGCAAGAATATCGGGATACTGCATACCTATGTAAAGAATGGGAGTTATGAATTTGAAAACCTGCTGTACTGCTCTGGTGAGCAAGCTTGTTGGCTTTGCAACAATAAACCAGGGGAGAATCGCATAAGAGGTGAACACACAGCAGCCTGCCGCAGAAGCAGCCTCCATGGTGTTCTGGAACATAATTGAAAGGCTTGCCTTTCCCTTGGCGGTGTAGGAGTTCATATTGAGGCCGAGACCTTCCAAAACGACCATATAGCCTGCATTGAGATGGCAACCGCCGCGGTTTGAGGTAGCGTAACCGAGTCCCTGACCTACGGCTCCTCTCGGTTCGTAAGCGGCAAGCTCCATACCCTTTGCGTGAATGGCAAATTCCTTTCCTCCGAATTTTTCACTCATACGCTTGGTGCCGTCTGCGAGAATGTCACCGATGCCCTCTCTGTGGGCGATAAGCCTGAATACCTCGCTTATGTTATCAGTCTTGCCGAATTCGAGACCGCTGTCCCACATTCCTTTTTCATTCAGCTCCATCGCAAAAGCAATCGAGCCTGCACAGGAAATGGTGTCCATACCAAGCTCGTCAAGCTCATAGTTCCAACGGAGAATTTTTTCTATATCGTCGTTGAGAATGTTGGGGCCAAAAAGACCGAGTGTTTCGAGTTCGGGACCCTTAACATTTTTTCCGTCGATCTTTACACGCCTTTCACAGCGCATAGGGCAAGAGTAACAGTTGCCGTTACCTACAAGATGCTTCTCAGCGAGTTCTTCTCCCGATACCTTTTCGAAGGCATCATATCTGCCGTCGCTGAAGTTCTTTGTAGCGAGAATTCTGTGGGCCTGCATGGGAGCAACGAGGCCTGCTGTACCGAGCTTTGAAAGCTGTGCACCTGTAATAGGATGGCGCAAAAGCTGCATTTTCCACTGCTCGCTGATTTCGTCGAGCTTTTCTTTGTCGTATATTTCAGGATCATTGGTACCTTTTGCGGTAATAATCTTCAGGTTCTTGTCACCGAAAACGGCACCAACACCGCCTCTGCCGGCAGTTCTTTCTCCGCTGAAAACGCCTGCATAAAGAACCTTATTTTCACCTGCAGGACCAATTACGAGGGGACTAGCACCGCCTTTGAATTGCTTCTGTACTTCACCTGTAAGCATACCCTTCATTTCAGGTACATCGTGGAAGGTGACCTCACTGTCTACGATTTCAATCCAGGTAAGCTCACTTGCTTTGCCCGTAATAACCATTGCATCCCAACCGGCTTTTTTCAGTCGTCTGCCGAAAGGGCCGCCGCAGTTCGAGGAGGTAAGAATACCCGTAAGGGGAGAAACCGTGGAAATGTTGAAACGGGTTGACGAGGGAGTTTTGCAGCGGGTAAGAGGTCCGGTAGTGATAACGAGCCAGTTATCCTCGTCGAAGGCCTTCATACCCGGCCTGATGTGTTGCAGGAGAATGTCTGCTGCCATAATTTTTCCGCCGATTGTCCTTTTTCTGTCCTCGTCTGACCAGGGAAATTTGCTGTAAGTTTTCTTGGTAAGGTCAATAAAAAGAACCTTTCCCATATAGCCTTTTAAGTTTGTCATATTTTCACCTCGGGTGTATTACATATTTTGCATTCAGAATTAGGTCTTATTTTAAGGGTATCCCATATATTACCGTCGAAAAGAAAAATTTTTCCTGCAGAGCCTTCATCGTTTGAAAGGAGGTATCTTAAGGCGAGATTGACCTGCATTGAGCCTATAATTCCTGCAGAGGAGGAAACGGAGCTTCTGACGGAAATGTCGTTTATTATTCCTGCGCAGTCAGGGCAGGGGGATCTGTCCGGAAGATAGAGGTATGCCGTTCCGTAAAATCCGTCAACACCGCCGAAAACAGAAGGTATTTTTTCTTTGACAGAAAATTCTGCTACGGCTCTTCTGCCTACAGCATTATCGACACAGCAGAGAATGATGTCGCATTCTTTGGCGAAAGAAAGGTCATCTGCAGACATGATTTTTTTTACTGTGGGAATATATTCGGTATCCACTGAATAGTATGACAACCTTTCTTTGAGAATATTGCATTTGAAAAAGCCGCCGTCAATTTTTGTGAAGAGAAACTGACGGTTCAGATTGGAAAGGCTTACGGTGTCGAAATCGCAGAGATAAAGCTTTTTTACTCCCGCACCCGCCAGATGCACCGCCGCATTTGTGCCGAGTGCACCGCAGCCTACGATACAAACGGTTTTATCGTCTATGCAGAAAAGCTGAGTTACATTTTTCAGACTCAATCAATCACCGCCTTTTCCGTAATTCCCGCCGCAGTTAAGAGTGTTACCGCTTAAAACCTCCACAGCGTGGGAGAGCACGGGAATGACAAATTCCAAAGATTCCCTGACAGCTTTCGGACTTCCGGGAAGATTAATGATAAGTGTGCTTTTCCTTATGCCGGATACAGCTCTCGAAAGCATAGCCTTGGGAGTTATTTCCATACTCTTCTGTCTTATTCCTTCGGCAATTCCGGGAGCCTCTCTTTCGATTACGGCTTTTGTGGCTTCGGGAGTAATATCTCTCGGCGCAAAGCCGGTGCCGCCTGTCGTGAATACCACGTCGGCACCTACATCATCGCAAAGATAAATAAGAGCCTTTTCTATTTCAGCCTTTTCATCGGGAACGATTATATATTCTTTTGTTTTTCCCGTTGGAGTAAGAAGCTCTTTTATCAGCGGTCCGCTTTTATCTTCGCAAAGACCCTTTGAACATCTGTCACTGACACATAAAATTGCAAAATTCAAAATTTTATCACTTCCTACTTGAAATATTTTTCTTACTGGTATATAATAGCATAAAGATACAAAATTTACAACAATTTTTAATAATTTTTATTAATATTTATCAAAATAAATATCTGATTCGGAAGTTAGCGACCAAGTCGCATTAATTCATATTCCGACGCGGCGATTTCTAAACATATAAGCATAAATGTATGAAAAGCCGTGCGTGACCGAAAAAACACTGCCTGTAGGGAGAAAAAATACAGGTACCGGTCAAAGGGTAGAGAGGGAAACGTTTCTACCTTCCGTGATTGAAAAGGAGAATGAATTATGAAAAAACTTCTTGCAGTATTATTCACAGCATTGATGCTCTTCTCACTAGCTGCCTGTGGCGGCGGTGGCGGAGAGGAAACCACAGCACCCGACACTACGGTACAGGCACCTGCTAATCCCATCATCCGTATGTCAACCACCACATCCGTAAACGATTCAGGTCTTCTTCCTTATCTTCTTCCTGTTTTTGAAAAGGCGACAGGCTACACTGTTGAAGTTCAGTCAGCAGGTACAGGTGCCGCTATCCAAAAGGCAAAGGACGGAAACGCTGACCTTATCCTCGTTCACGCAAAGGCATCAGAAGAAGAATTTATCTCTGAAGGCTACGGTGTGGAAAGAATCCCCTTTATGTATAACTACTTTGTAGTTGTAGGTCCCGAAGCAGATCCTGCCGCTATCAAAGACAGCGAAAGTGCTGCAGTGGCATTCGGCAAAATTGCCGACACAAAGTCAACCTTCATTTCCCGCGGTGATGAAAGCGGTACACATAAGGCAGAGCTTAAAATCTGGGGCGAAAATGTTCCCGATGCAGAAAAAGATGCCTGGTATGTAAGTGCAGGTCAGGGCATGGGCGCATGTCTTACAATGGCAAGTGAAAAAGGAGCATACTGTCTTACAGATAAGGCAACCTTCCTTTCAAATAAAGACTCTCTCAATCTTGAAATCGTCCTTTCCGAGGGTGAAGATATGAAGAATACATATTCTCTTATCGAATGTAACCCCGAAAAGCTCGACGGTGTAAACACCGAAGGCGCAAAGGCTCTTATCGAATGGATGACAGGTGACGAGGCTTCTGCTCTTATCGCTGAATACGGCAAAGAGCAGTACGGTTCAGCTCTTTTCTGTCTTATCGAAGAATAAGCCTTGGAAAAAATAGTTGAAGCCTTTGAAATGCTTTTGAATATGGACAGGGAGCTGTTACAGATTATCGGTGTAACGCTCCGTATGTCCTTTTTCAGCACATGGATTTCCTGTCTTGTGGGTATGCCTCTTGGCGTGATTATTGCAAAAGGCAATTTTAAAGGCAAAAGGACAGTCAGAAAAATAACCGGTACTTTTATGGGCTTGCCTCCTGTGGTGGCAGGCCTGATTGTCTATCTTCTTTTCACCAAATACGGCATATTCGGCTCTTTGGGTTTACTGTTTACTGTGGAGGTTATGGTAATTGCCCAATGTATGCTTATAATTCCCGTTGTGATAAATCTTACCGAATCCATTATATCTGTTAATGTGAAATCTCTTACGGAAACGGCAAAGGGACTGAATTTTTCCAAAAGAAAAACTTCTCTTCTTCTTCTTACGGAAAACAGGTTTTCTCTCATTTCCGTTTTGCTTACCGCCTTTGGCAGATCTATTGCCGAGGTGGGAGCCGTTAGTCTTGTGGGCGGTAACATTCAGTGGAAAACAAGAGTTATGACAACGGCAATTATGCTCGAAACAAATAAGGGTAATTTTACCTTTGCTCTTGCATTGGGTATTGTACTTCTTTTTATTTCACTTGCTGTCAATATCCTCGCATCGCTTCTTATAAGGGAGGATAAATGATGATTGAAATTAAAAATCTTACCAAAAAATACGGTGACAGAACTGTTCTCCAAATTAATTTTCTCGAAGTAAAAAAGGGTGAAACCATTGTAGTTGTCGGACCCAACGGAAGCGGTAAAAGCACCCTTCTTAAAATCATTTCGGGAATTTTACCGAAAAGCTCAGGTGAATTTTCTGCAGACGGTGATATATATTATCTGCCTCAACAAAGTATACCCTTCAGAAGAACCGTGAGAAAAAATCTGATGTTTTCTGTAAAGGGTGACAGTGAAAAGGAAAACACTGTGGAAGAGATAATTTCTCTGCTCTCTCTGTCTGATTTGGCTGATAAAAATGCCGCAGGTCTTTCGGGCGGTGAGTGTCAGAGACTTGCTTTGGGAAGGGTGTTCGTTAACGAAGGCGACTTTCTTCTTTTAGACGAACCGTCGAGTGCCGCCGATATAGAAGGAACGGAAATTATAGAAAATGCAATAAATGAGTACAAGAAGAAAACGGGTTGCGGCATTCTTATGACCACCCATTCACCGTCGCAAGCAAGAAGACTTGCCGACAGAATAATTATTCTTCATAAAGGGGAAATAGCCGAGCAAGGCTCACCCGACGAGCTTTTAGTCTCACCGAAAAGTCTTTGGGGTAAAAAGTTCATTGATTCCTGGAAATTTGATTAATAAGAAGGTGGAAAAGTGCTTAAGGTAGTTTCGAGCGGCGAAGCTCTTGAAATTATAAATGAAAAATTTGCTTCTGCAGAGTGTGAGACTGAAATTGTCGGTCTTTATGCTTCCTTGGGCAGAGTTCTTGCAGAGGACATCATTTCCCGGGAAAACATTCCTGCCTTTAACCGCTCTACCGTTGACGGCTATGCGGTAAAAGCCTCGGACACATACGGTTGCGGGGAAAGTATACCTGCACAGCTTGATATTATCGGTGAAATTCTTATGGGTGAAAGTGCAACTGTGCCCATAAAAGACGGTCAGTGCATAAAGATTTCCACGGGCGGTATGCTCTCCGAAGGTGCGGATAGCGTGGTAATGGTGGAGCATACTGATAACAGCTTTGATTCTCTGTGTCTTATTTATAAAACAGTAAGTCCCTTTGAAAACGTTACGAGAAAGGGCGACGATATAAAAGAGGGTGAAACCGTACTTAAAAAGGGTACCGTAATTACCTCCCGTGAGACAGGTGTTCTTGCCTCACTCGGTATAAAAGAAGTATCTGTCATCCGAAAACCTCGTGTGGGGATTATATCCACAGGCGACGAAATAGTGCCTATAGAAAGTGAAATAACCCTCGGTAAAATCAGAGACGTAAACAGTCACATACTCTCTGCACTTATGAGGGAAAAGGGCTGTGAATGTAAAGAATACGGCATTATAAAGGACAGCCGTGAAGATATATATAATACTGTAGTTGAAGCTGTAAAGGAAAATGATATTATTCTTATTTCGGGTGGCTCCTCTGCAGGGACAAGAGATATGACAGCGGATATTATATCTTCCCTCGGTGAGGTCTATGTTCACGGAATAGCCGTAAAACCGGGCAAGCCTACCATCATTGGCAAAATTGACGGCAAGGCTGTTTTCGGTCTGCCGGGACATCCTGCGGCAAGCTATTTTGTCTGTCTTCGGTTTATCATTCCTCTTGTTGACAGCCTTCTTTGCCGAAAGACAAAGGAAAGAAAGGTCAAGGCAAGGCTTTTACAGAATATATCCTCAAATCACGGCAGAGAAGAAATTGTCTGTGTTAGGCTTACCGATGAGGGCGCAAAGCCTGTTTTCGGAAAAAGCGGTGTAATATCTCTCCTTTCGGATAGTGACGGATATATCATTATTGACCGCAACCGTGAAGGGGTAAAATACGGAGAAACAGTAGAAATACATTTGTTTTAAGAGGTAGAAAATGCGACATAATTATCTTGACAATACGCCATTGGAAAAGGCAAAGGAAGAATATCTTCTTTATCTTGACAAGGCTTCCTTTAAGCATATTACAGAAAAAATACCTTCCTGTGAAAGTGCGGGAAGAATACTTACGAAGGCTGTTTATGCGGCTATTTGCTCACCTCACTATAATGCGAGCGCTATGGACGGTATCGCCGTAAGGGCAAAGGACACCTACGGAGCGAGTGAAAACTGTCCCGTTATCCTTTCTGCAGAGCAGTACACCGTTGTAGATACAGGCGACCCGATACCCGACGAATTTGATTCAGTCATAATGGTTGAAGATGTAACAGAGTTTGAAGACGGTAAGGTAAGCATCCTTTCTGCTCATCACCCTTGGCAGAATATCCGTCAGGTGGGTGAGGATATATGTATGGGGGATATGATTGCCCCTTCATACACAAAGATAACCCCTTCCCTTTGCGGTGCATTTTTAGCAGGCGGAGTTCTTGAAGTCGATGTAATAAAAAAGCCTGTCGTGGGCATTATTCCCACAGGTGACGAAATAGTATCACCTAAAGCTAACCCTGAAAAGGGCGAAATAATTGAGTTTAACTCTGCAATTTTCTCCTCAATGCTTCATCAGTGGGGTGCAGAGACGAAGATATATGACATAGTAAAGGATAAAAAAGAACTCCTTAAAAGTGCTGTGGAAAAGGGCGTAAAGGAGTGTGACATTGTTCTCGTACTTGCAGGCTCCTCTGCAGGCAGAGACGATTACACGAGTACAATTATATCTTCCCTCGGTCAGGTCATTTTCCACGGAATAGCTGTAAAACCCGGTAAGCCTGCAGTTTTAGGCTGTGTGGGTAATGTTCCTCTGGTGGGACTTCCCGGTTATCCAGTTTCAGCCATAGTCATAATGGATGAGATTGTTAAAGAGCTTGTCAGTATGTGGTATAAGAAAAATGATGAAAACCACGCCACCATAAAAGCCGTTCTCGGTAAAAGAGTGGTTTCTTCTCTCAAATATCAGGAGTATGTCCGTGTTACTCTCGGTAAGGTCGGTGATACTCTTGCGGCGGTGCCACTCGGCAGAGGTGCAGGCGTAATTACAAGCTTTACAAAGGCTGACGGCATACTCGTTGTTCCCCAAAACAGCGAAGGCTTTGAGATAGGTGATGAGGTTGAAATAAGACTTCTCAAGGATTTGTCACAGATTAACTCTTCTCTTATTATAACGGGAAGTCACGATCCGCTTATCGACGAGCTTTGCGATATGATTAAAAAGCAGGATCCGTCATTCTCCGTCACTTCAAGTCATGTAGGCAGTATGGGTGCAATAACCGCCATTAAAAACGGTCAGGCACATTTAGGCTGTATACATCTGCTTGACACGGAAACAGGAGAATACAACGAAAGCTATGTAAACAAATACTTCCCCGACGGCGGAGTGAAGCTCGTTAAGGGTGTGGGCAGAGTTCAGGGTCTTATGGTGAAAAAGGGTAATCCTTTAAGCATAAAAACCTTTGCCGATATAGTAAAGGGCAGATATGTCAACCGACAGGCAGGCTCGGGGACGAGAATTCTTTGCGACTATCTTATTAATAAAAACGGAATGGCTAAAACTGCCATTGACGGCTATCGCAACGAAGAGTTTACCCATACAGCCGTAGCGGCACTTATTTCTGCAGGAAATGCAGATTGCGGTCTCGGTATTTATTCGGCGGCGAAAATGTATGGCCTTGACTTCATAGAGATTTGTATTGAAGAGTATGACATTCTCATTGACGAAAAGGCTTATGAAACACCGCAGGTACAAAAATTCCTTGAAGTGCTTAAAAGTGAAGAATTCAAAGAAAGACTTATACAGCTGGGAGGTTATACAGTTGGCTGATTTAACTCATCTCAATAAAAACGGTGAGGCGATAATGGTTGACGTGGGTGAGAAAAGCATCACACAGAGAAAAGCCAAAGCCTTCGCAAAAGTAAAAATGGAAAAAGAAACTCTTCAAAGTCTTCTTGCATCTGACCTAAAAAAGGGTGATGGTCTTGCAACGGCAAGAATAGCGGGTATTATGGCGGCAAAACGCACCTGGGAGCTTATTCCGCTTTGCCATAACATTCCCATTGAGGGTGTGGAGATAACCTTTGATAATAACGGTGAAGACGAATTATATATTTATTCTGTTGCGAAATGCTCCTATAAGACGGGCATTGAGATGGAGGCACTTACTGCTGTTTCCGTTGCGGCGCTTACGGTCTATGATATGTGCAAAGCAATAGACAGAAAAATGGAAATAAGGGAAGTAAAGCTAATGGCAAAAACAGGCGGAAAGAGCGATTTTAAAAATGATTGATAACTATGGCAGAGAGATTAATTATCTGCGTGTTTCCGTGACGAAAAGGTGCAATCTTAACTGTACCTATTGTGGAGCGCAGAACGAAAAAGAGAATAATGAACTCACCCCCGACGAAATCGAAAAAATCGTAAAAGCCTTTGCTTTGTGCGGCATAAATAAGGTGCGACTTACGGGCGGAGAGCCTTTGGTGAGAAAGGATATATGCCACATAGCCGAAAGGATAAGCCGTATCGAGGGCATAAAAAAATTAGCCCTTACCACCAACGGCATAAGGCTTAAGGAATGTGCCGAAGACCTGAAAAAGGCAGGCGTAACGGCGGTGAATATCAGCCTTGACACTACGGACAAAGACCGTTTCAAAGCCATAACAGGCTACGATGGACTCACTAAAGTTTTTGAGGGCATTGACGAGTGCGAGAGGGTAGGTCTGTCTCCCCTGAGGATTAACGCAGTTCTTATAAGAGGGCAGAATGACGGTGACGCAGAAAGTCTTATAAAAATCGCAAAAGACAGAAAAATTGATGTACGCTTCATCGAGCTTATGCCTTTTTCCGATGAGGGCGACAATGAAAATCTTGTTATAAAGAGTGATGAAATTTTAAAAAAATTTCCCTTCCTTAAACCTGTCACATCAAAAGGCACTGCCTTTGAAAAAAGTGTGGCTAGATATTACGAAAGCGAAGGCTTTAAGGGCAGGATAGGCTTCATAACCCCCATTAGCGACAAATTCTGCAGTGAGTGTAACCGCATAAGACTTCTTTCCGACGGTAATGTCAAGGTCTGTCTCGGTTCTGATGAGGTTATTGACCTGAAGCCTTATCTTGCCGATGAAAAACTACTGGAAGAAACTGTTAGAAAAGCCATTCTCTCAAAGCCTATGGAGCATAAATTTTCCTGTGGCTACGGTGCATCTCACGGACTTAATAAAATAGGAGGATGAAATATGAAAGGTAAAGTTTTATCAATTAACATAAGCGAAAAGAAAGGCACACCCAAAACGAAAATCAATCCAGGTGTGCTAATAGAAGATTTCGGCTTTGAGGGTGACGCCCATGCAGGCAAATGGCACAGGCAGGTAAGCCTTCTTGCCAAAGAGAGCATTGAAAAATCAAAAGGTCTTCCCACCGACGGACTTTGTCACGGTGTTTTCGCTGAAAACATCACCACCGAGGGCATTGAGCTTTTCACAATCCCTGTAGGTACGCTTCTTCAGGTAGGGGAGTGTGTTATCGAAATTTCACAGATAGGAAAAGAGTGTCATGATGGCTGTGCCATAAAGAAGCTGGTCGGTCAGTGCGTTATGCCGAGAGAAGGAATTTTCGCCAAGGTAATAAAAGGCGGCAAGGTTTATGACGGTGACGAGATAAGTGTGATTGAATAAAATGAGAGACGGACGCCGTGAGGTGTCCGTCTTGGTGATATAAAAAACAAAGAAAGCAAAAACCGTTAAGTAGATGCTTTCTTCTTGGTGCAGACGATGGGACTTGAACCCACATGAAATTGCTTTCACTAGTACCTGAAACTAGCGCGTCTGCCAATTCCGCCACATCTGCATTTAATGAATTTGTACTATTTAGTCAGAGAGTGCGGGACACTTGCGGTGACCAAAATCGCTTTTCGGCTTGGAGCGCCGAGCGATTTTGACCGCTGCGCCATTTCACACTCCCTTTACCGTCCACAGGACGCGGTCGTGTTCAATGCTGCCAATTCCGCCACATCTGCAAAAAAGTATGCTCTTAATTTTTATACGGCAAGAGCGAGCCGAAACGGAGCATTTCGCTTAACCCGTGATGTCGGTTGCAGCACCAACAGGCAATATTTTAGCACACAACTGTTTTTAAGTCAAGTCTTTTCCGTCACTTATTCCCGTTAATAACCGCGTAAAAATTACTCTCCCAGGCAGGGATATAAGGGTGATGTCTGAAATATACACTATATCTGCTGTCAATTTCCTTGATTTTCAGCGGCAGGACATACATATCCTCGTTGCGGTGGTATGCACAGACATAAAGCTTCGGCAGATATTTTTTAATTGTCTGTCTTGCCCCGTCTAAAGCCTTCGCCTCGGCACCCTCGATATCCATTTTAAGGAACGTTACCTTGTCTTTTACTATATTATCCACGCTGTCAAAATTTACAGGTATGCCGCTTTCGTCTTTTCTTGAATTCCTTCCGCCTTTTTTTGCAAAGAAAAGAGTTTCTTTTTTGTCCCACGCGCCAAGATTGTATCTTTCGATTTTGTCAAGACCTTCTGTTTTTCTTGTTAGCTTTCTGAAGTTCTTTTCGTCAGGCTCAAAGGCGATAATCTTTTTATATTTTCCGTATGTAACCGAAAGAAACTCTCGTATAGTGTCTCCGTCATAAGCACCGAGGTCAACTATAACCTCGTCATCAGTCAGGTGCAGAATATCTTCATAAAGCCTCTCTTTTTCATACATGGACGAAAAAAGATATTCGGTTTTACCCGATATTTTGAAATTTATAACGTCAATAAAGTCACTTTTGCTTTTTTCGTCGCATAAAATATTATATGCCTTGTCAAAGTCATCGTTATGCTCTTTAAGATAATTAAAGGTAAAAAGCCCTTTCCCTGCGATAGGTACAGTGGGGGAGTAGAACTCACATTCCTTTGACATTTCACGGACTTTATTGAGAGTAGCCTCATCATGAACCGCAAAGGTCATAAGGACTATGAAATCGTTGTACTTTTCCTTGATTTCAGAATAGGTGAGAACTTTTTTGCCGTGAAAGGAGTGGCCTCTTACAAAGCCGTCACTTGCGAAAACATCTTTATACTCAACTCCGAGAGAGTCAAGAACTTCGATTATCATATCCGCACCGTTGCCCATACCGTATAAAACTATAGGCTTGTCGGTGTTTTTCAGTCTTTCCCACAGGGAAATATCCTTGATATATTCAGTCATTTCATCACTTCTTTTTTTGTGCTTTTTACCGATTTTAACATAAGATGGTCATAAAAGCAATACGACGTTATTTTTGCTGAAAAAATATTTTTTTACAATCTTTTTTATTTTTTGCTGTACAAATATAAAAAAGTGTGTTATAATTAACCAACCTAAAGGAGGTTATGGATATGAAACACGTAAAAAAAATCCTTGTAATTGCACTTGCTACACTTATGGTGCTCACAGTTTTCACTGCCTGCAGTGCATCACCTGAAAAGAAGCTTATCGGCTCATGGAGAGATTCCACAGGTATGACAGGCTATGAATTCAAAGAAGAAGGCAAATGTGTTGTTACCTTTGCCGATGTAAAGGTACCCATTCTCAATGTAAACTTTAACGGTGCTGTTGACGGCGTTTATTCCGTTGAAAAAAGAGATGACGGCAATTACTATGTAACAGTTACATACACTATTTACGCAAAGAGTGTTACCAAGGATTATATGTTCACTGTCGATGAAAGCGCACTTACCCTTCAGGATACTACTGATAACTCTGTAACTGTGCTTATGGCTTATGAAGCTCCTGCAGATTCCACAGTTGCACCGACAGCTGAAGCCACAGTTGCTTAAAAGCAAAAGAGGGGTATCCTGACGGATACCCTTATTATTTTAAAGAGGTAAATATTTATGGATAAAAGCACAAAAATTATAGCAGGTCTTCTCGCAGCAATAGTGGCTGTTTTTGTTGTAGTGGTAGCTATTACCACCACAGCTATGAAAAAGGATGACGAGCCTACTGTTACAGCTATAGATGCCCCCACGGTTACCGTCGCATCCGATGTCACAACTACCCCGACCACTACCGAAACCACAGTTCCGCCCACACCCTTGAGCGAGCTTATTTTAGGTCAGTGGACAGACAGTGCAAATATGAGCGGTTATGCTTTTTATGCTGACGGCACCGTTGAAATGACTTATGTTAATCTTGTCGTTCCCATAATCAATATTCCTATTAACGGCACTTCGACGGGTACTTATACCCTTGACGGAGACAAGCTTACTACCAAATTTTCCATCTATTCTGCTACCATTGAAAATAAGTACACCGTAAGTGTGGTAAACAATTCTCTTTCAATGAAGGATCACGAAGACGGCGAAACAGCTACTTATCAGAGAGCCTCTGCCACCGCAACAACTGTGGCAGGCACTACCAAGGAAGCTGCCGATGTTGACGAGATTGTTGGCTCTTGGATAAACGATAATTCTACAGTCAGGTATGCCTTTAATGACGACGGAACTCTTAAGGTGACTTTCTCGAATGCGAAGGTTGCTTCAATCAGCACATCAGTTCTTAACGGAGAGTATACGGGTGTTTATCTTACTGACGGCACTTCGATTATAATTCAGTTCACTGTTGACGGACAGAAGGTAACAAAGAAATGTGATTTTTCCGTTTCAAAGAATACTCTTTCACTTACTGATGAAACAGGCAATACTGACCTTTATGTCCGTGAAGGCACTGCAATCGTAACTCCCGGCTCGGGCGACCTTATAGGTAAATGGAGTGACAGCACAGGTATGAGCGGCTACGAGTTCAAAGAGGGTGGAGTGGTAGTGATTACTTATGTCAACTTCACCGTACCCGTGGTGAATATTCCGATTAACGGCAGCTTTACAGGCTCCTATTCCATAAACGGAAACAAGATTACAATCAGCTATTCCATTTACGGAAACAGTATAGTTGACACTTTTGATTACACAGTAAACGGAAACAGCCTTTCACTTAAGGCGGATGACGGAAATGTTTCCACCTACATTAAAAAGTGAGGGTAATATATGACACAGCAGGAAAAAGTCTATAAAACCCTTGATGACCTTGGTATAGAGTACAAGGTTATTCACCACGAGGCAGTATGCACCATAGAAGATATGGATGCTATGGGGATTTTTACTGACGGAGAGGTCTGCAAAAACCTCTTTCTCCGTAACGCCAACGGCAAGACACACTATGTGGTTTCAATGCTCAAGGACAAGCATCCCGATATACAAAAGGATATAAGAAGTCAGCTCGGCTGTTCAAGACTCAGCTTCGGCTCCGATGAAAGACTTATGAAGCATCTCGGTCTGGAGCCGGGAGCCGTTTCGCCCTTCGGTATTATCAATGATGAGGATGCAGATGTCAATGTAGTTTTAGACAGCGACCTTAAAAGTATCGACGGCTACATCGGCTTTCATCCTAATGATAACACAGCATTTTTATGGCTGAAATTCAGCGACCTTATTAAGTTCATCAAATCGAAAGGCAACGATATTTATTATATCAACGTATAAAAAAATAAGAGTAACAACCATTCCGGCTGTTACTCTTTAATTTTATCAGTCTTTATATCTTTCCTTCATGCCGCCTACTACATCGGGAAGGTCAGTGATAATGCCGTCAACCTCTGCCTGAAGCATCTTATCGATGAAAACGGGGTCGTCAACAGTCCAGGGGTTAACCATAATACCTGCGTCGTGAGCCTTCTTCACGTAATTTTTATCCACGAAAAGGAATTGCGGATGTAATGCATCAGCTTTGATAGATTTTGCAAACTCAACGGGACGCCAGAACATTGTAAGGGTAATAAGATGATTTGGCGCATAAAGGAAACCTGTTTTGCATTTGGGGTCAATCTCTTTTGCTTCAACCAAAAGCTTTGGATCAAAGGATGAAATTAAAAGGCGGTCGAAAAGTCCGTGTTCCTTTACTGCCTCAATTGTTTTTCTTACAATTGCTGTTTCGTTTTCTTTCGGTGATTTGATTTCGATATTGAGTACACTTATATCCGTTGCTTCGACAAAGGATAAAAACTCGTCAAGAGTAGGTATCTCTGTTCCCTGGTATTTTTTGCTGAAATAAGAGCCGAAGTCATAGCTTTTAAGCTCGGCAAGAATTTTATCCGCAACATTTCCTTTGCCTGTTGATGTTTCGTCGATGGTGTAGTTGTGACAAAGAACAATTTCTCCGTCTTTTGTGATGTGTACATCGGTTTCAAAACCGTCAGTTCCTATTTCCACGGCTCTTTTAAAAGCAGGAAGAGTGTTTTGAGGTGCATATTTATTAGCTCCTCTGTGAGTAATAATTTTGCAATCTGACATTTTATCACCTTATTTTCATATTTTCCGTATGTATTATAGCACCCATTATTTGAAAAATCAATCACTATTGATACAGATATTAATTATATCGAAAATTTAATATTTTATTCAAATTGCTCCGAATTTATTTAAAACAGTTGACCTTTCATAAAATATTTGTTATTATTTTAAAAAATAATATTAACTGAAGGGGAGTTTTTGGAATGATAAAAAACAGAACTGTCTTTATTCAGAAAACCATTTACTATGTTTTGCTTTTCCTGTTTGTTCTCAGCACAGTTGCAGGTTGGTTCGGTATCGATGCATCCACAGTGAATGTGCGTATGAAGGAATATAAGCCTGAGCAGGAAATCACAGGCTGGGGTACCTCTGCGTGCTGGTGGGCACAGGTCGCAGGTGATAACGAAAATGCCGACGAATATGCGAAGCTTCTTTATTCAAAGGAAGGGCTCGGTCTTAATGTTTACCGCTACAATGTAGGTGGCGGCGAAAAAGATAATCCCGACTTCAGAATCAGCGTTCACGATCCTTATCACCTTAATTGGAGATTAACTGAAAGTTTCCTTGTTTATAACGAAGAAACAGGTGAATATGAGTATGACTGGACCAAGGATGCGGCTGCACAGAATATGCTTGATATTTCTCTTGATTACGGTTGCATTGATACAGTTGTTCTATTTGCAAACTCACCTCATTATTCAATGACGGTTTCAGGTCATGCAACCGGCGGTTTTGAACCTGCTGTCAGCAATCTCAAAAAAGAATGCTATGACGATTACGTAAACTATTTCCTTGATATTACCGAATATTTCATCGATAAAGGTGTTCCCGTAAAATACATCAGCCCTATCAATGAGCCTCAATGGAATTGGGGCGGTGATTGGGTAAATCAGGAAGGCTGTCATTACGAAATTGACGAGGTTATCGAACTTGCAAAATTGTTCGCTCTTGAAATCAAAGAAAGAGGTCTTGACGTAAAGCTTTCTATGGCCGAAAGCGGTCAGGTAGGCGACCATGCTATGGACTGTATGGAGCGTCTTTATGCCGATGAAGATATTGCCGACGTTATGGGTACCTATGCATATCACAGCTACTGGACAGATGATAATTTCGCTCTCAAATATGCTTTCGGTAATTACCTTAAGAAACAGTACCCCGCTGTTGAGGTTGAAATGAGCGAGTGGTGTGAACTTCCCTGTGAGCACACAATCGATGATATTGAAGGCGCACTTATTATGGCAAGAACAATGTGTGAGGATATATCTCTTACCGGTGCAAATTCTTGGACATCCTGGGTAGGTGTTAACGGAGGTCTTCTGAATGCGGACTCTATGATCGGTGCCGACGATGAATGTGAAGAATATATCGTAGGCAAAAAATACTACGCTATGGCTCATTATTCCAAATTTATTCCCGTTGGTTCCCGTAGAATTGATGCAAGCATCAGCGTTGCAGATATTGAAATGGAAAAAGCATGGTGGACACAGCAGATTGACGATAAAGAATATCCCGTATATCTTGTCAATAAAAATGATTTCTATATTTCTACTTATGTCACACCTGACGGTGATTATGTTGCCGTTATTGTCAATGAAGCTGACGAAGGCAGAAAGGTCAGATTTGACAAAGTATGGAAGAACATGGATGTATATACTACCGATGCTGAAAGAAACCTTGAGCTTACAAGTGAAAAGGGTATAGGACTCAAGAGTGTCGAAATCGGACCCAAGAGCATTACAACTGTTGTTTTCAGCCGATAAAGTAAATACTTTTCCTCAGGTTGCTTTTTGTGACCTGAGGATTTTATTTACATTTGACTTTATCGGTAATATTATATATAATGTCCTTATCAATTTGTTCAGGTGATATATTTGAAAAAACTGAAAATGCTTTGTGCCTTTCTTTCTGTTTTGCTTGTGATTCTTGTCGGAATACTCGTTTTTCTTGTTGTGAACAGTGACGGGGACAATGTGGATATTTTTAAATATTACGAAAAAAGCTCTTATAAAGAGTATACCTTAAATGAAAACTATCTTAAATTTATAGGCAGAAGTGCTGTCATTGATGATGGAATTATTCTTTCTGCTTCCGGAAGCGGTATAGAGTTTATCTGCAAGGGCGACTATGCTGAAATAACCCTTGAGCCTGAAAGCCTCTATGTTTCTTCATCTCACAGCCCACGAATAGCCGTTTATTGCGACGGAAATCTTGTGGCTATGGAGTGTGTTACCGAAGAAAAGACCTACCGCATAAATTCAAAATACAGCGGGTCAAAGATAACACTTGTAAAGCTTTCCGAACCTATGCATTCTTCTGTGAAGGTCGGCAAAGTTGCTTCCTACGGAATTAAGGATATTGAGCCTACAGAGGAAAAGGATCTTAAAATCGAATTTATTGGTGATTCCATTACCTGTGGTTACGGAATTGACGGCAGTGCTTACGGTGGCTTTTCCACCTCTACGGAAAACTTTATGAAAAGCTATGCTTACCTTACCGCCGAAAATCTCAATGCGGATTACAGTGCTGTATGCTATTCGGGTTACGGAGTGCTTACAGGTTACACGGAAAACGGCATAATTAACGATAAAATAGTAATGAATGAATATGATAAAGCTTGTCACCTTACGGGGCAGGAGGATCCGCTCTGGGATTTTTCGAGGGTGAAAAATGATCTTGTTGTTATTAATCTCGGCACAAACGATGCTTCTTACTGCGGGAGCAGCTCTTACGGAAGACAAAGGTTTGTTGAGGCGTATGTGAATATGCTTATGACTGTAAGAGAGAAAAATCCCGATGCATATATACTTTGTATCCTCGGTGATATGAATAATTCTCTTTATCCGTCTATCGAAACTGCCGTATCCCGCTATTCGGAAGCATCTTTCGACAGTCGTGTTGAGGCTTTTTCCGTGGATTTTAAAATGGGAGAAAATGATATTGTAGTTGATGGACATCCGGGTGCTTTGTCTAATCTTTGCGCAAGCGAAGTCCTTACGGAAAAAATTAAAACCCTTATAAATTATGGCTTGATAGAAAGGTAGTGCTGACAGTTGAAAGAAATATTTTTCTTTTCCTTTAATGCGGTAATGCCTATTCTCATACTCATTCTTGTAGGTTACTTTTTAAGAGAGATACATTTTGCCGATGATACTTTCTTCAAAAAAGCTAACACGATGGTTTTCAAGGTGTTTTTACCTGTTCTGCTTTTCAATAATGTTTATGCTATAGAAAGTCTGTCCTATATCAAATGGGATGCTCTTTTGTTTTGTGTTATTGCCGTTCTTATAATCTGCCTTGTTGCATATCTCACTTCGGGATTTTTTTCCCGTAACAGAAAGCAGAAGGGTGTTCTTACCCAATGTGCCTTCCGTTCAAATTATGCTATTATCGGCATACCTCTTGCGGAAAGTTTGGGCGGAGCCGAGGCAGTGGCTTTTGCATCTGTCCTTTCAGCTGTGGCTATCCCTCTTTTCAATGTTCTTGCTGTTATAATCCTTTCCCATTATGCCGATGACGAAAAAGAAGCTTCTGTTAAAAAGACACTTATTAAAACAGCAAAAAATCCGCTGATTTTGGGTGTTTTAAGCGGTGTTCTTGTTGTAATTTTAAGGAATATTTTACCTTTTGATTTTACAATTAAAGAAAATCTTCCCTTTCTTTACACGGCAATCAATAATATTAGTAAAGTCGCATCTCCTCTGGCACTTATTGTTTTAGGTGCAAGATTTGACTTTTCAAAAGTGTCCTTCCTGTTTAAGCAGATTATATGGGGAACTCTTTTTAAGACGGTTATAACTCCTGTTTTAGTTTTGTCCGCTGCGGTGCTTCTTTCCGAATATACAGGAATAATTAATCTTACTGCTGTGGAATATCCTGCATTTATCTCGCTTTTTGCATCGCCTGTTGCTGTTTCAAGTGCCGTAATGGTCGGTGAAATCGGTGGTGATGAACAGCTTGCGGGTCAGCTTGTGGTGTGGACAAGTATACTTTCGATGGTAACAATGTTTCTTATAATTTTTGCAATGAAAGCACTAATGCTTATATGATAAATTCAGTAAAGGAGAATCAATATGGATATTAAAAAAACAGTTATCGGTGCTTCTGCCGCCGTTACGGGTGCCGCTGCAGGTATAGCGGCTAAAAAAGTTGCAGACAAGACCTTCTGTCCCATCTGCAGTGCAAAAAAACTTATAAACAATTTCCGACTTACCCAATCTGCCGATAATAACTATAACAACGGTGTAGCACTTACTCCGCCTATGGGTTGGTCGAGCTGGAACCTTTTCAGACACAAGATAAGCGAAAAGCTTATAAAAGAAATTGCCGATGCCATGAAGGACAGCGGACTTGTTGATGCAGGCTACTGCTATGTTAATATTGATGACTGCTGGCAGGCCTCCGAGCGTGACAGTGACGGTAAACTTCAGTGTGACAAGCTTACTTTCCCGAGCGGAATAAAGGCTCTTTCGCAATATGTCAACGAAAGAGGCGTAAAGCTCGGCATTTATTCTTCGAACGGCACTTATACCTGTGAGGATTATCCCGCATCCTTAAGAAATGAAAGAATTGATGCAGAAACCTTTGCAGAGTGGGGAATAGAATATTTCAAATACGATTTCTGTCATAACGTTCCCATTCCTTCTCTTGCCCCCCGCATTATCGCTGTTTCCTTTGCAAAAGAGGGAGCAGGTGAACCCTTTGCTTATTTCACGTCTGCTGAAATGAAGCTTAAAGGTCTTGCCCGTATAGTGCCCGATGAAACCATCGACACAAAAAATTATATTGACGGCCTTGATGCGAAAAACGGCAGTTTCACTGTTGAGGTTGAAACAGAAAAAGCAGGGGAGTACATCCTTAATATTGACGTCAGAAAGGATGCAAGAAAAGAAAAATTCATTATGGCTGTAGTAAACGGCAAAGAAGAATATCATCTTTACTGTGTCAGCCGTAAAAATTGGACGCCGGAAGGCAAAATGCAAACGACGGTTTATCTTGATGAAGGTGTCAATACAGTCGAATTTATAAATCCCGTAGCTTCAAGAATGGATAGTGCCGCTATTCAGTATAAGCTTATGGGTCGTGAACTAAAACGAGCCACGAAGCTTTATGCCGAGAAAACAGGCACAGAAGAAAAGCCTATTGTATACTCCATTTGTGAATGGGGCTTCAACAAGCCATGGAAATGGGGCGCGGAAGCAGGTAATCTTTGGAGAACAACTCCCGACATCAAGGCAACCTGGCTTTCTGTTTTGGCTCTTTATGAACATACTGTCCGTCTTTATAAATATTCCGCACCGGGTGCATGGAATGACCCGGATATGCTCGAGGTGGGCAACGGCAATCTTACCTACGAAGAAAACAAGGCACATTTCAGCCTCTGGTGTATGATGAATGCTCCACTTATTTTGGGTAACGATGTCCGCAAGTTCATCGTTGACGGCAAAATTGATACGGAAAGCAAGGTTTATCAGATTCTTACCAATAAAACTATGATTTCCATCAATCAGGATCCTCTCGGCGTTCAGTGTCAGCGAATCAAAGTAGGTGTTACGGATATTCTTGTTAAGCCTCTCAAGGATTCAAAGGCGGCAGTTTGTGTTCTTAACAAAGGCTCTAACTCCTCCTGTACAAGAATTGACCTTAAAAAGATTGCAAATCTCGGCTTCCTCAATCTTCCCAAAAAGGACGGCTACAAGGTTACGGATGTTTGGGATGAAAAATTTACCGAGGATACCCGTATTATCAATACCGTCACCGAAGGTCACGGCGTCAAGGTATTCATTATTGAATAAAATTTTTCAGCAGTACTGTTTTCGGTACTGCTGATTTTATCTTTTCAGTTATTTGTTTTTCAGAGAAAATGCTATAAGCTTATCTTTTTCATTTTCCACCTTTCCGTCGATTACTCCCTCCAGAGCGGCAGAGAGCGCAGCGCCGATTTCTTTGCCTTGGAAACCTTCTTTGATAAGGTCATTACCGTCGATTTTCAAATCCTTAAGAGAGAAGCATTCTTCGCCTTCAATTATCTGCCTCGCCATTTTCTCCAGTGTATCAAAATGCTTTTCTCTGTCGTGAAATTGGGGTGCAAGACCTTTTGTATCTGCCCGTTGAAGTTTTATAAGATCAAAGAAAAGCTCTTCGCCCATACTGCGCAGACGCTTTTTAATTATTCTTTCACTTTCTTCTATGGGGGTGTCGTGAACTTTTACGAGCTTTACAACCTTTTCTCTTGTTTTTGTGTCACTTTTCAGTCGTAAAAGAGCTTCTTCAGCCCTTCTTGCGCTGATTGACGGGTGGGAGTAAAAATGTCCCGTACCTTTTTCGTCTAATGAAAAACAGTCTGTCTTTCCGCAGTCGTGAAAAAGAGCGGCAAACCTTAAATGGGGGAGGGGCGGAATGTTTTCTGTCACAACAGCCGTGTGGGTCAGAATATCGTGTATATGGTGAAAATTATGCTGGTTAAAGCCTCTCATACCCTTGATTTCGGGCAGAACCACTTCAAGAATATCGCTGTAATTGATAAGCACATATCTGATATTTTCACCGCAAAGAAGCTTTGAAAGCTCGGAAAAAATTCTTTCCTTTGAAACTATATCCAAAAGCTCCTTGCACGCTCTCATAGCCTCGACTGTTTTCTTTTCTATCTCAAAACCGAGAACAGAGGAAAATCTTAATGCCCTTAAGATCCGAAGTGAATCCTCTTCAAATCTTTCCTTCGGATTTCCCACGCAGCGGATGATTTTGTTTTCGATGTCCTCTCTTCCGCCGAAGGGGTCAACGAAGCCTTTTTCGGGACAGAAGGCTATGCTGTTAACGGTGAAATCCCTTCTTTTAAGGTCTTCTTCGAGATTTCGGGTGAAGATAACCTCATCGGGATGCCTGCCGTCGGAGTAGCCTTTTTCGATGCGGTAGGTGGTAATTTCGAAAGGTATATCGTCTATTAAAACCGTAACCGTACCGTGTTTTATACCTGTGTCAATGGTGCGGAAGGAGGAAAAAACCCTCTTTATTTCTTCGGGCAGGGCGGAGGTGGTAATATCTGTATCATGATTTTCTCTTTCCATAAGCATATCCCTTGTACATCCGCCTACAGCATAAGCCTCATAGCCCTTTAAGCGAAGACATTCTATGGCGGTCTGCGCCTGCTTTGACAGTAAATTCATTTTAAGTTCACGCTCCTTTCACACGCCGGATTTATAATATTATACAACAAAAGAAATAATTTTTTCAATACAGTTGCAATTATACATTATTTTATGCTAAAATTATTATGTAAAATTTTGTTTAAAGGCAGTGAAAGATTATGGATAATAACTTTATGAAACTTAGAAAAACAACCTTTGGCGGCTTTAATAAGCAGGATGTAATTGCTTATATTGAAAGAGTTAAAAATGATGCTTATGAGGAGAAAAACCGTTTACAGAAGCAGGTTAAAGAATTAACCGATAAAATCGGTGAGCTTGAAACACAGGTATCAGCCTTTGACGAAGAAAAGGATAAGCTCGTAAAGCGCATAGGTGAGCTTTCCGTCAGCTGTGAGGGTAAAAACGAAACTGTTGAAGAAATCAACGAAGCCACAAACCACCTTAAAAATGTGGCTGACGAGCTTTGCCAGAGCCTTCGCGATTTTATGCAGCGTATTTCCGAAAACTGCTGTTCCATAGTTCTTGAAGGTGCAGAATGTGAAGCGGAAGAAGAATTTGACGGTGCAAAGCTTATGGCTGAATTAGAGGCAGAAATTTATGCAAAATTGGGCGTAGAAGAAGCTGAAAAAACAGAAGAACCTGTTGAAGAGACTTCACAGCAGGAAGCTGTGGGAATAAAGAATGATAAGGTTTCTTCTATTCTGTCATCTGTAAGCGCTTTCAGCTCGAGCGAAGAACAGAAGGCTGAAAAAGAAGAAGCTGAAAAGGATACTACTGTTTCTGATATTTTAGGTTCTCTTTCTTTTCTTAAATAAAGCTTATATTTAAAAACAAAGAGGAAGTGACAAAATGAAAAAAATCCTTAAAAACAAAAAAGGAATGCTGTTCGCCATTGTTCTTGCAGTTCTGGTTTGTCTTTTGACTGCGACGGTTTCCTTTGCTGCTGAGGAGGACTTTGAGAAAAAAATCGCCGCTTTCCCTGAAAGTTACAAACCTTATTTAAGACAACTTCATCAGGCTCACCCCAATTGGGAGTTTGAGCCATTCTTTACACAGCTTGATTTCAATGTTTCCGTTGACAGCGAGCTCGGAGCTAAATCTCTTGTTTCCTCTTCCTCCGCTTCTGAAATTTTCAAAAGCAAGGATATAGGTGACTATAATTATTCCACCAATAAATACATCGAAAAAGACGGTGGCTTTGTGGAGGCAAACCGTCTTGCCGTTGCCTATTTTATGGATCCGAGAAATTTCCTTAACGAAGACGGAATTTTTATGTTTGAGACCCTTTCCTACAGCGATTCCTTTACCGTCGAGGCTGTAGAAAATGTTCTCAAGGGCTCCTTTATGGCGAATAAGAAAATCACTTATTATAACAAAGACGGTGAACTTATTAAAACCTCTACAAAGTATTCTAAAGCTATTCTGAATGCCGGCAAGAAGTACAATGTCAATCCCTGTTATCTTGCTTCCAAAATACTCAACGAAGTGGGAACTAACGGCAGCAAAAGTGTTACAGGTACCCACTCAACTTATCCCGGTATTTATAATTTTTATAACATCGGTGCTTATGACGGTGCAAATGCAATTGCTAAAGGCCTCAAGTGGGCAAGTGAAGGCACCACCTATTCGAGACCATGGACTACTCCCGTCAAATCCATTAACGGCGGTGCAGAGTTTCTGGCTTCCTCTTATATTGCCTGCGGTCAGTTTACCGGGTATCTTCAGCGCTTCAACGTTAATCCTAACGGTAAATATAAGCCTTATGACCATCAGTATATGACCAATCTTACAGGTGCATTAAGTCAGGGCTATTCGACCTATGTTTCTTATGTAAGATCGGGTCTTCTTGACAATAAATATGTTTTTTCTATTCCTGTCTATGAGAATATGCCTTCTCTTTCAACAACCTCATGCAAAGGCGGACTTGCCGATGCATTCGAGCAAAGCGGCTCAGTTTCAGTAAATTCAAGCTATGTGAGAACGGGCCCTTCCACCTATTATTCTCAAACTACTGATGCGGCAGGAAATATAATACAATTGGCAAAGGGAACTCCTGTTAATATTATCGGTAAGGTAGCAACTGATACTGACTATTATCTTTCGGTGCTTCAGTATCC
>JAZUNX010000052.1:0-28701 GCA_045604385.1 Acutalibacteraceae bacterium
GGATGGTTGAAATTTTTATAATTAGAATAAACAAATATCCACTTACATATAAACTAATTTTTTACTACGAAAAAATATCTTCAACAAGCCTGAAAAATCATACCATATAAGCTAAAAGCAATCACAATCAACCACAACATATTGTATGATCTTTTTGAATTTTGCCTTGTATTCGATAGAATTTTTTGAAATGACCTGATGTATTATCCGAGGAAAATTAACGAATAAAAGGCATTTTTAACACTAAAAGTAAGCACGACCTACAACTGTAAGCCGTGCTTTGCTATATCAAATTCAAACGCCAATTAAATTTTAGCTGTATATCAATTCACTGCACACAATCTCTCTTGCCTGTTCCTGAATATTGCTCATTCTCTGTACCCATTCAAGTTGGTCTTGTTCTTTCAGTTGCTCTGTAACACCTTCTGCCGCTTTCATCTGCTCAATCAGAAGGTCATACATTTCATTTGCCTGACAGTCAATATCTGCAAGATATGGCCAAAGTGTGCATTTAGTTACCATTAACATAAACATGCCTCGCTTGTTATGCTCAATGTAATCCTTATGCATCATTCCCCATTTACCTACAGTGATATTTGCTTGTTCAGGCGGCAAAATAATGTTAGGAATGAGGTAATCCCCAACTTTTCGGTACATGATTTTACTCGATTTTTCTTTCGTCATTTCATCAACCTCCTTAATTTCGGAAAAAGCAATCTTGCGAATACTTACCGTTAAACGGTTTTTTTGTTTGTTTTTCAGAACTACAAACCTGTCCTTTTGGACAGATTTATCATTCCCTGGCAAAATAAATCATACCCTGTCAGTATCGTCTGTAACGGGTCGCCTTCTCTTATTCTCATTGTTCTTCTGATTTCTTTGGGTATGACAACTCTGCCGAGGTCGTCTATTCTACGGACTATTCCGGTTGCTTTCATATATAAATCAATCTCCTTGTTTTAGTAATAGTGATACTATTATCTGTAAAACAAGGAGATTTATACTATACTTTGCGATTTGTTAGTATGTTATTTCTTTAGCCATTGTAATTACCTCCCTTTTTGATTTTTGATATAAATATATCATTGCTTGCGAACCAAACTTGGTACATTATTGTTAGTCCAAAGAGGCTTTCTTCCACATCCAATAGTCGTACTCGATTGGCGAAAGCCCTTCCCTTACGGCTAAAAAGTCAACACACTCTTGAAAACTTTTATATTGCTCAATATGCTCTTCTTCTATGCGGCTCCACGCTACTGTTTCGCATTTCCTGTAATCGCCTAAAAGTTTTTTAGCTACTTCCTTGTCCAAAGAATCGGATTGTATAATCTTGTTCAGTTCTATTTTGACGGTTGCAATCATTATATTATCCATCGGGCAATGACATTGTGCAAAGTTTGCACGCAAACTTTCATCTTGATACACCAAAACAAACATATTTTTAGCAAGCATATTGATCAATTTTTGTGCATTACCAAAACGAAACTTTGGTTCTATCAAATTGCCCTTTTTGTCCTTTTGACGTTCCGCAAGTCGTTTGTTCGCACTTTCTTTATTTTTAATCCTTAAAACAACGGCGTCTTTATTTACATCAATATATTTTTCGAACGAATTTTCCAGTGCTTCGACCGTTTTATAAAAGTCCGGGAATTTTCCACCGAGGATACCGTTTATGTATTGGCGTGCAATGCTTTTGGCTTCTTCGTTTCTTCTCAATATAATTTTATTGCCTTCAAATGCTTTTTGTCCAATCGCATCATCCAATGCGGCAACATAAGAAAAATCAAAAATTGCTTTTTGCAAATCATTATAATTTTTCATTTTAATCACCTCTGTTTAATTATAACATATCGTTTTTTTTAATGCAAATAACGACAAAAGCAAAGTGACCTTAACCTCGCTTTTTTCTTTTCCATTATTCCCCTATAAAATTATTGCTATTTTCTTTATTTTATAGTATAATTAATTGATTATACTAATTAAAACAACATTACCACCCGTGAGGAGGCAGAAAAATGTTTGTAGATAAAGCGAAAATTTTTATAAAAGCAGGAGCAGGCGGTAACGGTGCCGTTGCATTCCACCGTGAAAAGTATGTAGCTTCGGGCGGTCCCGACGGCGGTGACGGCGGTAAAGGCGGAGACATCGTGTTTATGGTAGACGATAACCTTTCCACCCTCAACGATTTCAAGTACAAAAGAAAATACAAGGCCCCCAACGGTGCCGACGGTCAGGGCAGCAGAAGAAACGGCAGAAAAGCCGAAGACCTTATCATCAAAGTGCCCCGCGGTACGGTTATCCGTGAAAGTGACAGCGGAGTAATTATGGCTGATATGTCCACAGACGAAACCTTTGTAGCCGCAAAGGGCGGTAAGGGCGGCTGGGGTAACAGCCACTTTGCCACAGCCACAAGACAGACCCCCCGTTTCGCAAAGGCAGGTATGCCCGGTGAAGAATGGGAGGTCACTCTCGAATTAAAACTTTTAGCTGACGTGGGACTTTTAGGCTTCCCGAATGTAGGCAAATCAAGCTTCATTTCCGTTGTAAGTCAGGCAAAGCCCATCATCGCCGACTATCATTTCACCACCATTACCCCCGTTTTAGGCGTGGTGTCTATGGGTGAAGGCTCCTCCTTCGTTATTGCGGATATTCCCGGTCTTATCGAGGGTGCAAGTGAAGGCATCGGTCTCGGTCACGAATTTTTAAGACACGTAGAACGCTGCCGTATGCTTCTTCATATCGTTGATGTGGCAGGCAGTGAGGGCAGAGACCCCGTGGAGGATTTTGAAAAGATTAATCTTGAACTCGAGCGTTTCAATCCCGACCTTGCCAAAAGTCCGCAGATAGTGGCAGGTAACAAAATAGACCTTGCCACCGACGAGCAGAGAGAAAATTTCAGAAAATACATCGAAGATAAAGGCTACACCTATTTTGAAATGTGTGCTCCCATTCTCGAGGGTACCAAAGAGGTTATTGACGCCGTAGCGGCCAAGCTCTCCACTCTCCCCCCTGTTAAAAGATACGAAAAGGAAGAAATCCCCCTAGAAACCTTGCTCAAAAAGCAGGATACAGGCTTTACAATTACAGTGGAAGAGGATGTATATATCGTCGAAGCTCCCTTCCTTATCCGTATTCTCTGTCAGACAGACCTTGACGACTACGAATCCCTTCAGTATTTCCAAAGAGTGCTTATTTCAAGCGGTATTATCGATGCTCTGCGCGAAAAGGGCATACAGGAAGGCGACATCGTAAGCATCTACGACTTTGAATTTGAATTTATGAATTAAGGAAAAAGATATTATATATGGAAAAATTAACTGAGGCAAAATGTGATGTAAATATGTTGAGTCCCCTTAATCTTGCCTTTGTGGGAGATACGGTCTTTGACCTTTTTGTAAGGGAAAGATTAGTCTGCCAGGCGAACAGACCTGTCAGCAAGCTACACAACAAGGCGGCAGGTATAGTCAAAGCCTCTTCACAGGCAAAGGCTGCGGAAAGAATAAGAGACAGACTTACCGAACAGGAGCAGAGTGTCATAAGACGTGGCAGAAACGCCCACGTAAACCACAAGGCAAAAAATATGAGCGAGGCAGATTATCACCTCGCCACAGGTCTCGAGGCTCTTTTCGGCTACCTTTACCTTAAGGGTGAAACAGACAGATTAAATGAAATATTCGAAATGATAATTGAGGAGGAAGAAGGATGAACAGTATGTTTGGCGGAAACGGCAGTAATGACGGCTTCTGGCTTATCAAAACTGCCGAAAAGAAGGTAAACGTTAAGGGCGCCGCCTATCTCGACCTTGTTCTTTGCGACAAAAAGGGTGAAATCAGCGGTAAGCTGTGGGATTACAATGAGCTTGCCCACGGCGTTTACCAGGCAGGCGATCTGGTTAAAATCAGAGGCAGCGTAACACAGTTCAACGGCAACGACCAGCTTCGCATCGACCGTATGAGAAAGGTTAACGAAAATGACGGTGTGGATATTGCCGACTTCGTTCCCACGGCAGAATACAGCGGTGAAATGATGCTCGGGCAGATTATGAATGTCATCGCTTCCGTTAAAGATGAAGAACTGAAGCACCTCACCTTTGCTCTTGTCAAGGACAGAGAAGAAAAAATCCTCTTCTGGCCCGCCGCATTCAAGCTTCATCACGCCATAAGAGGCGGTCTCCTCTACCATACTCTTTCAATCATCAAGCTTTGCGAGGGTGTATGCAGTATTTACCCTGCTGTTGACCGTGACCTTCTTATGTGCGGTGCCATAGTTCACGACCTTTGCAAAATTGACGAATTTGACATAAGCTCCGCAGGTCTTGTAACAGGCTACTCCGTTAAGGGTGAGCTTTTAGGTCACCTTGTAATGGGAGCGGTAAAAATCGAAGAGAAGGCAAGACAGCTCGGCATCGACCCTGAAAAGGCCATGCTTTTACAGCACATGGTCATTTCCCACCACGGTGAGCCCGAGTTCGGTGCCGCCGTAAGGCCCATGTTCCTCGAGGCGGAAATTTTAAGCGAGCTCGACAAATTGGATGCCACCATAAACGAAATCACAAGTGCCACAGCTGACCTTAAGGAAGGCGAATTTTCTGGTAGAATGTGGGCACTCGATAACCGTAAGCTTTATAACCACGGCAGAAAAGAGATTACCGTTAAGGCTAATCTTGAACAAATAAACAAATAAAAGAAGGAGAAATTATTATGAAGAAAATACTTGCTTTTATTCTTTCGGCAGTTATGCTTTTCAGCCTTACCGTGACGCCCGTATCGGCAATTGACCTTGGCGAGGTTAAAACAGCCGTTACCGATGTCTTTTACAAAGCTCTTGCCTTTGTCTTCGAAGGTCTTGTAAAGGGCATAGTCGTACCTATCAAAGAGGGTGACAACTTCGTAAGTGAAGACAAATACTTTTCCGACAGCCTCTGTGACGGACTTTATGACGGCACGGATGAATTCATTTCCGAGGCTCCCGAAAATGCACGCTGGTCATTGGGCTCTGCCTCCGCTTCTCTTGTCCCCGAGGACTGGGAAAGCTACTCCGATCTTTATCTTGGCGGATATATGTCCACGGACAACGGTATGTCAAACGATGTAAGAGAAATCCTCGACGATATGAAGGTACGCGTAATCGCTATGAGCGACGGCACAGGCAGAGGCACAGCTGTTTTTGCCACCATTGACTCCATCGGTCTCGGCAATCCCGATGTAACCGGCATAAGAGAGCTGCTCGGCGATTTTGCCAAGGCAAACAGCATCAACTCCATCAACCTTTTCACCACCCACTCCCATTCGGGCATCGACACCCAGGGCCTTTGGACGGATATTTTAGGCACCTGGCCCTTAACCTTCGTTAAGGGTTATACCGGTTTAGGTGACTATCACGGCGGTACAAGCGACAGATATATGGCCTTCCTTTATGAAAAGGTAGCTTCTGCCATCGAAGATGCTGTGGCCGATATGGAAGAAGGCTCTATGACCTATGCTGAAAAGGACTTCGGCACAGAATATGCCAAGATTACCAACCGTCCCTCGGCTGATGCAGTTGACGGAAAGATCAAGCGCTTCATCTTCACTCCCGACAGTGGCTCCACACCTACCATGATTGTCAACATGGCGGCTCACCCCAGCACAGCAGGTATGGCAACAAGCAGCGACACGGACAAGGTAAAAGGACACGGCGTATCCGGTGACTATGTGTACTATATGGGTCAGGTCGTAACAGGTGCAGGCTATGACTTTATGTTCTTTAACGGTGCAATCTGCGGCATTTACATAAATCGAATCGATGTAAACACTGACCAGAGAGTGGATATTGCCGCCGCCTACGGTAAGGAGATGGGCAAAATCGCTCTCGGTCTTACAAAGGCACAAACAGAAATCGAAGCCGACAGTTATCTTAAGGGACTTAATTTCAGTGCCGAAGAGCTTGAAGGTAAAGATTATACACCCTGGTATGAGAATTGGACACCTGCCACAGAAACAGAGGTTGCACCCCTTCTCAATATCAGACTTAAGAATGTTGAAGTACAGATAACAAACCCTGTTATCCTTCTCGCGGCAAAGCTTCAGATAGTAAACTATCTTATCAAGAAAACAGATAATAAAGAATATTTTACCACTACGGAAATCGGCTATATGGAAATAGGCGACAGCTTAAAGGTAGCCTTTGTTCCCGGTGAATTCTGTGCCGACCTTGCCTACGGCGGTTCTTCTCTCAAGGCTGAAAACAGTGCCTGGGGTAAGGATTTCAGCGAGAAAACACTTGCAGAGCTTTTCGGTGAGAATATACTTGTATTCGGTATGGCTAACGATGCCGTAGGCTATATCGTACCCGATAACGATTACCTTATGTGTGTTGACTTCGGTCACTACCACGAAACAATTTCTTTAGGTAAGAATACAGCTTCTACTCTGCTTAAAGGCTTTGCAGAGCTTAAAGAAGAAATCAGATAACGCCACAGAACAAAGCTCAAATCCGCACATTCCTTTAAGGTTTGTGCGGATTTTTTTTAAGAGTGAAAAATTCAGGTACTGAAAATTGTTTTATAGATGAAAGGAGGTTGAAAACAATGTATTCATTTGCCGGCGACGAATACATAGAACAGACAGTTAAAAAATATTCATCCTCAATGTTAAAGACGGCTTTTTCACTGCTTAAATCTACCGCCGATGCGGAGGATGCGGTACAGGAGGCCTTTATAAAGCTTTTGACCAAGGCGCCCGAATTTGAAAATGACGAGCATCAGAAGGCGTGGCTCTTACGGGTGACGGTAAACATAAGCAAAAATATGCTAAAATCCGCAAAAAGAAAAAATCTGCCTTTAACGGAAGAAATACCCTACATGGAAAAAAGTGACGATGTTTTACCTTATGTACTCTCCCTCGACGAAAAATACAGAGTGGTAATACATCTTTACTACTACGAAAATTATTCACTAAAAGAAATAGCAGAAATTTTATCTCTGCCCGGTGCCACAGTAGGCACACGACTTGCAAGAGCAAGAAAGCTGCTCGAAAAATCAATAAAGGAGGATTTCGGAGATGAATTTTAAAGAGAAATACAAAGAAGAAATTAACTCTATTTCTTTTTCATCGGATTATGAAGCCCGCCTTGTTGATGCCCTGAAAAAGGCAGAGGAAGGAAAGGATGTAATTTTGGTTATGAAAAAGAGAAAAACTTTAAGACTGCTTGCGGCAGTTATTTCGGCAATACTTCTTTTATCCCTTACGGCTTATGCAGCTGTCACCCTGCTTACTCCACGGGAGGTTGCCGATGAACTCCAAATGGGAGAGCTGAATGACAAATGGAAGCAAACTGAAAAATTCCCCCTTGCTTCGGGCAACGAGGAATATACGGTATCTGTTTTGGGCTACGCACCCGACACACAGCTGAACATTATCGACGGTGAAGCTACGGAGGAAAACAGAACTTATCTTGTGGTATCAATCGCAAGAACTGACGGAACACCCCTAAAGGCGATTGACGGTATGCCCTTACAGATTTCACCCTTTGTAAAAGGCTATGAGCCGTGGAAGGTCAACTTATGGATGTTAGGTTCAGGCGCCAACGGGCTTGAGAAAGACGGCGTTCTTTACTATCTTTTCGAGACGGCTGACCTTGAAATTTTTGCCGACAAAACCGTTTATATTGCCGCTTATGAAGGCTTTTTACCCTCGGAGGTTTTCACTATGGAAGAAGACGGTACCATCACTTATAAAGATGATTATGCCGGCTTTAAGGCGATTTTTGAGTTGCCACTCGATGAATCGAAAGCAGACCCGCAGGCAGTAGCGGAATTACTTTCACAGATGGGATATTAAATTCCAATAAAAAAGAAGGCTGTTCGGGTGGACAGTCTTCTTTTGTTTTATTATGTTTTTTACTTACTTTTCGGTATCTCCTGCACACCGTAATGGTCGCAGAGAGCAAAATATTCATCCTCGGAAATTGC
Source organism: Acutalibacteraceae bacterium (assembly GCA_045604385.1). Lineage (GTDB taxonomy): Bacteria > Bacillota > Clostridia > Oscillospirales > Acutalibacteraceae > UBA6857. The sequence goes on from JAZUNX010000052.1 coordinate 7,952, forward strand.
CACCACAGAGCCGTGACGGGGCTTGAGATGGTCTACCGCCATTCCTGCACGGCGCACCTGACGGAAGGTTTCGAAGTCTCGGGTCATTTGAGTGAAGAAGGTTCCGTTACTGTATTCGTCCATAATCATCACCCACGCATTAGTTCCCGTGATGCGGTACATAGTACTGCCTTCAACACCGAACCAGTTGAGAGAGCAGATGGTGTATTCACCCTCAAAGGGACCCGATGCACTCTTCGACTTAACATAAGCGATTTTCTGTGTAAGGTCTTCTTTGAAGTAAAGATAATAGTATCCGTCCTTCTCGTTATAAATCATATCACCGTCGATACACTGAATACCGAGCTGTGTTCTTCCGTCGTCGAAGGTAACCTGTTCACCTCTTCTGCCGTAAAGATATTCGGGATCGGTGAAGTTTTTGAAGTCGGTTGTGTAGAGATAATAGTGCTGTGCATTATCCTCGTTAAGCTCTGTATTCGGGTCATCCCAGGTGGAAAGAGCAAGATAAAGCATATACTTTTCTTCCTCGGCATCCCATATTACCTGCGGTGCCCAGGCTCTGTTACAGCCTTCCCAGCCTTCGAAGCTACGGAAGTCGAGAACGTACTCGTCTTCCCAGTTAATAAGGTCATAGGACTTCCAGAAAATTACGGCGTGGTTTGATGTCCATCCATCAAGAGCATTCATATCCGTTGCAACTATGTAATAGCAGTCCTTACCGTTTTCGTCCTTTGCGGCAAAGATATAGGGGTCGCGTACACAGCCTGTACCCTTTGTCTGATCGATAACTGCCTCATTATTATTGAGTGCGGCGAAGTTATAGCCGTCTGTACTTACGGCAAGGTGAATGGTCTGCTCATCGACCTCGTTACCCACAAAGTAACAGAAAAGGTATGCGCCTTCCGTACTTACGGCAGGGTATGCATAATCGTTGAAAACGTAGTTGAAAAGGTTATAGCCTACCATAAATATTGCCATAACCACGCGAAGGAAAGACATAAGTGTCATAACAGTGTTCTCCTTTTTCCATTTTTTAAGAGTTTAACATATTTTTTAGAATAATGAAATAGTTTTATCAAAAAAATCAAAGTTTTTCTTTTACAGTTCCCAAGGCGGTTTTTCGTCCTTACCGCCTGATGTATCTTTTCTTTCATCGGTATTTTTTTCTGTTACCTTGTTACCTTTTTTAAGACGGACAACAAGTCCCACAGCCACAATGGCAATAAACACCGCAGCGATGATAAAGATATATCTTACACCGCCGCCCACCGTCACTGCAGTAGGTCCGTCGGCACCGCCGATTATGGCTATATCCGACGAAGAGCCGTCTGCTACCGTCGCCGTTACGGCAGGTTGAACTGTCTGAAAAACGCTTTCTGCCGAATCGACTACTATCACACAGGGTATGCCTGTCTTTTCCGTAAAATCGGCTAAAACACCGTTAACAAGATCCGTATTCATTTCCAGCAACGTCTCGTTTACTATCGCCGACGGAGGAAGCTTATATTCTTTTACCTTCGAACTGAAAGAACTGTCAAGACCGAGAGAAGTGATGCTGTCAGTCATTTCCTTTACAACTGCGGCAAGATTTGTATCAAGAGAATATCCGTAGTAGGTGGTATTGATGTGGTTTTCAAGAGCCTGACCGTACTCGGAATATTCACCGAACATATTGTTGATTTCCTGTCTGATGTTGTCTCCTACCCACGCTATGGTGTAATAGCCGTCACAAGCCTCATTGGTGAGGAAAACTAAAAGAATATTGTTTTCATAGTTTTCGTGGGCACCGAAACGAAGCTTATAATTATCGTTGGCATAGTCCTGCATTACACTTTCGTCGTAAATCACAGAGCCTTCGGGAACGGCTGAAACCGGTTCATCACCGATAATTACTGTTTCTCCGGGCATAAAGATATAAATACAAGCAAACAGAATAAAAAGTCCTATCAGTAAAACGGTTACGCATCCTCCGCCACCGACATACACACGGGGTCCCCAACCCCAACCGAAGCGAGGTCCGTGAAAATGTGGTCCGTGATGATGAGGGGGTCTGTGATGAGATCCTCCACCAAAGCCACCGGGTCTGTGTCCTCCGCCACCGAAAGAGCCACCGCCGAAGCCGCCGCCTGAAAAGCCTCTGCCGCCTCCACCGAAGGAGCCGCCGCCAAAGCCGCCACCTGAACTACCGCCACCTGGTCCGGGCATAAAATCAACTTCCTTTCATTGTAAAATCAGTGTTTTCTTCATGTTTCAATTATACTGTTTCTTCCTTTGGGTGTCAATACGGTAAGGGTTTCATGAAGTGAAAATTTTGCAGAATAAAGTCGCATTTTGTTTATCTGAAGCAAAAAATGCCGTAAAAGAATGTAAAATTAAGTAAAAACGCAGAAAAAACTGAAATACTGTTGCATTTTCCCTGAAAAGTGTGATAATATATACTAAATTACTATGCCAAGGAGGGTGCAGCCATGAGAGTAATTACAGGCTCCGCCAGAGGCAGAAAGCTTATCACCCTTGAAGGTGATGATGTAAGGCCCACAACGGATATAGTTAAAGAAGCTATGTTTTCTATCATACAGTTCGAAGTCGAAGGCAGCAGAGTTCTTGACCTTTTCGGTGGCTGCGGTCAGTTAGCAATTGAAGCCCTTTCAAGAGGAGCTGAAAATGCGGTTATAGTTGACAGCAGTAAAAAAAGCGTCGAGGTTATAAAGAAAAATCTTGAAAGCACCGGCTTTGATAAAAAGGCTGTAGTGATAAACAGCGATGCCGTGGCTTTTCTTGCCCGAAGAACAGAAAAGTACGATATTGCACTTCTTGATCCCCCCTATTCAAAGGGTATACTTGAAAAAGCTCTTGAAAAGGTTCCCGATGTTATGGAGGAAACAGGTGTTATCATCTGTGAAGCTCCCTTTGCCGACACTCTGCCCGAAAAGGTTGGAGATTTTGTACTGAAAAAGAAGTACCGATACGGTAAAACAGGTCTTTTCCTTTACCGCATACCCGAAAAGGAGGAAGACTGATGAAAGAAAGAATTGCAGTTTACCCCGGCTCCTTTGACCCTGTCACAAGCGGTCATCTTGATATTATCAAACGAAGCGCTGCTCTCTTTGATAAAATTATAGTTGTCGTTATGTCCAATTACCGCAAAATCGGATCTTACGCTTTTACCGTAGAGGAAAGAGTGGAGTTCATAAGACGATGCACAAAGGACATTCCAAACGTCAGCGTTGATTCATATATGGGACTTTTAGCCGACTACACCAAGCAAAAAGATGCTGTGGCAGTTATCAAAGGTCTGCGCGCAGTTTCCGATTTTGAAGACGAGTTTCAGCAGGCTCTTATCAACAAAAGACTCAATGAAAACACTGAAACAGTCTTTATGGCGGCAAGCACCGAGCACATGTTCCTGTCTTCAAGTATGATAAAGCAGGTTTGTATGCTCGGCGGAGATATTTCACTTTTCATCCCGGCAGAAATTTCAAATGATATAATAGAAAAGTTAAAGAAAGGATAAGTTAAAATGTCAAATTTTTACGATCTTGAAACAGACCTTGAAGTAGAAGATGTAGTTTCTTCAGAAGAGGAAGCATACGAAGAAGAGTACGAAGAAATCACCGATTTCGGCGATTACAGCGAGGCTGATGCCGAAGCAAGATGGGGCAATATGGATTTCGACCAGCTTGTTGTTGAAATGGAAGGCCTTGTATCCAGAGGAAAGAGATTTTTCTTCTCAAAGACAAAGAGAATCGTAGACGGCAAGGACATCGCTATGCTCGCCGAATACATTCAGAGCAGATTCCCCGATGAAATAGTTACCGCTAACGACATTATTTCAAGAGAAACCACCATCATCAACGATGCAACAGCAAAGAGCAACTCCATCATCGCTTCTGCCCGTAAGCAGGAAACAGAAATTTCCAACAGTGCAAAAACATACTATTCCGAAACTATCAAAAAAGCACAGGACGATGCTGCTAAAATCATCGCACGTGCCCAGGCTCAGGCTGAAGAAATGGTACAGGAACATAACATTACCCGCCTTGCAAGAGAAAGAAGCGAACAGATTAAGCTTGCAACAGAGCAGGAAACTCAGGCTATGATCGCAAAGACTACCGAAGACTGCGAAGAGCTTAAAGCAAGAGCAAAGGAATGGACCATCGGTATTGTTGAAGGCGCACGCGGCTTCGTTACAAACGGTCTTGCAGGCTACCAGAATGTTGCTATGCAGAGCCTTGATAACATCAATGCTGTTAACAAGCAGTTCCAGAGCGAATACTCCGTACAGGTAAGAAACCTCGGTCTTGACAACAACAACTGATTAACTTAATAAGTAAGCTTTACTCCTGCCGTGTTTCCACGGCAGGTTAAGTTTTTTAAGAGGTGAAACTGCCTTCGGATTTACTCTGCGGTGGTGGGCGGCGAGCCAAGAACAGCGCCCGAAGGCGCTGTCATTCAGATTCACGAAGGAATCTGAATCCCTGTATGCAGGGGCTTGGCTCGCCGCCCCACCGCCCGGGTAAATTTAAAGCACCGTCCCCTACCCACTTACCTCCTCATCTCTTTTAAAATTAACCCTTGATAATTTTCCCTTCTCGGTTTATAATAGTAAAAAGAAAGAGGGTGTAAAAATGAGCCTTTGCTGTGAACAGTGCGCTTATTATAACTATGACGAAGAATACGACGAATACTACTGTACCGTTAATCTTGACGAGGATGAAATGGAAAAGTACGTCAGCGGTAATATGGACTTTTGCCGTTACTTTACACCCTATGATGAATATAAGGTAGTACAGAAACAAAATTAAGGAGAAATAAAAGTGAAAAGTCTTAAATACTTATATAAAATCGGCAGAGGACCTTCCTCCTCCCACACTATGGGGCCCGATAAAGCGGCAAGGTATTTCCGAAACACCTATGCCGACGCGGACAGCTACAAGGTAATCCTTTACGGCTCCCTTTCCAGCACAGGCAAGGGACATAAAACCGACGAGGCAATTCTCGATGTGTTTGAAGGAAGTGATATAGAACTTGTCTTCGGTAGCGGAGAAACAGAAAATCTGCCCCACGAAAACACAATGGAGTTTTTTGCCTATAAAGACGGAAAAGAAATCGCCAAGGAAAGAATTATGTCTGTCGGCGGCGGTCAGATTGTTATTGAAGGAAAGCCCGAGCTTGACGAGGAGGATGTTTATCCCCTTCGTACCTTCGGGCAGATTGTTGATTATTGCCGCAGTCACAATATGCGCCTTTCCGATTATGTGGAGGAATGTGAGGGTAAAGAGATATGGACTTACCTTCACGAAATATGGGTTGCTATGAAAAACGCAATCAATGAAGGCCTTTCCACAAGGGGCGTCCTTGACGGAGGTTTGGGAGTGGAAAGAAAGGCACAGTTCCTTTTCAATCAGAGCCATATAGATGAAAGTGATATTACAAAGGAAAACCGACTTGTATGTGCCTACGCTTTTGCCGTAAGTGAGCAGAATGCAGGCGGCGGAGTAATCGTAACGGCTCCAACCTGCGGTGCTTGTGCGGTACTTCCGAGTGTGCTGAAATATATGCAGGACAAAAAAGGCTTTACCGATGACGATGTCTGCCGAGCTTTGGCAGTAGGCGGTCTTGTGGGTAATCTTGTCAAAACAAACGCCTCAATAAGCGGTGCGGAATGCGGCTGTCAGGCAGAAATCGGTACAGCCTGCTCTATGGCGGCGGCGGCCTTATGTGAGCTATTCCGTATGGGTCTTGGTCAGATTGAATATGCGGCAGAGGTTGCCATGGAACACATGCTCGGTCTTACCTGTGACCCTGTCTGCGGTCTTGTGCAGATTCCCTGCATTGAAAGAAATGCCGTGGCAGCTATGAGAGCAATCAACGCTCTCTCCCTTGCAAACTTCCTTTCCACCACGCGAAAGATAAGCTTTGACACAGTCGTAGAAACTATGTACAAAACAGGCAAGGACCTTAATGCTATGTACAGAGAGACCTCGCAGGGCGGTCTTGCGGCGACTTATGTGCATCCCGGATGCTGATTAATATAATGAATATTGAATAATGTGCATTAATGAATAATGAATAAAAGCGGTCGCAGGGTTACTCTGTGACCGCTTTTATTCATTATTCCGCGGAAGAGGTGAACGGTAAATGGCAGAAATACAGATTATATCCGTTGAAGATTTCAGTATACCGGAAACGATATTCCGCCAATTTTTCGAACACAAAACGCAAGGGGGACGAACTACTTTGTCGTCCCCACATATCTTATTCAATTAATTCTCCGTTTTCGTCATACTCCTCAACAGTTGTTGTTCCGTCATCATTATAAGTTATAATTTTTGATTCATACATAAAATTTTCTGCGGCAGTATACAGAGATTCTTTAATAAGCTTATCACCCTCATATGTCTTTTCCGCTATGATGTTGCCCTCGTCATCATATTCGTATATTACTTCCTGTTTGAGGACACCCTCTTCCCTCTTTTCTATGACCGTAAGATTACCGTCATCGTCATAAAAATATTCCAGGTCATAGGCGTACAGCTTTTCTCCGTCAGCGTTATAAAAAAGTTCCTGAACAGTATCGCCGTTTTCATCATATTTTTCCACTGTTTTACTGCCGTCTTCAGCATAGGTTGCCACTTCCTGGGCATAAAGATAATCCTCTTCTCCGTCATTTGCGAAGGCATATTTTATTTCCTGAGTAAGGACATCATTTTCGTATACCTTTTCGCCCGTAAGGTCACCTTTTTCATCGGTTATATACTCGGAACGGTAAGATTCGGTCTTCTTTCCCTCTTCATCGTAAAGAACATAACCCAAACTGTCACCGTTTTCATTATATTCATAAACGCACTTCGTTCCGTCTTCGTAATATTCGGTTTCATACTTTTTGAAGGTAAAGCCTTCACTGTTATATTCATATTCACCCGAAGAAACAAGCACGCCGTCTTCATAAAGTATATCCGTAAGCTTGTTACCGGTTTCGTCATAGGTATACTCCGCTGAAGTTTCATTTTTGAGATTTCCTTCTTCATCAAAATATAACCACTGAATCCAATCGCCGTAATCGTTCCAAACACCCATTTCTGTTACTTTTCCGTCTTCGGTCTTTCTTTCGGCACCGCACACAGTACAGATGTCAAGGTCAAAGGTATGTTCACCCTTTTCGCTGATTTCTCCGCAGGCGCACTCCTTCCAATGGCTGTCTGCATCAATTTTCCACTCGGGAGTATGAGAATGACAGGCAGTAAAAACTACTGTTACCAAAGCGCATAGTAATAGAGGCAAAATTATTCTTTTAACATTTTTCATTTTCATCATCCTTTCTCTTATAATATTTTATCAAAGACTTAAATAAAAATCAACTTAACAGATTATAATATTTTAACCTGAAATAAAACTAAAAAGGCAATCTCGGTGACTGCCTTTTTTGTCTTTATTCAGAAATATTGTCGAGAAGCTCCTTGACCGTAATCTGCGGATTTTCAATACCGGTAAGAATAGTCTTGAGGAAGTTTTTATGCATCTGTCTTATCTGATCCTCTGTCGAAAGCTTCACGCGGTACATATAGTACACATTGATTCCCTTATCTCTTGAATCGGGAATGGTGATGGTGTAAAGAGGTGTGAAATATCTTCCGAGGTTGTAGGTTTTGAATTGGAATTTGAAGGGGAAGCTGTCATCAATGGGAATGGGAATCCATGAATACATAAGTGCGTTTGCACCCTGGATAGGACCGAAGTTGAAAAGCTTAAGCGACATATCTCTTGCCTTGGTATAAGGGAAGTCAAGATGTCTGTAAAGAGAGGTTCTTACTCTTACAAGCTCTTTGACAGCCTCATCGAAGGTAAGATCTTCACCGAATTTTGAACGGAAGATAAGAGGCTCGGCAAGACATCCGCTCATATTCTTTTCCTTAACCGTCGCACGCTTACTGCATACTGTCATCATTGAAACGTCATCTATGCGATAATTAACTGCAGAGCAATGAGAACGAAGGCCCATAACAAAGATGCTTTCGGGAGAGATCTGATTTTCGAGACAGTAATCAAAGATTTTCTTTGCATCCTCGGGAGCGATATGCTCAACAACCATATCACACTTGTCATGGAGAGGATTATAAGCCATGGGAACTCTTATATCGGGGTTATTTTTCTTTTTGCGGTATGCATCAAGAAACTCGTGACCGTGAACGGCCGCATAATAAGGCTCACCGTTTTTAAGAAAATAATCCTTATAAAATTCCTCGTGCTTTTTCTGTTTTTCTTCGTTGCTGCACTTTTTAAGCTCGCTCTGAATATATTCCTCATAGCTGTCAAGAGCAGGAGGAATTTCGTAGCCCTTAAGAAGTGCTCTGTAAACGCGGAAAAGATCCATATAAAAGCCTACTATGCCGAGAGCATCGATAACAAGGTGACTGAAACAGCTGTAAACACCGCTGTCACCGCCCTCTGTAGAGAAGAAATAAATTCTGAATGTTTCGTCTTTAAGGAAGAAAACCGGTTTCTGTGCATCCGCATCGAAAAATGCCTGCTGTTCCTCTACGGAAGAGAAGTGCTTACGCTCTACCTTAAAGGTGTAAGGCTCGATAAAATACTGCTTAACTGCGCCCTTAACCTTTACAAATCTTATTCTGAAGCTTTCATTACGCTCGATTTCCATATCGAATGCCTTCTGAAGAAGATCAAAGTCAAGCTGGTAATCAACGGTAACAGAAGTGGGAATCTGTGTCTGCTGTTTATGAAGACCGAATTTGTACATAAGGTACATACCGTTCTGCGAATTAATCAGGTCGTAAAGCTTGTAGCCGGAAACATCCTTTTTCTTTGCGAACATAATTTTCTACCTTATTCTTCCACGTGAGCGAAGAAGAATTCCTTTCTTTCGTCAGTGTTTATAACTGTAACAGGCTTAATCTGATTGAGAACCTTACCCTGCTTTTTGAGCATTTCTCTGTAATCTGCATAGGTATCCTTTTTAAGAAGAAGAATCTTCGGTGCATCTATCATATTCCAGCGGCGATACTTAAAGTACTTTTCGTTGCTTTCACTGAGGAACTCGTCGAGAGCCTTTTCCATTTCGGGAATCATATCCTTGCTGATTTCACCGTCAGGCTCTGCCAAAAGCATATAACGTACGATAGTGGAATCTGTATCACCGTAGAAGCTGTAGCCTTTGAAGCTGACACCTAAATTTTCCTGAACCTTGCCTGCCGCCCAGTCTACCATATCGCTTGTAGTTTTTTCATTGGCGATATTCATGGCAAGATTGTTTCTGTAGAGGAACTCCATTCTGGGAGCCTTGTTATAGAAACCTGTTATGCGGACAACATCCTCGATTTTATAACGGTAAAGACCTGAAAAGTTTGTAACCACAAGCTCATATAATTTGCCTTCTTCAACTTCACCTACGGTGAGAGGTCTTTCACAATCGGGGTCATCAACAGGGATAAACTCAAAGAATACTGATTTGGGAAGAAGAACATAGTCGTTTACATCAAGTTCAACAGGCATAGCCATATAGCCTTCAGCAGCAGCATAGCCCATATTATGGATGGGAGCATCACCGATGTATCTTCTGAGCTTCTGAACATAGAACTTAAGAGTTGAGCCGACCATACCGTAGGACCACATAAATTTGGGCCATACTCTGGGTGCGATGGGGTCATCAAAGCCCTTTTCACATTCGCGGCGGATTTCAGCGGCTCTTTTGGGATTGGGCTTGAACTTCTTTTCATACTTTGCACGAAGCTCGGGAGGACATTTGATAGAGGGGTCAATTGTACCTGTTTCGATGTCCTTACATACCATTTCCCAGTTATTCTCAAAGAACTCAAACATAATGGTAAGAAGAGTTACAACCATAGAGCCGATATATGTAACATCTCTGTTTTCAAGAGCGAAACGAAGATGGAAATAGGTTGAGTCAACTGCATCCTCGTTTTCGGGATACATAAAGTCATTGGGTGTGGTCATAAAGAACTTTGAAATGGGCTTAAGATAGGTAAAGGGAACCTGACCTGCGCCGTTACACATTTTGCCGTCAGCCATCTCATGACCTGTGAGAACGATAGCAACCGTACCAACCTGCTTGGGGAATTTGATACCCTTTTTCTTAAACCAGAGTGATGCGCAGGCAGGAGTTGCGGCAAAGCCTACAGACTGCATATAAAAAAGGTCTCTGCCTGATTTGGGGAGAATCTTCGGCTTACCGACTGAACCTGAAGAAGAGCAGTAACGGTGACATTTAGCCGCCATCATAAGATTCTTTTCACCGTTATTAATCATACGGTCAACATAATCGGAGTAATCATCATAAGTAGTAAGGGGAACATATTTCTGGAAGTCCTCTACAGTTTTGATTTTATCAAAACCGATTTTCTTACCGTACTCCGTGTTTTTGTTTTTTTCAAGGATTGAAAAAAGGAGCTTCTCCTGTGTTTCTGCGGGGATTTGCGAAAAATGATTGATACTTGTAAAAACTGATTTTCCGAGCATTACGCCAAGATCTGAAAGTGCCATTTTCTTACCTCTCTCTTTTAGTTTTTTTCAATAAAACTTTCCGTAATTATATCATTTTGCTCTCTTATCTGTCAACAGAATAAAAGCGTAATTACGAAAAGTAAAAATTTTTAATATTTCCACAGTGAAAATATTCCATTCTCTATTTTACTTTAAAACAAGCAGTTTGTCAACAATATATGAATGATACCGACCATTGTTAATATTCAGACAACAAAAGAGTGATATTTAGTTCAAGATTTAAAACGAGATAGAAAAAAGAACACCCTTTGTGTGAAAGGGTGTCACAGTTTTATTTATCCAGGCTCTTCATTGTGGGGATTTTTTCCGATACTTTATAAATGTTCTCATATCTTCTTATATCCTTTGGCTTGTTGATGATACGAGAACATATCCTTTTATTTCTTCTTATAACTTTATGGTGAAATGTCGTAACTTTTGTCGTAAATTCAGCAGACTTTAATTTTACCCTCAAGCCCTGCAAATGATTCTTTTTTCTTCTCTTTGGTTGCTTCGTTGTAAATATCCATAGTTGTCGTAATATCAGCATGCCCCATAATCTCCTGAATGATTTTGATATTGGTTTCGTTCTCACAAAATCTTGTGCAGAAGGTATGACGAAGATTATGAACCGAAAAGTGAGGTATAATGAGTGGCTCTCTCCCCTCTTTTTCAGCAAATTCCGATTCCTGTTTGTTGTGCTCTTTTACAATACGGTCAATCACTCTGTTTATACCCATTGGTGAATGAACATTGCCAAATCTGTTTTTAAAAATAAAACCTGAATATCCATCAATAACTGTTTCATTAAAGCCCTCAACCTCCTGATATTCTCTTTCTTTCAGAAGTGCCTCTCTCACTTTTGTCAGCATAGGAACAATTCTTTCACCTGATTTGGTTTTAGGCGTAGTGATATGGTACTCACATCTGCCACTATCCTGCTGTCGGTATATAAGATTATGATTGATGCTGATGATACCATCTTCAAAATCGCAGTCCTCCCACCGAAGACCGATAATCTCACCCACACGGCAACCCGTACCTAAGAAAACAGTAAACAAAGGCAACCATCTTCTGTACATATATGAGCTAGAGAGAAAATTAACGAATGCCTCTTGCTCTGCAACCGTGAGTGCGTGTCTCTTATTTTTCTCCCAGTTATGGCTCTTTTTAATTTCAGCCATCACTCCTGAAGACGGATTGACACGGATATAACCGTCTCTCACCGCCATGGAGAAAACAGGGTGCAGAATGGTATTTATATTCTCGATACTGTTGGGTTTAAAACCTCGCTCCCTAATAAGAGAAACATAGAATTTCTTGATATCACTGTATTTTATTGAGAATATGTTCTTTAACCCTAAATCATCTGCCACATATTTTGTGTACATATACTTGTAATTGGTACGGGTGGACTGCTTAAGCTCGTATTTCATATCAATATACATCTGCCAAAAGTCGTTCAATGTGATGCGTTTCGATTCATAGGATTTAATACCGTCTTCAATATCTCGCTGTATCTGCTTTTCCATTTCCCGAAGGCTCATCTCACATCTCTTACCCGCAGGGACTTTATCTGTATCTACTAGTTTCCAACTGTAAGCAGAGTGTCTTACACCTTTTGCATCCACATATTTATATTCGTACTTCCCGTCTTTACGCTGACTTTCGCCATTCCATAAAAGCCTTCCTTTTTTATCACGTCTTTTTTCTGACATATTTAAACCTCCTTGCTTATATTAGCCGTGACATAGCAAATATAATTTACTACATCACGGCTGTTATGACAAATGTGCGACTATCAGATAAAGCTCATCTTATCAATATGCTTTTCAAAAAGCTTTCGCTTAATCTGTGCTCTGTTACCGTTCCACAGAATGAACTCTGCAAACTTATCTTTATTGATAATATTGCGGAGTTTATTTTCACCTATGCGAAAATACTCAGCGGCTTCTTCAATAGATAAGGTGTATTTTTCCCATACGGGAATCTCACACTCACCGCAAGTACTGTTAAGCACAGTTGTAAAAGATTCTTTTATAAATCTGTACAGTAAATATAATTTATACATCTAATCACCTCGCATCTCTCTGCCGCATTAGGTAACGGTGATAGTGTTCAACGGCTTTGATTACAAACTCTTGCTTCTGCTTTTCTGTAAACCTTGATTTAAAATATCTTTCAATACTTTCTGTCGGTATTTTCAGGAAATCTTTTTGATTTGCTTTAGCTTCGGACATGATTTCAAAAATTCTTTCATCGGTCAGTCTGAACTCTTGCGATAGTTTTTTTAGTCTGACAGATTGAGAATATGACGGAGTGACTTCTTCATTTTCATAGAAACGATAAACCTCTTCTTGTTCATATCCGTCAAGATAAGATAACTCAACTGCAGGTGTCAGTGATATTCGCCCTTCATCAACAAGCTTTAAGATTTCGGGTATGAGATAGGTCAACCGAATGTATCTCCTGACAGTTTCTCTACTCTCATTGTTTTCCTTACCAACTTCTTCTGCTGTACGGAACTTCGACACAGACTGTGTAGAAGTTAAATCCGTCCTTGCTCCCTGATTTTTGAGTGCATCCATTTTCATTTTGTAAGCGTGGGCTTTCTCACTCGGTAATACCTCGTCTCTCTGCAAATTAAGGTCAACGAGTATAACCGTTGCTTCATCTCTTGTAAGCTCCTTAACAATGCAAGGAATTGTTTCAATACCAAGTCTTAGGCAGGCTTCAGCTCGTCTGTGACCGCTGATGATTTCATAGTTGCCGTCATCAAGACTGCGGACAATAATTGGCATAAGTACTCCTAAATTTGAAATGCTGTCGATAAGCATTTCAAAGGCCGTGTCCTCTCTGAAAATGAAAGGATTGTTTTCGAATGATTTTAAATTTTCAATTTTGATTTCTGTTAATGTTGTCATAATAGACCTCCTAAATTTTAAAATAGATTTTGATTTTTGTTTTTCAAGGAAGGATGTAAGAATTCAATAACACTCTGTAATGTCATCGTCATTGATACATTCTTCCGATACAAACAACCATTTGACAATCACATCGTGATTTTTCTTTTCCATAGGATTTTCACCTCCTTAAAATTTAATTCCACTTATACGGACTGGGAAAGGGTAAGTGGAAACCCTGATTCCCGAAAGTTAACAGAATATTTAAAGTCATAATTACATTTGTCTGCTGTTAACTTGATTCTTTTTCTTCTTTTCATCTCCATTCATTCTGTTTTGCAAACGGCTTTTTTCCCGTTTGGGGATTTCCGGGCCCGAAATCCAATGCTCGATAAGACAAGGACACAGAAACATCGATTCCGTTCAGAGGCGGTAATTTTAAATACCCCTCTACTTTCTTACGGACATTTTTTGAGCAAAAGAGAACCATTGAACCCGAAAGTTTTCAAACTGTTTACAAGTGACTTGAAAAACAATTCTCACCTATACGCACCGGGAGAGGCCAAATGGACACCCAAAAACTGAAATGTTTTCAAAACATTTACAACCCGCCGCAAGAAAATTTGCAAAACAAAAAAGCCGCTACACAGGCAACAGAAATAAGCGTGGAGAGAAAATCTCACCGCGCTAATATTCTGTTGGGTCACTATGTAACAGCTTTTAATTAAAGCTAAATATAAATCGATGTGTGTGGCTGTTTGAGCAAAGCGTAATTAAAGTAGTTGTGGTTTTGCCAAGCTCAACAAAAACATCGTGACGGTGGTATGATATATTATTTTGAAAATTTTGACAACGGGAAATTTGTCGAATGGTTTAAAAAAATTTTTTATGGTCAATAATATTTGGTTTGGGCTTTTGAAAAAACTTTTTATCTCCCCATATATACCACGACATAAGCAAGGATGAAATGTTCCAAGATTTTGAAAAAAGTTAAAAAAATTTTGTATGAAGAGAAATGTGACGCAGTATTCATATAAGCAAATTTTGATTTTTTTGCTTCGCAACCTGCCGCATAACACTGACGTGTTTGAATTACTTTCTGTGTATTATTGAATTATTACATCCTTCCTTGAAGAAAATTTTTGATAACCTCAAACGGTTATATGATGAGGGGATCGCCCTCGTAATCCCCACAGAGCACAGAATGTTTTGTTGTCAAGAGAAGAAGCAAAGCGGCTCTTGATAACGGAAACAGGCAGTGCTACATGGATTTAAAACTAAAAGTGTAAAGTGATTCATCTATTCTCAACCTTACAAAATCTTAAGATTCCCTCCATTGAAAATGCAACATCAATTCTGTATAATATAATCAGACTAACCTCAAGGGCGGTGAAACAATGAAAGCGAAAATTCTCATAGTCGAAGATGATATTTACCTTCGTGAAGGCTTGTGCGAGCTACTTACCAAAGAATGCTACGAGCCTGTTTCAGCGTGCAACTGTAAGGAAGGTAGAAGTTTTTTCACCGAAGACAGCTTTGACCTCATCATCCTTGATGTTATGCTTCCTGACGGAAACGGTCTTGATCTTTGCTCTTTCATTCGCTCTACGGGTGCAGATGTTCCTATACTTTTTCTTACCGCCTGCGATGAAGAGTTTCAAATTGTCCGTGGTCTCGATGCAGGTGCAGATGATTATGTAACAAAGCCTTTCAGGCTTCTTGAGTTGCTTTCCCGCATCCGTGCACTTCTTCGCAGAAAGACTGCAACCACAACCTATCAGTTCGGCAATATCTTAGTTGATATTTCAAATATGACTGTGAAGAAAGACGGCGAAACTCTTTTTCTCACACCTACCGAATTTCAGATTCTCTCTGCTCTTATTCAGAATAACGGTGTTATCGTGACTCGTGCTTCACTTTTGCAGCGTATATGGGATAGCGACGGCAACTTCATTGACGATAACACTCTTTCGGTACACATAAGCCGTCTGCGTGACAAAATAGGTGCAGAGCATATTGCAACTGTTCGTGGTACCGGTTACAGATGGGAGGAATAAGATGAAAGATATTTTTCTCATTATCGCTCTTGTTATTTTGACGGTGCTGTGTGCAGTTTTACTTGCTCTTCACATCATCAACAAAAAGAAAACCCGTGCTTTGACAAGGAGTATAGACAAATTCATCAAAGACGGTACTATGACCGAGCTTTCAACCTCTGACGGCGACCTTGCTCATTTGCAGAGTAATATATGCGAACTTGAAGCAAGACTCATTCAGGAACGTGAATACACCAAGCTCGAAGCCAAGAACAACACCGAGTTTATCTCCGATATTTCGCATCAGCTGAAAACACCTCTTGCAGGGCTTCGCCTTTACTGCGAAATGGAGCATAACACAACTCCGAGCAGTCACACCGAAAAAGAGCTTGTACTTATCAGCAAGATGGAAAAGCTTATCTACAATGTGCTTAAACTCGAAAAAATCCGTAGCGATACCTATGTGATGAACTTTGAAGAGACAGAGCTTTCCGCCCTTTTACTTGACCTTAAGGCAGAGTTTTCTACGCTCTTCCCTACGAAAGTTATAACCGTTAATGGTAAAGGCAGTCTTCGCACAGATAAAACCTGGCTTCGTGAGGCACTTGGCAATGTTATCAAGAATGCCTGCGAGCATACAAAAACTGACGGCAAGGTTGATATTCTTATTGAACAAGCAGAGAAGAGTGTCAGCGTGATTATTGAAGATAACGGCGGCGGTGTACCCGAAAATGAACTGCCTATGCTTTTCAGGAGATTTCACCGTACGGAAAATGCTTCACCCGACAGCGCAGGTATTGGTCTTTCTATCACCAAAGCAATAGTTGAAAAGCATCACGGTACCATCACCGCTGAAAACAGCGAAGAAGGTCTTCGTGTGGCTATATGTTTTCCTATAATTGATGCTAATCTGAAGCTATAAACAACAATCGGGTGCAGTTTACCTGTGCCCGATTTTCTTATCTTACGAAATCTTAAGGTAAAAGTCACCTAATCGTAAGGTTGACCGTGTATGATAGAGTTACAAAATCAAAAGGAGTGTTATTATGAACATCATAGAATGCAAAAACCTCACCAAAGAATACTTAAGCGGTGAAAACGTTGTCAAAGCCGTTGATGATGTAACAGTCAGCTTTGAGCAAGGAGAGTTCTGTGCTATTACAGGTCCGTCAGGCTCAGGTAAGTCAACCTTTCTTCACGTACTCTCTTCCCTTGAAAATCCCACAAGCGGTCACATTTACTACGGCGGAAAGTCTCTTTCGTCCTACAACGACAATCAGCTTTCTATTCTCCGCCGCCGTCGTTTCGGTTTTGTTTTCCAGGCGTACAACCTTGTTCAGGAGCTGACGGGGTACGAGAACATCCTGCTTCCCGTTATGCTTGACGGTAAAAAGCCTGGCGAAGAGTATCTTAACAAGGTTATTGAAATGCTCGGCATTCGTGATCGCTTAGAGCATCTTCCCTCTGCACTTTCGGGCGGTCAGCAGCAGAGAATCGCTATCGCAAGAGCACTTGCCAACAGACCTGCCATACTTTTTGCCGATGAGCCTACGGGTAATCTTGACGGCAAGAGTGGCCGTGAGGTGCTGTCGCTTCTTAAATATGTCAGTAAGCAGCTTGGCGTTACACTTATCCTTGTAACTCACGACCTGCATGTTGCAGAGCAGGCAGAGAGAATCCTCACCATTGAGGACGGCAAGATAGTCAAAGACACCAAGCCTGCACCCTCTGTGTAACTCAGGGAGGTGACAGCAATGAAAAGAAAACTCACAATTAACACCCTTGCTATGGGTAACCTGAAGCAAAGGCGAAAGCAATATACAATTCTTATTATCGGTATCATTCTTGCTATGGTTTTCTCGTCGGGGATTGCCTTTTTCCTTTCCTGCTTTCAGAGCTCAATGGAAGAAAACCAGAAAAGAATTAACGGAACTCAGCACGAGATATATTTGAATGCCGGAGATGCTGATTTTGAAAACGGTGCTTTGGCTGATTACGTTACACAGTACAGCTTTGCCCACACGATAGGCTTTGCTTATCAATCGGAAGAGAAAAAAGATGTCGGTACTGCCGTTGCGTGGCTTGAGGATAAGGCAGTAGAAATGTACTATCCCTTTCTTTACGAGGGAAGAATGCCCGAAAATGAGGGAGAGGCTATTGTTGAAAGACAGGCTCTTATGACCTTAGGTCTTGCCGATAAAAAATTAGGCGATGAAATTACGCTTGCAATGAAAATTCCCGACGGTAAAGGTTTCAGCGAAAAAACGGAAGAGAGAACCTACACTATCGTTGGTATTATGTGTAACAAAAAGGACGCGATTTGTGAATGGGAATCAGGCAAAGCAGAGTATTTCCCCTCGGTTTTTGTTAATAAAGGCAAACAAACTGCTGTTGGCGGTAAGGAGCTTCTTATTGCATTTGTAAACCTTAACTTATACGGTAATGACGCCACTACAAATGCAGATTGGGAAAGATACTACAGCAGTACAAACGATTATATGAGCGTGAACTCGTATTCTCACGATAATTCCAGTGACGGAACAAGCGGAACTGATATATGGTCAACAATGCTTTACAGCATCGCCTTTGCTTTGATACTTACTCTTGTTTCTTGTCTTACTATAGTTAATTCTTTTTCAAATAATCTAAGAGAAAGAAAAAAGCAGATTGGTATGCTCCGTGCCGTTGGTGCAACGAAAAGGCAGATTATATCCATTTATGCCCGTGAAGCATTTATAATAAGTCTTATCTCTGCTCCTATAAGTATTCTTATCTCATATTTTAGCGTAAAATTAATCACAAAAATGATGGGCGATGACCTTATATTTATACCTAAAGTGTGGATACTTTTTGTCGGAGCATTACTTGGTGTTATTGTTGTTATGTGTGCGGCGCTTATACCTCTTATTTCTGTTTCAAAAAGCTCGCCTATGCAGGCTATCCGCAATGTTGATTACACCCGAAGGCTCAGGAAAAAGAAAATTCACTCACAAGAACAATTCAATGTTTCCTCACTTCTTGCAAAAAGGAATATCACCCTGTCCCGTTCGAGACAGATAATCGTTAGTATCCTTCTTGCCCTTACCGTTATAGGCTCTTGCTTTAGTTTTTCGGGGCTTAGACATGAAGCGGCAGATGTGAAAACAAGAAAATATATCTATCATATATCCGATCAGGGAGGCTACGACGAAGCCTTAGTTGATTGCAGACTTGATTTAAGCGGCTTTAGTGATAACGATGTTGCAGAGCTTATTACGTCGGGGTATTTCGATGAGGTTGTTGCAACAAAAAGAACCACAGTGAACATTCTGAAGGACGAATTTGACGACTATGAACTTCTTGTGGTTTTAGGCGACACAAGCGGTTACAGTATATATAAAGAAATTGACCAGGGTCTTACGGCAGAAAACTATAAAGAAAAATGTACTGAAAAATTTTCCAAAAGCTATGTTCAGGCGAGAGAAAAATTCGGCTACACCTCACTCGTTATTCCCTCAACGCTTGTATGTATGGATGAGGCTTATTTTGAAATTCTTAAAAGCGTAGTAATCGAGGGCGAGATAAATATAGACAAAATAAACTCCGGCGAGGAAATTGTTCTTGTTGCGCCACAGAAAATCGGTGCCGGCTTTAATAAGTTTGATTTAGAGATGGGTTACACGATTTTAGATACCGATTATTTCTCTGACACCGACCCGGCAAGCGAATATATCGATTGTTTCGAAACACAGGAATGTACCTATAACGTCGGCGACGAAATTTCGTTAAGCACCGTAAACATTTCAATGAAGGATGAAACAAATTTTATAAAAACCGACAGAAAGGTAAAAATCGGTGCAATAGTACACAGCAACTTTGAAAATGTTTTTGAATGGGATTTCCCTTATATAACAAATTTAGGTATTCTGACAACGAACTCGGCAAGCACTATTTTTGCTCCTACTTGCGATTATACTGATATTCAGTTTTCCAACAAAAATATGACCGATGAAATGAATCTCAGCGTTGCTCCTTACCTTGAAAACATTACTCTTTCAATAACAAACGGATATTTACGTAATTATTATGAACACGACAGAGACAACCAGCAGAATATGAAAATTCTTTTCTTCGGCTTATACTGTCTTGTAGCTCTTTTTCTTACAATCTGCGGTAGCGTTATTAACAACGCTCTTACCGCGAGAATACGTGAGGGTAAGAAAGAAATCGGCACTCTTCGTGCCGTTGGTGCAGATTTAAAGGTGCTTTCCTCCTCATATATCAGGCAGCTTCTTGTAATCTTCGGTTGGGGCTACGGAATGGGCTTCGGACTTTATATTGTCGGCTATCTGTTGTATATAGCTATACGAAAGTCTATGGAATGGAACAAGGATATTTTTGAACTGAGATTGGTTGAAACTTTTGTGCTTTGCAGTATTCTTTTTGTAATATGTGCGGTAAATCTTGTTTTCAAAATCCGCAAAGAAATGAAGCACAGCATAGTTGAAAACATCAGAGAACTGTAAAAGAGGTGGAAACAATGAAAAAATTAACAGCGTTTATCCTTTGCTTTCTCTTTCTATTCTCCTTTGCACTTACCGTTTCGGCAGAGCACGAAAAAGAAACAGTTTATGCAACTGAAAATGTAAACATCAGAACTGAACCCAACACAGACTGTGAAATCATCACCGTACTGCAAAAGGGTAGCTCTGTTACTCGTATCGATGAAGTTGACGGTTGGAGCAAGGTAGTCTATGAGGGCGAGGAAAGGTACATCACAAGTGAATATCTTTCCGCCACTCCACCGGAAGAAAAAACCGAAAAGCCAACGGAACCAACCAAAGAAGAGCCTACCACCGAGGACAACTCAACTCCGAGGTTTATGGTGACGGGTTATGAACTCAGCGAAAAAAGTCTTTCTCCTGAAAAAACAGCGGTGCTGAAGGTGACCTTTAAAAACTACAGCACCACAAAAGCTCTCTATAACATCAAGTTCAGCCTTGAAGATCCAAGTGGTGAAATTTTAACGGTCGGTATGCCTACCAAATATGTGAAGAGTATTTATGCCGGTATCCGCTGCTCCTGCGGATGCCTCGTATGACATTTCAAATACATTTAGAAGGGAATGAGCTTTATGCTATGTCATAAAGGGACACAGACGATCGAAACGGAACGATTGATACTGCGCATGTGGAACAAGAAAGATGCGCCGGATCTTTATGCATATGCTAAAAATCCCAACGTGGGACCGCCTGCCGGCTGGAAGCCTCATGAAAGCGTGCAGGAATCAAAATTTATAATACTCAATATGTTC
>JAZUNX010000053.1:0-59592 GCA_045604385.1 Acutalibacteraceae bacterium
GTATTCAGAACCGTTGGCTCTACTATCGGAAATCTTTGTCTGAAATATGATTTAGAGAATACACCGATAGGTGAAGAACTTGAAGCCGTAAAGAAACTAATGTACGAAACAGACAGAAGCTTACACCGTATGCACTATGTGCATTATGATAATAAGCTTAAAAATCAAATCAGAAAAATTAAAAAGGAGGCTATTAAAAATGGCAAGTAAAAAATTTAAAGCACCGGTAAATATACCGACAGAAAAAATTCATTCATTTGAGGGACACCCCTACAAAGTATTAGACAACGAGGAGATGGAACTACTCATTGATAGTATTAAAGAGCAAGGAATATTATCTCCGATAATTGTCAGACCTATTGAAGAAGCAGAAAAAGAATACGAGGTGATAAGCGGACACAGACGCTTACACGCGGCAGTAAAGGCAGGGATGAAAACAGTCCCTGCTTTAATTTACGCCATAAGCAGAGATGAAGCGGCAATTATGCTTGTTGACAGTAATCTGCACAGAGAACATATTTTACCTAGCGAGAAGGCGTTTGCGTATAAGTTGAAAATGGAGGCGTTAAAACATCAAGGTAAAACTTCGTCCCAAGTTGGGACGAAGTTAAGAACAGACGAGATTATCGCTGAACAGGCCGGTGAAAGCCGTAACCAAATACAGAGATATATCCGCCTTACAAATCTCATACCTGAACTGCTCGACCTTGTTGATGAGGGCAAAATAGCTCTTACACCTGCAGTTGAGCTTTCGTATCTTGCAGAAGACCAACAGTATGTTCTGCTTGATACTATTGAGGAAGAAGAACGCACACCTTCATTCTCACAAGCAGTCCGTTTCAAAAAGTTAAGTCAGAGTAATGAATTAGACACAGAACAGATTGAAACAATTATGCAAGAGGACAAAGCAAACCAAAGAGAAACAATAAAGTTTCCTCTTGAACGCTTACAACAGTTCTCACCTAGGGCGGATAAGAAAGAGCTTGAGGAATTTGTAATGAAGGCTTGTGAGTATTACAGAAAGTTTCTGATTAAACAGAGAGATAGGGATGCGAGGTGATGAGATGAAGCAAATGAAATTAGTTTTCAAAGTGGTTAAAGTTCTGTGTTTAAGGGTATTGAAAAGCACCTTGGCAGAAGTCAATATACCCGACTCAGTTTACTATTCCTTGGCACGGGTGCTTCTTCCTGAAATCTTAAAAGATTTGGAAGCAGAAAAATCACAGAGAACAGAAAAAGAGTCTAAAACAGATTTAAAACTTCAAACAGCAGTTTAATTAAAAAGCAGTGCCTTTGAGAAAATCAGAGGCACTGCAATCTCACACATTTGAGTAAAAGAAATAAAAACATATAATCATATTGGAGGTTGATAAAATGAAAGGTGTAATATATGCGAGATATTCAAGCGAAAATCAAAGAGAGGAATCTATTGAAGGTCAGATAAGAGAATGTACTGCTTATGCGGAAAGGAACGGAATTACTGTGCTCGGCTCATATATTGACAGAGCATTATCCGCTAAAACCGATAACAGACCTGACTTTCAGCGAATGGTTGCAGATAGTTCTAAAAATATGTTTGATGTAATCATTGTGTGGAAGCTTGACCGCTTTGCTCGTAACAGATATGACTCTGCTTACTACAAGCACTTACTCAAGAAAAACAATGTAAAAGTAATATCCGCTACAGAAGCAATATCACAAGGCGCAGAAGGCATTATTCTTGAATCTGTTCTTGAGGGTATGGCTGAATATTATTCGGCAGAGCTTGCAGAGAAAATTGTCAGAGGGATGACAGAGAACGCTCTTAAATGTAAGTATAACGGCGGTACCATACCTATCGGCTACAAGATAAGCAAGGACAAATATTATGAGATTGACCCTCTTACTGCACCGCTTGTTATCGAAGCATTTAATAAATACAAGGATGGTGAAACGATGAAAAACATTGTTAAATATCTTGACTCAAAGGGACTCAGAAACAGTTTAGGCGGCAAAATGAATCTCAACTGTATATCAAGACTTCTTCAGAATCGACGCTATATCGGTGAGTACCGTTACAAAGATATTATTATGCCTGACGGTATTCCCGCACTTATATCAAAAGAGCTGTTTGATGCGGTACAAGAAAGACTAAAGATAAACAAAAGAGCTCCGGCGATGCACAAAGCCGAAGACGATTATCTGCTGACCACAAAGCTCTATTGCGGAGATTGCGAATCCTTTATGGTTGGCGAAAGCGGTACAAGTCATACAATGAAAAAGTATCATTATTATAAATGTGCCAGTGCAAAGAAGCGTAAAGGCTGTAAGAAAAAGGCAGTTAAGAAAGAATGGATTGAAGATACAGTTTTATCGGAGGTTAAGGCTTTCCTTAATGATAATCTCAAAATAGAGAAGCTCATCAGAATAATTCTTGAAGAATATTCAAAAGAAAATACTAACATACCAAGATTAGAAAAGGACTTATCTCATATCGAAAAGCAAATCAACAATATGCTCAATGCTATTCAGGACGGTATTTATACTTCTTCTACAAGACAAAGACTTGAAGAGCTTGAGAGCAGAAAAGAAGAGGTTGAAATAATGCTCGCCCGTGAGAAAATCGGCAGACCTCAATTAACGGAAATACAACTGCGTGATTGGTTTGATAAAATGAGAAGCTACGATACTGATTTTCTTGAATACAGACGAAGGCTCGTTGATTCTTTTGTTAACCGCGTAGTTGTGTTTGATGACTGTATTGAACTCACGCTTAATTACAAGGACGGTACAAAAAGAATACCTTTTAAAAAAGAGAATAATTTTTTAACTGAAGGTTCGGATTCATCTCCACCCGCTCGACCATAACTGAACCGATAGATTGATACAATTATCAACTGTCGGTTCGTTGTTTTATTCCCTTGAAACCGCTATGGTTATGGGGATTTTTCTTTTATAAATGACCCCCCTTTTGAAAACAGCCCTAAAACAGCAAAAAGCCGTATAATCGTTGGATTGTTACCCTTCGACTATACGGCTTTCTCCGTTATATGATACCCCTATCGTTATTCTTATGTGCATATAGGTTCAACTGTTATTGTAGCTGTTCGGTCACTTCCACACCACCCTTGAAGGTGAAAACTACCGACTCATCAGCATTGACGGTGACATGGTCGATGATTGTCACCCAAAGGTCATCATCAAATTCAATGGGCATTGTACCTTGCTTTTCAAGAGTGCTGATAAAAGCACCTATCAACTTAACCTTCTCTTTGAGATTTTGCTTTTCTGCCTCAATGGTTTCGAGTTGTTTTTTCAGCTTTTCATACCGTGCAATGTGACGCTCATATTGCTCAAGATATTCTGCCTGGTTCTGTGCTTTAAGGGAGTTTTCATCAACACACCTGCGAATAAGCTCGGTAGTGATTTCGATTTCATCGGTTATGGTTTTGGCTTGTGCATCAAGTCCTGTCTGATCTGAAAGGGAACATTGAAGTAAACGGCAATCATCAATAATGCTCTCTCGCATATCAATCATTTTACTGAGGGCTTTCAGAAACAGTTCCTTTATCTCACTTTCATATAAATGAGGTGTGCTGCAACGATGCTCACCCTTGAACTTGTTATTACATTGCCATATGGTTCGGCGGTATTTATCTGTAGAGTGCCATACCTTTGAGCCATATGTACCACCACACTCACCACAGATTATGGTTGATGCAAATGCACTATCGGAACATCTCCTCTGTCCTTTTTCTTTTCTTCTTGCAAATTCCAACTGTACCAAGTTCCATTCTTCAGGCGGAATTATAGCCGGATGGCTGTTCTCAACATAGTATTGCGGAACCTCACCCTCATTTACTTTCATCTTCTTTTGTAAGAAGTCAACAGTAAAAGATTTCTGTAATATGGCATCGCCTTTGTATTTTTCATTTTTAAGGATGCTTTCCACAGTGGAACTTTGCCATTTAACCTTACCACCGGGTGTAGGTATGCCTTCGTCTGTGAGTATCTTTGCAATACTACTCGGTGTCTTGCCTTGCATAAAGAGTCGGTATATTCGTCTCACGATTTCTGCTTGTTCAGGCACAATCTCCGGTAGACTGTTTGCACCTTTGCGATATCCGAGGAAGGTCTTGTATGGTAGGCTGACCTTTCCGTCTGCAAACCTCTTTCTCTGTCCCCAGGTAACATTCTCAGAGATGCTGCGACTTTCTTCTTGAGCAAGTGATGACATTATGGTTATGAGCAATTCACCCTTGCTGTCGAGGGTATAGATGTTTTCTTTTTGAAAGTATACCTCAACGCCTTTATCTTTCAGCTTTCTTACAGTGGTAAGGCTGTCAACTGTGTTACGAGCAAACCTGCTCACACTCTTGGTTACAATAAGGTCAATCTTTCCGTCAAGAGCATCATTTATCATTGCATTAAAGCCATCACGCTTTTTGGTGTTGGTGGCTGATATGCCCTCATCAGTATACACCTTTACAAATTGCCATTCAGGGTTTGCTGATATATACTGCGTGTAATAATCCACCTGTGCTTCATAGCTTGTGAGCTGTTCTTCACTGTCAGTGGATACACGAGCATAACCTGCTACACGGCGCTTTTGAGTTGATGTGTGCATAACCCCTGTATGAATGTTTTTAGTTGCAGGGATGACGGTTATGTTCTTAGCCATTGCTCTCGCTCCTTTCTAAAGCCTTCTTCCTTGCCTTTTCTTTCATATCGGCTGTCCAACTTTCACTACGAGAACGGTCTGTCCATCGTTTAACGGAAGTTTCTCCATTGGTATAGCAGAATACCAATGTATTATTGTTCTCGGCTCGGATAGCCGTTATTTTATCATTAAGGGCATTTATACTACCCAATGTTTCCTCTGTTGTTGAAATGAGTGTGCTTTCAGGGATTTGTTTTGATGCACAGTGCTCTTTTCCTATGGTGTTGTATGTAGGGCAAATCCAAACCACACCCGATTTTGTTGTTTTTCTTCGGTAGTGTTTTCCACAGTTACCGCATATGACAAGCCCTGTAAAAGGGTATGTTTTCTTCGGCGCAGGTCGGGCAAACTTCTCGGCTCTGCGTTTAATCTCTTCCTGAACAGCATTAAACTGCTCAAGAGTAATAATTGCTTCGTGGCTATCTATTATATGATATTTCGGCAACTCGCCGTTATTTTCCATTCTTCGTTTTGTGAGATGATTTTCTCTATAGGTCTTTTGAAGCAGAAGATTACCGGTATAAGTATAGTTGTTAAGTATTCTTGTGATGCTACTTTTGTTCCAAGGGTTACCGCTTCGGGTGGGAATGTCTCTATCAATAAGCATCTTCGCAATTGCTGTAACTCCCATACCCGAAAGGTAGCTGTCAAAGATAATGCGAACAATCTCTGCTTCATCAGGTACAATAATGTATTTTCCTTTTTCGTACCTGTAACCGAGCATACTTGCTCTCCAAGGTATTCCGTTTTCAAAGTTTCTGCGGATCCGCCACTTTTGGTTTTCACTTGCTGAAAGGCTTTCTTCCTGGGCATAGGACGCCATTATGGTAAGCATCAGTTCTCCATCTGCGGATATGGAGTGAATGTTCTGTTCTTCAAAATACACATCCACCCCTATGTCTTTAAGCATTCTCACAGTTTCTAATAGGGTTACTGTGTTACGGGCAAAGCGTGATATGGACTTGGTTATTACCATATCCACTTTACCCGCCATACAATCTTCAAGCAGACGAGTGAAGTTCTTTCTGTCTGCTTTGGTACCGGTCAAAGCTTCATCTGCATACACTCCGCAGAACAGCCAACCAGGGTGTTTTTGTATCAGGTCATTGTAATAGCTGACCTGGGATGATAAAGAGTGCAGCATAGCATCTTTCCCGGAGGATACTCTTGCATATGCCGCCACTCTTGTAAGGCTCGGAGCCTTCATCGGCACAAACGATACTTGCTTTATCGCTCTGTTCATTGTGTTCTCTCCTTGTATCAATATTTCGGTAGTACATATATCACTCTAAAAGGGATATATATCAAGTAATATCAGCGAAATATACTGCACAAAGATACGCCGTATTTCTCTGCTAAAATATCGCAGAATTCTTCGTAATCCTTTTCAGAGAGAATACCGTGTTCTATCATATTTCTGAACACAGCGGTGCTTGTGCGAAATCGAGTCAATCGGTCATAGTAGTCGTCAGGCTGTTTTTCTTCTTGCATCTGCGTAACATTCTCTGCTGCAATATTTTCTCTTTTTGTTGCCATAGCTTTCAAACTCCTTTCCACAGTGCTGACATGTCAAAGTGTAATATGCCTGCTTATTTACTTCATCCTGATGGCTGTTCCAGAATGACATACGGCACTTATCCGAACAGAACTTCTTTTCCTTTCTGCCTTTATGCTGTTCCAAGGGTTTACCGCACTGCATACACACGGACATTTCAGCTGTTGCCGGATGTCTGCGCAGGTGGCTTTTAACTGTATCGGGTGAAATACCCACCATATTTGCTATACGTTTGTAACCGTACCCTTGAAGGGCAAGATTTCGTATTTGATTTTGCATCTGTAATCTCATAGCTGTCTCCTTTCCAGAGAATTCTTAGGGAGAGCAAGAGAGTCTCACTCTCCCCAACATCGGTTATTTTGTAATCTTAAGAACCTTAATTGCTTCAGGTCTCATAAGCTTTGCATCAAGGAATTCAAAAGCAAGGTAACCGATATCATCGATTTTAGGTAACACCTCTTTGATAACCTTTACTGTTGTGTTTGCTCTTTCAATGATGCTGTAATAGTTGAAATCACCAAAAGCGATAGGTTTAGCACCAACGGACACCATAGGCATATACTCGTTGATAAAAACCTTCTTACCGAGGATGGTATCTGTACTATGATTCCACACATAGTTACCGTCAGCGTCCTTGAGGGTGCGAAGTGCAAGTGCTGTTTCATCGTTCATCATCCACACAGCATTTTTGCGGTATTCAGGCTTTACTGAAAAGAACAGCTTAATCACGTCATCATAAGTGAGTGCTTTGGTTGCAGCACCTACCTCTGCACCGTCCTCATCATTAAGGATGCCTTTAGGCATCTTCACACCGTCACCTACAGTGAATGCATAGGTTTCAGCCTTTGCAAAGCTTTTAGCAAGACGAACAGAAACGTTCTTTTCAATGTTGAACTTTGCATCAAGCACAAAGGTTTCAGGCAGCTTACAAAGAGCTCCTAATTTATGCATACCGAAGGGGTGTTCGGTAAAATCGGCTACTCCGTCTTTTAAGGGGACCGATTCGTTTTCATCAAGCCAGTTTGCCCAATCACTACAATCCTGAACAGTAATATATCTACCGTCATATTTCATTGCAAAAACATTAGCAAGGCCACGGAACAAGCTGTGTTCTTTAAGTGCTGATTTGAAGGGTGATTTATCTGATAAGGGCATTGCATACATACCCATATTTGAGGCTCCGTGAAAAAGTTTGTCGGGGTTATATTCTTTACCCCTCGCATAGTTCCAGAAACCTTCTCTGTAATCTTCGGAAAATATTCCATATTTGTTATTCATTATTTTTTACCTCACTTTTCGCAATTTTTACAGGCGTATAACGCCAGAGTGTTTTTTGTTATGTGCGGACCTATGATATCCATTACACTACCGCACATAGGACAATGGATTTTGATTTTCTTGTACTCATCAGGTTCGTGAGCTTTCAGAGCAAAAACTCTGTAGCGGTTAGGCGAATGCTGTATGAGGGCATATCCGGTGTTTTCAATAACATCGAAATAGTCTTTCCCCTGAAACATTGGCATCTTTTCAAGGCCGTCCGAGGTACAATTGACAAGCGGAAAGTATCTGTTATACATTTTTCTTTCCTCCTATCAAGCGGTAGTATCTGTTTCTGTAAACACGGCACTTGAACTTACTTGCGCCACAGTATTCTTTTGCAATACTCAAAGCCTGGTCTATTGTGCCGTACCACCAAGAACGCTCTCCATATCGGAGATTGAAAAGCTGATGTGCGTTGTTCTTTTTAGGTGCGAGAAGCATAAATGGTTTTTTACCTTTATGGTTGGTCACGGCAAGAAGATAAAAGGAGTCAAAGTCGATACCACCGTGCATATTACGGTTAAAGTAATCAATATGTCTCATTGTTCACAGCCCCTTCTTTCATTTCGGGAATTTCGCAGAAACGCTTACGGCAGAAAGCCATAGCCTCTTCATATGTACCGAAGAACACTGTGCTGAAGCCGTACTGCACCTTCCACACACCATTGTCGGTGTTCTGAAAGATGGCTACCGGCTGTCCTTTCATCGTCTGCATAAGGAACTGACACTCGTAGTTACCTTTCGAAAAATTCTTTGCATCCTTAGCTGATAAGGATGGTTGTTTTGAATAAAAGAATTTGTTTTTCATAATTTTTTCACCTGCTTTCATTTGATTTTTTGTTTTATAGGGTTAATACCCCCTTTGATTGCGCGAATTTGCGCGTGTGACCCCTCGCCCGTTGAACAGGCTATTGAGACCACAGATTTAACCCACCCCTACCCATCAAAATAGACCATTAACCATACCTCCTTTAGTTTTTTTGGTAAAAATAAATAGAACCCTTCTGAAATTATCAAAAAGGTTCTATATGTTTTTGTTATTTGGTTGTAACCTGTAACCTTGTAACCTCAAAAAATATAGGTGTATGTATATGTATTTACACATATTTATTTTTTATAAAAACAAAAAACTTTTTTCGTGTAGCTCTATATATATGAGGTTACAGAGGGTACAAAAGCATAAAAGGTTACATTGTTTTTTACTTCTCTAATTATATGATAACATAACGATATGGGTGTCTTTCAATGTCTTTATGTACCTTTTAGTGTCCTATTTTAGTTGCACTATTTTTTTCTTTGCCCAATTATATTATAGCATAACGGTGGGGGTGAAATACAATGATATTTAGTGTCCTCTTTCAAAAAAATAAAATATTTTTCTTTGTCCCCAATTATATTATAGCACAGGTGATATACTCTCATTCTATCACATTTGCTCTCAAATTTTACAAAAGTTATTTTAGTATCCCTGATTATATAATAACACAACGATAGGGGTGACATATAGTGACATTAGGTGACACGTTATACTTTTCAGTTTCTTCCTGATTATATTATAACACTCTGTATGGTGTGAAAAGCAATGAAATTCAGTGAAATGTTGTTTTACATTCCAGAAAAATGCTTATGTTTCTCATTGCTGTTGCCGAAAGGGGTTAAAACTTTCTCTCGCGTATACGCATATATGTGTTGCTTTTATACCCTTATTCTTTGTTTATATACTTTAAGTAGGTAATGGGAAACATAGGAAACAAAGCAGACAACTCAACTAAAATAAAGGAGGTGGAGCGTTTATCATTCCTGTTGATGATGTGTTTATAGGAAACGATGGTTAACATAAATCCTGTTGCCGATAGCATCAATGACAACGATCAATTGGTGATGCAATTCAACAATTTGCTTTGGTGTTGGGATGATAAAACATTATGACTTTTTATTCATCCCAATGCTTTTTATAAATCCTGTTTATCTCTTATCTGCTTTATATAATTTATCCTTCCAAAAGACTCTTTGTTTCCCATTTCTGTTTCCGATGGGAATAAAACTTTTTCTCTATATATACGCGTATGTGTTGCTTACATATACCTTTTTCTTTGTTTTAAAACTTTAAGTAAATAATGGGAAACATCGGAAACAAAGATGAAAAATTCCCTATTAGAGGGCATTTAGGCTGTTTCCTATCATTGTTTCCAATGTTTTTATCGGAAACAACCGGAAACAAAAAAATTGATATTTTGTTTCCTATCAGCTATCATCGGCAACAATGGGAAACAAAAGATACTTACATGACAAAAGATGCTCCATCAATATAGATGCAACATCTTTTGAAATCATATCAAGATTATAAGAAATCATATCAGCACAAATTCAGTTTCTGTGATATAATCATTTAGGGATAACTTTACAACTATCCACACCATAAGCTACCCCGAGGGAAGAGCCACAATCCCAATACACATGAATAGTGCCTATGTCATCAATATAGTTCACCGTTCCTTTCGAACCAGGCAACAGTTTTGTATTATAGGGGTCATCAATATGCAGGAGTTCAACTCGTGTGCCTGCAGGGTATTCCTTTCGTAATTGTTCCAATGTGTTTTCACTAATGTTATACATTGACTTTACCTCCTTGTTTTTGGTAGTGATATATATTGCTCTAAAACAAGGGAAAGTCAAGTTGTTTTTTATAGTTATCTGCAGCAATCGACAAAATTGAATATTTTTCATAAAACTCTTCCCAAAATGATAGGTTTATGTTATTATAACTATATCTGTTTGAGAGGAGAATGTTTTCAAAATGATATTATCTGAGCTCTTAAAATCACTGAGAACACGTATGCTTATGTCTCAAGAGACGTTTGCGAAAGAAATGAATGTTACTGTTTGCACGATTAACAGGTGGGAAAACGGCAAAAGCAAACCTAATATTACTGCGATTAACACTATTAAGGCTTTTTGCATAAGAAACAGCCTTGCTTTTGATGATATAGAAAAAGCATGGTTAGAGGTGAATCAAAATGGTTAATGCGCTATCTTTATTTGCCAATGTGGGCATTGCCGAAACATATTTACATGAGGTTGGCGTTAATGTAGTGATTGCCAATGAACTTTTAAAGGAACGTGCGCGTTTTTATAGACACCTATATCCCCATTGTAATATGGTCGTAGGAGATATCAAAGATGATGTAATAAAGAATAAAATTATTGATTTATCTCAAAAGCATAATGTGGAATTTATAATTGCAACACCCCCCTGTCAAGGAATGAGTAAAGCTGGTCATAAAGATAATGATGATATACGAAACATATTAATTTTACACGCAATAGAATTAATAAAAAAACTTAACCCTAAATATGTCTTAATTGAAAATGTTGTCCAACAGCTAAAAACAGAAATCTTTTATAATGGCAAAAAAATGCTAATTCCTGAAATCGTAAAACTTGAGCTTGGAAATGCCTACAACATTAATGCTGAACGTATTTTAGATACCGAAAAATTTGGTGTTCCTCAGAAAAGAAGAAGAGCACTCTTTCTCTTGGTAAGAAAAGATTTAGGATTCACATGGGAGATTCCTAAATTAAATGAGGAAATTGTTACTTTGCGTGATGCTATAGGATCTCTTCCTTCATTAGACCCACCTCTTAGAGATGTCAACAATACACTCGAGATATTCCCCGATTACGAAAAAAAGAAAGAAGAGGGCCTTAAAATTTCAAAATGGCATTACGCCCGTCCTCATGTGTGGAGAAATGTTGAATGTATGTTGCACACTCCAACTGGTTGCAGCGCACGTAAGAATCCTATTTTTTATCCTAAAAATAGCAAAGGTGAATTGGTTGGAGGCTCAATACAAGCATATACTCGGATGGATTGGGACCAACCAGCCCCAACAGTTACTACCTATAATCATACAATATCTTCCTTTCGAAATGTACACCCTGGCACATATGACGAAAAAACTGGTCTTTATTCTGATCCAAGAGTATTGACTATTTTCGAATTGATGCGAGTTACTACACTACCTGATAATTGGAATATTCCCGAATGGGCTTCGGAGCTTTTGATTAGACAAGTCATCGGTGAAGGTATACCGCCGCTTGCTATTAAAAAAGTTGTTAGTGAATTAAACCTTATGGAGTGAGAAAATGATAAACGGATTGTCTTTGTTTGCCAACGTTGGTATTGCTGAAACTTATTTACACGAAGTAGGCATCAATATTGTCGTAGCAAATGAACTTATAGAGGAACGAGCAAAATTTTATAAGCATCTTTATCCCAATTGTAATATGATTGCTGGTGACATCACTGATGAAGCTATTTTCGAAGAGGTTTATCAATCTTCATTAAATAGTGGAGTGGAATTCATTATTGCAACACCTCCTTGTCAAGGAATGAGTATTGCAGGGCATATGGGTCCTAACGATGAGCGTAATTCATTAATCAAGTATGCAGTCGATATGATTGAATTGCTAAAGCCCAAGTTTGTATTGCTCGAAAATGTGGTTCAACAATTGAAAACCCCTATCGAATATAATGGCAAAAAACTATTGATTCCAGAATACATTGAGTTGCGGCTTGGTTCTAACTATTCCTTTAATACTGAAAAAATTATAAACACAGCGGATTATGGTATTTGTCAGATGCGTAAGAGAGCAATAATTTTGTTAGCTCGTAAAGATTTAGGCGTACAATGGGAGTTCCCACCCAAAGAAGAAAAGAAGATCGTTTTAGAGGAACTTTTTGCCGGAATTCCTGATATTTGGCCTATAATTAGAGAAAAGGAGTTTAAGCACAAACTTCCCGAAAACTCATCCGAGGCATTAAGTTTTCACAAATGGCATCAACCGCCGGTGCATTGCTGGAGGAATGTCGAATGTATGCTGTATACAGAAGCCGGAAACACCGCTTTTGATAATCCTGTCCATTATCCTAAGAGAAGTGACGGCAAAAAAATAACAGGTTTCGACACAACTTATCACAGAATGTATTGGGAAAAACAAGCTGCAACAGTAACACGATATAACGGGTCCATCGGCTCACAGAATAACGTTCATCCCGGACGTTTTTGGAAGACCGATGAAAACGGAGATAACATGTATACAAATCCACGAGTTTTAACAATTTATGAGCTGATGAAAGTATCTTCTCTTCCCGACGATTGGAATATCCCAAATTGGGCAAAAGACGAATTGATAAGACACGTTATCGGAGAAGGCGTTCCTCCGTTACTCATTAAAAAAATCGCACTTCAATTAAAGGGGTTGGTATAATGGCAGGCAGAAATTTTGATCAAATTAATTACCCAACAAATATAACAAATCCAGCGACATTTGCTGTATTACTTCGCGCTATAGAAGAAGTGGGTTCTGTGCATAGTTCAGAGGCAAGTAAAAGCGTTTTCCCAAAAGCAAGAGCTGCAGTGGGAAGATTTAACGCCGAAAACAACGATACCCATGGTGAGGGAACCTTAAAAACCTATGGTTTGATTGAATATATTACCACAAGTGGTGATGCAGAATTCAAAGTTTCTTATTTGGGAAAACGGCTTTTAGAATTATACGAGAAGAATGATGATAGTAAGTATGTATTGAAAACCGGTTGCGAATATGCTTACAAATCACTATTAGTAGATTGCCTTTTGCATTGGTCGGATAATTCCGGCAAGAAAACTGTTTATCCCGGTATGCTGTTATTGAAACTTTTGTCGGATGAACGTATTGATGAGTATATAACTGATTACGAGTGGACTTATATTTGCGCCGAATCGGATTATAGAGACACACGTGATTACGATAAGATCATAACTGACATATTGGAATTCCGTAAAAATGACGAAAACACCAATCTAAAAAACGGATATGTTTTCCTTGTGGCCTTCTCTTCTGCATGGGGGTTATTGGAGAGAGAAACCGTTGATGGACAGAACCATTTCAAATTCAATGAAACTACCAAGGATATAGTAAAATATCATATTAAAAGAATAAACAGCAATGTTTGCAATGAAAACATTGTTGATTATAGTTCTGTTGTTTCAACACAAGAAGATGATGAAATGTCCGTTGATGTTTTAGGCGAGATTCTTGCTGATATGTACAATACTGCCACTAACAAGCCCGCAGCTGTGCATATGTTTGGTATCAAATACGGAAAAATAATTGAAGATAACGATTATTCTATTGTTGCAATTGTGACAGCCTCTGGATTGCCCGCAGCTTACAAAGAAGAGGTTCGTAAAGGTATAAAGATTTATGCATCTATTCTAAACAATGAATTTGGAATCTCTTTCGCAGATGAATCGGACCGAAAAGACAATTCCCATTTGCCGAAAATTTTACCTCTGTGTACAGCAAATACAAGAAGAACCCATCCGTTCAATAGAATTCTCTACGGAGCCCCGGGTACAGGCAAAACATATTCAACAGCGTTGTATGCACTTTCTATCATAGAAAGCAAAGAAGTAAAAGACCTTGCAAAAGAGTCGCGTGATGATGTAATGACAAGGTATAATTCCTTGGTGAAAAATGGTCAAATTGTTTTTACGACATTTCATCAAAGCTATGGCTATGAGGATTTCATTCAAGGTATAAGACCCGATACATCCTCTGGCGATATGAAATTTAAGACAGTTGATGGAGTTTTCAAAAAGATTGCATCTGCTGCAATGGACTCACCCAAAGATGATTTTGTCATAATAATTGATGAAATTAACCGTGCCAATATTTCTAAAGTGTTCGGTGAACTTATCACCTTAATTGAAACAGACAAACGCTGGGGTGAAAAAAATGCATTATCTGTAACATTGCCTTCTGGCGAGCCTTTTGCTGTTCCTAACAATTTATATATTATCGGAACAATGAATTCCGCTGACAAATCAATATCGTTAATTGATACTGCTTTAAGAAGACGATTCGAGTTTGTCGAGTTTGTTCCGGACTTGGATCTGGTTGAGGATAAAGTTTTAAGAGGCGTGCTTAAAAAACTCAACGAGAACATTTCCAAAGAGCTTCATAGCACCGACTTATTGGTAGGTCATTCATTCTTCATTGGAAGAACACAAAAAGAGCTTTGTGATATTATGAACCACCATATAATTCCTTTGCTTTATGAGTATTTCTTTGATAACAAAAACAAGGTTGAAACACAGTTGACAAAGGCGTTGGAAGGCGTAAATGTTTCTGTTGTTGCTAACACTTTTGGAAGAATAACGATTACCGAGAAAGAAGATTAATTTATGTCTGTTGCAGTTCACAACCACTTCGAAGAGAGTGTAATTAAAAATGAATATTTGCCTATAGATTGGCAAGAACAGTACGCTCTTGATGAATTGGCGGAGTTTTTGCAGTTGAATTGGGAACAACGCTCGGTATTCTATGAGGACCGTGAAATAACCAGCCAACAAAAATTCGTTACTTTCCTTGGGCAAAAAAGTCTGCGAACCAATAATTACATTGGGACAATTGTGTTCAATGGACATCAATTCAATATTTTCCCGAAAGTTTTTATGGAATCGGATGTGGATTCAAACCCG
The DNA here is from genome assembly GCA_045604385.1 of Acutalibacteraceae bacterium. Classification (GTDB taxonomy): domain Bacteria; phylum Bacillota; class Clostridia; order Oscillospirales; family Acutalibacteraceae; genus UBA6857. The sequence goes on from JAZUNX010000053.1 coordinate 15,104, forward strand.
GAAAAGTTGGATATGAAACACCTAATGAAGAATTTAGTTCAATGGTTGATTTATTGTACTCGTATAGATTATCCTTTTATAAATATGTCAGCGGATTTAGAAGATTGTCAAGACTTGCGGGAATTGTTTGTTACATTGTATATCCATTACGTAAAGCGTGCAATTGAGCAGTTACCTTTTTATCGATACGAAGATAAAACAGAAGATGTTTCCGTCATTAAGGGAAGCATCGATTTTAAAGACTATATTAACCATAAGATACCGAATGGATTGCATAACAAGTTTAGCTGTACATATTCGGAATTTGAGTTTGATAATATTGTTAATCGTATAATCAAATATACCTGTAAATGTATCTTGGATTACACTACGTCGGAGTCAAACAAGAAAATAATCCGCCAAATTCTTATACGATTAAATGATGTTACAGACGTTCGGTGTACGCCAATTGATTGTGACGGTATTAAATTAAGCAAATTTCATCAAAAGTACTCCGTGCTTGTCAGCATGAGTAAAATGTTTTTGCTGAATCAATCTTCCGCATATCAAGTGAACGAACAAGACTCCTTCTGCTTTCTGTTTCCAACAGAGCTATTATTTGAAGGGTTTATCGGTGGTTATATTAAGAACGCTCTAACAGGCTCTGCATCTGTAAAAATTCAAGTTAGTGATATGGCATTGGTTGACGAACTTAAATACGGCACTCAATCATTTGGTAAACTATTTGTAATGCGCCACGATATCGTTGTCGATCATAAAGAGAAAGGGGTATTCATTCTTGATACTAAATACAAGATGATTTCTCGTTTTGAAACCAGTACGAACATAAAAAAATCTCTTAGAGAAGAAATCAGCCAAAGTGATTTATATCAAATGGTTTCGTATGCGGTTAAACGTGGAGTTTCAGATGTATACCTATTGTATCCTCTTTTCAGAAATGAAGAGAATGAACCCGTTTTCCCAGTTGCAACAGTAAATCATAGTTCCGGTTCTCAAATTAGGATTCATTTAGTACGATTGCCCTTTGTTTTCGAAGAAAATATAGAAAAGACAAAAAGTAATCTATCGGATTGCATAAATGAGATGTTTTAAAAATAATTCACTGGACTTTTCAAACCCGTGGTGGTATAGTGTTGTGCTACAAGGAGGTGCAGCATTATGCCACTCATAAAAGCAAAACCGAAACTCACACCAAAAATTAAAAGAACGACCGTATCGCCGGGGATAATCTCGGAGGTGCGGTCGCTTTGTTATGTATGAAAGGAAGAGTGTTATGAGAACATTACTTGAAGAGCTGTGGTATGGCAATATATATCCACAAGAGCAAAGCACAAAGAATAACCGAGAGGTTAAGGAACTCATCAGCCTTATGGGTAAGAACCGAGAAGACCTTTCTGCGACTTTTACCGACGAACAGAAAGTAACGCTTGAAAAATACGATGATTGTGTTAATGAAATGTATGGTATCATTGAGAGAGAGGCGTTTGCATACGGATTTAAGCTCGGAGGTGGATTGGTGCTTGAAATATTATATGGTAATGACGATTTATAAAATTAACGATAGCCGTAACCATAACTAACATACACCCCTGCGTTATATTTAGGTTAATGGTATCAACTTATGAGTTATATGCCATAACTGAACCGATAGATTGATACAATTATCAACTGTCGGTTCGTTGTTTTTATCCCTTAAAACCTTTATGGTTAAGGGGATTTTTTATTGCAAATGACCCCCTTTTGAAAACAGCCACAAAACAATAAAATGCCGCATAATCGTTGGATTTTTAGTCCTCGACTATTGTGGAACTTCACCTTCGTTTACCTTCATCTTCTTTTGTACTCCCGCCTGTTGACGCGACTGCGACAATGAGTGCGAAACGCCGGAAGTTACCGTAAGTCTGTCAGGCTTACGGTAAGTATCCCGATTGCCGAGGCAACCTCTCAAGTCACTATTGCTTTAAATTCATTATATCAATGCGTCGCACCGCCGTCAATGATCAGTGTTTTTATTTTTCTCTGCGAGCCAAGGTGTGCTTCAAATAATCTTATGTTTCCTCATTTCTCTTATCAGCCTTTTTGACCGCATTTTCAGGTAAGAGTGTTCAATGGTTCCCAGCTTTTTATACCATAACAGTTCCGAATAAAGAGCATACATTTCAAGCTTCATATCACAATGCTTTGAAACTTTTACCTTCCTTTTATAAATTTCATATAAGTGCAATCTTTTACCGTAGCCAACAGTCATGGCAAAAAGCTCATATTCGGGGTCAGCCCACATAACATTAAAGGGGTCAACCACGGAAAGAAGTTCCATTGATTTTTTATCGATTATGAAATTCGGCATCCAGTAATCGCCGTGAATAAGGGTAGGGGCTGATATTTCTTCTGAAAAAATCCTGTCGAAATTTTTATAAGACAATTCGACGGCTTTCATAACGATATCATCAAGTTCGTTTTCGGTATGCTTTAATAGTGAAAAATCATAAATCTCATCCGCAAACTCTTTGTAATATTCCTGCCAGGTGTCGTACACTGCGTGATTATAGGGGCCGAATTTGTCATTGTGAGCCTGCTGAATAACCAAAAGGTTATTAACAATACTTTCTGCCAGATGATTTTTACGAAAGCTGAATTTAAGAGAGCTGTCAGTTCCGCTTATTCCGGATATGTACTCCATCGCTATTATGCCTGTGTCATCTGATTTATCAAAGAAATATGCTTCGGGAATTTTGCTTGAGGTTTTTTCTTTAAGAAAAGACAGCATTTCAAACTCCTGTCGCATAAGGTCAGGATGCGTACTGATTTTAATGGCAAGTGGTTTCCGGTCTTCGGTGCAAGATACACGGTAAACAGAACCGCTTGCACCGTTTCCGATACGGAAAATAGCCGTAACAGAAAGGCCAAGGTTTTTCTTAATTGAATTTTTGATCAGATTTTCTGTGTCCATTGTTAAACCTCATTTTTGATTTATTGAAAAGATTATATCATTTGCGGATACACATTTCAAGCGACACTTAAATGGGTTAACTGCCGTTTATAAACAAATATTAAATATTTGTCGATTATCTTGACAGGCTTTTTGCGACATTATATAATTTTTATATCATAAGAAAAAAGGAGATATTATTATGAAGAAAAGCAAAAAAATTCTTATCGCAGTTTTATCGGTGCTGTTGGTTGTTGTCTTGGGTGCGCTGGCTGTATTTCAGGGTGAAGCAAGAACTCTTTTATCCGTAAAGGAAAAGGGTGACACAGGCATTTATGAAGTCAACTATGCCGCTGACTATAAGCTTGATGAGCTTTTAGAGGCAGGTGGTGCGGCGACGGAAGAACAGCTTGTTCAGTACATAATCAAAACCATGCTCAAGGGTCTTCCCATCGAAGTGCCCTATGAAATTCCAAATCTTGCCTGCTCCACTTTTTATGCCGAAACTCCCGAAAAGGGCTATATATTCGGCAGAAATCTTGACAATCAGACCACTGACCTTGCTGTTATCAAAACGTCACCCAAGGATGGATACAGCTCGGTTTCTGTTGTTAACCTAAGCTTTTTGGGTTATAACGAAAGCTACACACCCGATAAGCTGATGGACAGAATAAACACTCTTGCTACGGCTTATTTCCCTCTTGACGGTGTTAACGAAAAGGGTCTTGCCGTAGGTGTTTTACAGCTTCAGGCTCCTGCCACCGCGCAGGACAACGGTAAAACCGATGTGGGTACAACCCTTGCCATAAGAGCCATACTCGACAAATGCGCTACAGTCGACGAAGCGGTTGAATTCCTTGAGAGCGTCGATATGTTCGCCGCCGCAAAGGGCTGTTATCATTTCCAGATAGCAGATGCAACAGGCAAAAGTGCGGTTGTTTCTTATGTGGAAAATGAAATGGTCATAACCGAAAAGGAAGATGAAAGCGACTTTATCGCCGCCACCAATTTCTATCTTCATGAGGTTCCTTTTGAATACGAAAAACAGGGACTTGACCGTTATGAAATTTTGGAAAAGACTCTGACGGAAAAGAAATCCGTTCTTACTGCAGAGGAAGGAATGGACCTTCTTGAAGCGGCAAGAATAATAGGCACCGACCCTGACGAAAAGGGAAGAGTTTACTCAACACAATGGTCTTCAATATACGACCTTACAAATCCCTCTTTAAGCCTTTGTGCTGATATGGACTATGAGAACGTTTATGTTTATGAGGTAGATTAATCATATACATAAAACAAAAACTGCAGCTTACTTTTTGTAAGCTGCAGTTCATTTTTTAAGCATTACTGCCTGTTTTCACACTTTTAACATCTGACCATTCGGAGTAGTAGGTTCTTTTTTCTGTTTCCTTAACGGCAGACACACGGACATACCATTTTGTGTCGGGGGTTAAATTCTTGATTGCTTTGGCAGTCCTTTTCACACTGTTCACAAAAACAGTATTTGTGGCAGATTCGGAAAACTCGGGGCTTGTGCTGTACTGTACGGCATAGCCTGTGGTCTTTTTCGTTTGCTTTTTGTATTTTACGGTAATCTTTTCGCCATCACAGATAAGGTCAGTGATTTTCGTGCTTTCGGGAACGATGGTGAAATAAAGCTTGTCTTTTCCTTTGAAGCTACCCTTGTAGGAGACCGTCACCTTGTATCTGCCCACGTTTTTTCTGCCCTTGGAGTAGGTGAGAGTATAGTCTGTGCCTTCTCTGAGAGTGTTTCCGTTGGTGTCCTTGACAGAGACCGTGGGTGTCTTCACCTCTCCGTCGTATGTGTACTTGGTTTCGGAAAGCTTAACCGAATCGATTTCGTATTTTTTATTTTTCTTCCATACGGCATAAAGAGTGGTGTTTTCGTCGGGGTTAATGAGAGCGCCCGAAAGGAAAGATGCCTTCTTGGCTTTTTTTGTTTCTGACCAGCCGAGGAACTTGTAGCCGATTCGGTCGGGTCTTTTAAGAGAGATTTTGTGTGAATCTCCTTCTTCTGCCGTGGTGTTTGCGGGAATGTTCCAACCGCCGTTTGCGTCATAGAAGACGGTGTGCTTTGATTCGGTCTTCCACTTCTGGTTTTTGGCACCCTTGTAGGTTTCGACAGTGAGCTTACCGCTGTGCTTGTCTGAGGTAAGACAAAGTGTGGGATTGTATACATTTCTGATTACATAAGCACCTGAAACCTTTTCGAATCTCCATCTGCAGGAATCGTTTCCGTAGTCTTTGTAAAGATTTACCTTGACACCGCTTACGGTTTTGCCTGTTTCAAAAACGGCACCGACAGCTCTTGATGAAGATAAAGGAGAAAGGGTGTAGCCGATTTTTGATTCGTCAAAAGTGAAAAGCTGTTTTTTTGAGTTCAGGGATTTCAGACGTACGGTGGTGATTTCAGTGGTGCTTTTTGCGGTGAGATATCTTCCGCTGTAAGCATTCTTCAGACGGTAATTGCTGTCGGGCATTTCCGTGAACATTGTCTCATTACGGAAATTGGGACGGATAACACCCCAGTAACGGGCAAAAGAGCCTGAACGTCTGATGGGGAAACCGTTAAGATAGGCTTTGCCGATGATTTCTACATACATACCTGTCCACTTCTGGTGGTAATACTTTCCGTCACCGCCGTAAATAGCCGCGTGACCGTTGCCGCCCGTACCGCCCGTCCAGATGAGAATGTCACCTGCTTTAAGATTCTTTTCACCCTTGATGCGCTTCCAACCGAAGCCTTGGGGTAAGGTGTTGTGGGCATATTCGCAGGCATTACCCGAGGGAAGATAGCCGGTGAGAACCTGATAATAATCTTTGATGAATGCAATACACTGACCGTCTCCGCGCTTTGTGCCGACGGTGGAATCAAGCCATTCCATAGCTTCGTCTACGGTAAGATAGGATTCCTTGGCGGCGGCTTCTGCCGAAAAAGTCATAGAGGGGGCTACCGAAAAAAACAGAACAAAAGTCATCAGCGAGAGAAGAAATTTCTGAAATGATCTTTTCATTTTTACCTCCGTAGTAAATCTGTTTTATTATATGGATACTTTACTTATAAATAATAGTGTTGCAAAAACCACCTAATTATATTGTAATATGGAAAAAAAGTAAAGGTCAAAGGTGTATAAACTTTCGGCAGAAAAGCGTGGTAAACTATGAAAAAGTTCCGAAAAACAAATATAAATGCTTTCTCGGTGTATAAAAATGATAAATGCAATGATGTTTTTTAAGATATATTTATTATTGCATTGTCTATTTGTTTGTGGTATAATTACTTGATAAAATTGTGAGTTTCAGTAAAAGTTACAGTTTTAAGGTTATCGTTTTGAAAGCAAACAACGATTAAGTTTAATGAAAAAATTCGACAGATAATACATTTTCTTTTAAAGAGGGATAACACAATGAATATAATTGACTTGTTTGCGGGATGCGGTGGATTAAGTCTGGGCTTTGAAATGGCAGGTTTTAATATACCTGTTGCAATCGAAAAAGACGAATGGGCATCCGAAACATATAAGAAGAATCATCCTACAACAAAAGTAATAACTGAAGATATTACTCGAATTTCAGATTTGTCTTCCATTTTACCGAAAGAAATAACAGCTATCGACGGGATTATAGGTGGTCCTCCGTGTCAAGGATTTTCTTTGAGCGGCAACAGAGATAAAAATGATCCGCGCAACAGCTTATTTATGGAATTCGTTCGTTTTGTCGAGCATTTCAAACCAAAGTTTTTTGTTATGGAAAATGTAACCGGTATCCTCTCTATGAAAACAAAAAGCGGAGAAAAGGTTAAAGATCTTATAGAGACTCAATTTAAACTGGCTGGTTATAATATAGAGGTTTTCATTTTGAATGCGGCTGAATTTGGTGTTCCTCAAAGCCGTGTAAGAGTTTTTTTTATTGGATTAAAAAAGGATATCATCTATGATAAAGGAAAAATAGAACCTAAAGGTTTTCTTTTTGGTGATGATCAACACACAATTGATGATGCGATAATGGATTTGCCGCAAATTGGTGCGGGCGAAGGTGCAGATGAAATGAAATACACCATGCGTCCGTTCACTAAATACCAAGAATGGGCAAGAACAAATAGCTCTGTTATTCATAATCATGTTGCAATGCGACATACAGCAAGACTAGTAGAGCGTTTTGCACAAATTAGATATGGTCAATCTGTTGCAGATGTTGCAGAGGAATATCAGCAGAGAAAACGTGGGGAAGCTGATAAAATTAGCGGTAAAGTTTATTCGCAAAACAATATGCGTCCATATCCGGACAAACCTTCCCCTACAATTCCTGCAAGTTTTCAGAGCAACTTTGTGCATCCGTATTTAAACAGAAATTACACAGCGAGAGAAGGTGCGAGGTTACAATCGTTTCCTGACACCTACATTTTCTGCGGTAAACGCACTACAATGTCTTGGGAAAAAAATCTTTCTCAATATCAACAAATAGGTAATGCAGTACCGCCATTACTTGCAAAAGCAGTAGCAAAAAGCATCTTGGATTATTTTGAATAATCCAAGATGCCATTCTTTTATATATGTGATTCTAGTAGTTTTGATAAAGTTTCTATGGCATAAAGAAGATGTTCTACTTTTAGATCTTTACCATTTTCTTTTCTATGGATAGGACGATCGGCATGTCTTTTACCTTCCAGCAAAGTTATGACTTCTATATTAGTATCTTCACGGGACATAAAAACATGATACTGATTGCTCCCAAAACTTGATTTCGAGCACATCTCAAAGTCCCCACCCAAAGCGCTTTCAAACTGAATCAACACATAGTTAGCATTTGGTGCAAATTCATGTAGCATTTTTCTGTCATAAATAATACGCTTTAACATTGCACTTTCAGTATAAGATTTACATTCAATAGCCAATACAAGTTTTCCATCAATATACACATGATCGTCAGTGCCGAAATTATACTTAATAGTTGCCTTCTTCGATTTGATTGTTTCAATTATAGAAGAATCGCCATATCTTACCAAATATGTGTCGATATCAAACATTTTAATCGATTTTTTCTTTTTGTTTTGTTCCAATCTTTCTTTAGATTGTCCGAGATAATCGACCCATGTTGTTTCTACTATACGGCGTGTCAGTTCTTCAACCAACGCTCCCTTCTTTGAACGAATTTGTCCAGGTCGATTTTCTTCATATAATTCGGACATGACTTTATTATAATAATCAATCAAAGACTGCACAACTGGAGCAATTTTTTCTGCTTTTTCTTTGGTCATATTTATACCCTCAACAACTTTCCGGGAACTATGATTTCATCATCTATAGAAATCTCTGCTATTGCATCAACAATTTCATGCCAATATAAGTAAAGTGCGTTAGCATCAATTGGAGATTTTTCATTTTTTCTCAACACAAACATTTCAGAAAGAGTTGCATCCTGACGTGCCGCAATAATATGTTCATCCGCAAGACATTTATAACCCATCAAAACATAAGTCTTTGAGTTTGGGGATGCACTACGAATTGCTTTACTGGAAGATTTAATCTCTCCAAACATTGTTGCATCCAGGTATGTTTTAACCTCTACGGCAACCACGGGCAATATTAACTCTGTTGATGGTTGTCTATCAATAGAAATACTAACCTTTTTACCAATACAAAAGTCTACATCTTTAGTTATAAGACCAATTTTTTTATCTTTATCAATTTTTAGTCCGGCATAGACTTTTTTGTTAAAAACGCCGAATTCACCGGATTTGACTTCAGGAATGTCCTTAAAAAGATATGTACTGATTTCTTCTAAAAAAGTTGATGCGAATTTTGATTGAGATGTAATTGAATATTTTCGTGAAAAAGTATCAATTTCTTTGTAATACTTGTTAATTATTTCTGCAGCATTATCAAATGCTACTGTATTCCCTTCAGAAAAAGATAAGGATTCTAATGCTTTCCTAACAGGTAAATACTTGTTATCATAAAATTCTTTAAGCTTAATGCCGTGTCCCTTATAGTTAGAAGATATTTTGCTTAAAAGGTTGTTTTCATGAATATACAGCATAAATTATTCCTCCAAAAACAGTTTATAAGTTTCAATTTCAAGCGCATCGGCAATTTTTTGAATATTATCTAAAGAAATGCTTCTACGAAAACATTCAATATCGCTGATATATGTCCTGTGTAAGCCACACAGTTCCGCAAAATTTTCTTGTGATAGTTTCTTTTGCGTACGATATTTTCGTACATTAGTTCCGAATACTTTTATAATATCCATGAAATCACTCCAACTATTGATATATATATATATATATATATTATTTCACAGCAGACAATAAGTCTACATACAATAAGTGTAATGACAAGTGCGAATATTTATTAGATTAACCCTCTTTTTAACGAGGCTCAAAGATCATAAAAAAAGTCCGGATTCTCACCTGTTTGTGAAAATCCGGACTTTTCTTTTTTCACACTATCACATCCGCCGTGCCTATCCTTATAACCTTCCCTAAATCCTCTAAAGAAAGCTCCACCTGATAGCCTATCTTTCCCGCGCTGAAAATAATGGTGGGGAAATCCTTTGCCGTGATATGTGCCGTGGTGGTGAATTGCTTTTTCATACCGATGGGGGAGCAGCCACCGTGAATGTAGCCTGTAAGGGGTAAAAGGTCCTTTGATTTTATCATGGCGATGCTTTTTTCACCTACAGCCCTTGCACCCTTTTTTAGGTCAAGCTCCTCACAGACGGGAATCATAAAGACATAGAAATTCTTTGACGCGCCCTGTGTGACGAGGGTTTTGAATACCTGCTCGGGGTTCTGAGCCAAAGCCTCGGCTACCTCGGTACCGCTTATGGCACCCGTCGAAGCATAGGTGTGATTGCGGAAGGGTATGTTCTTTTGCTCGAGGATGCGCATTACATTGGTTTTTTCTTCTTTTTTTGCCATTTTTATACCTTTTCAAAAACGATAATCTTCGACTGTAATGTGCTTCCCATTTCGAAGTCAAGACCCACATTCATAAGATATGCACCGCTTAAAACTTTCTCCTGTCCCTCGTACTCGAAGCGGTAAAGAGCATCATCCTCAAGTCCTTCAAGATTAATGTGATAGAACTTGTCGTTGAAGAAGGTGGTAACATCCGTGCAAAGGAAGAGAACACACTGATTGCCGTAAACGTACTCGTTGGCGTAGATGCTGTCCTGTCGGAAGTTAAGCAGACGGTGGAGAGTGCCGAACTGAACTGTGTTGCGGATTTCTTTGTAAAGGGCGATGTACTTTTTGTGGATTTCAAGCTCTCTTTCGTCATATTTGAGCAGGTTTCCGCCGATGGAAAGGGAACCTTGCATGGTGACGTTGAAACGGAAATCCCAATCGTTTGGACGGGAGCCACGGTTGGTGTCCGTTACCCAGGCGCGCATTGATTTGGTGGGATAGATAAGAGAGAAGCCCTCCTGAATGGTGAGACGGTCAATGGGGTCTGTGTCGTCGCTTGTCCACACCATATCGAAGTGGGAAAGTGCGCCCAGGTCTGCTCTGCCGCCGCCGGAAGCACAGCATTCAATCTGCAGTCCCGGATGCTTTGCTTTAAGTCTGTCGGCAATATCGTAAACTGCCTTTGTGTGGCGGTACCAGAGCTCCTGCGGATTTTCGAGGTTTTCGGCACCTGTTTCCGAATAGGCACGGTTCATATCCCATTTGATATAGCTTATATCGTATTCGTTCAGCATATCGTCCATACAGGAGAATACGTGCTGCTGAACATCCTCTCGGGTGAGATTGAGAACTAACTGATTGCGAAGGAGAGTGGATTTTCTTGTGTCATAGTGGTATGCCCATTCGGGGTGGGCGCGGTAAAGGTCAGAATCGGGGTTTACCATTTCAGGCTCAAACCACAGGCCGAATTTCATACCGAGGCTTTTAACTTTATCAATAAGAGGCTTCAGACCGTCGGGGAACTTTTCTTTGTTCACATACCAGTCACCGAGACCTGCATGGTCGTCCTTCCTTTGACCGAACCAGCCGTCATCCATAACGAAAAGCTCACATCCGATGTCTGCGGCAATTTCCGCCAATTTCTGCTGACCTTCGCAGTTAACGTCAAACCAGGTTGCCTCCCAGCTGTTATAAAGAACAGGAAGGGGTTCCTTTGCGAAGGTGCGGGGCAGGATATATTCCACGGCATAATCGTTTATACTGTTGCTCATTTTACCGAAGCCCTTGACATAACCGCAGTAAACGGAGGGTGCGGTGAACTCTTCACCCGGGTGGAGATTATATGAAAAATCGAAATCGTTGATGCCTATTACTGCTCTTGTGACGCCTACACAGTCTCTCGAAACCTCAACCTTGAAATTACCCGACCAGGCAAGAGCGCCGAAGAAGACATCACCCTGCTTTTCGTCGGCATTCTGTGAAAGGATAAAGAAGGGACTTACGGTGTGGTCGCTTCCGCCCTTGCGGCTTTCGTAGGTGAGGATACCGTTTTTAACCACCGTATCCTCTCTTCTGAATTCGGCAAGCCAGGTGCCGTTGAAGTTGGTGGAGGTATAGGGACGCTTTGAGGGGAAATTGAATTCACCCGAAGAAATCTTGCCTAAAGTGACAAGAGAATCGGAACAGTTTCTCACCTTTGTGTAGCGTTCAATAATATCCGTGTTTTCACGGAGCTTATAGAAAAGCGATACCTCTAAATTATAGGGCTTGTCCTCAAGAATAATTTCAAGCAGGAAGGCACCGTCCTCTTCGCTTATGTTGAAATCCTTATAGGTAAGCACAGCCTCTCTGCATTTGTCGGGATAGGTGCAGGTTAAGGCAACGGGTCTGAAAGCCGCACCGCCGTAGGGAAGATATTCGGTCTTTGAAAAATCTCTTGCCGGATTGTTTGAGTTTCTTTCCCAGGGCTTATAGGTGCAGAAATAATCATCAACAGGGCATTTTTTACCCCAGTGAAGGTGGTTAAGGACGCCCTCACAGTCCACGCCCATAACATAGTGGGTGTTTTCGGTTTCTAAAATGAACACGCCGTCACGTTCAAGAATAATCATAAATTTTCCTCTTTTCTCCTTTTTTGTCTTAAAGCAAATTTTTCATTATGAGTATAGCATCTTTCGGAGGAGAATACAAGGTGGATTTTTGAAAAAAGGGTACAACGGCTTTTTACTCCCCACATTATCAGCTTCCCCCCCTTATTTGGGATGTAATTGTTTAAATGAATGAAAGCAAAATCAAAATACGGTTATGTGGGGGTAAAAGTAATTGGTGGGAAAGCCCGATGGAAAAGTGGGCAAAGTACAGAACGCTTACGGTGCTGATCTGCATTTTTTCGGTAGTTCACAGATTTATTTTTGTATAAAGGCAGACTGATGGCACAAAGAAAAATATTGCATTTTTACTCAATCCCAAAAAAACAAAATCAGTATCCGAATAGTGGTAAATTCATAGTACCCGAAAAGCAGTTTTGTTGACTTTGGCCAAGGACAAAAGTCACTCAGCGAAGGGGAAAGGTCGGCATTTCGTAAAAGTAAATTATATAGATGTAACCTCCTGCCAAAAAATAATAAACGAGATAAAAAGCAAACATTACCTAGCAGTGGGATTTTTCGTCAATTTCCTTGCAATATCAATCCATCTGTAATATAATCTCTTTGTAACAAAAAACACCACAGGAGAAAGAACTATGCACTTACTTAAAGTCGACAAAGAACATTATCAGGGACAGGCAGACCCCTATATTTTAAAAAGCGGCGGCAGATATTATATCTACGTCACAGGACACGATGCTGTTTATCTTTATGAATCGGATAATCTTTTCGAGGGCTGGAAATACTATGGCCCCGTTATGACTATGGAGGGTCACGATTCCTTCTGGGCACCGAGTGTAATTGAGCTTGAAGGAAAATTTTATATGTATAACTCCATCGAAATTTATAACGATACACCTGACAAGGGCGGTCACAGAGGCGCTATGCACGTTTCCGTTGCTGACAGTCCCTTTGGTCCCTTCGGTGACACAAAGCAGATTCTTCATCCCTTCTCCATCGATTCTCATATTGTAAAGAATGAAGCTGGTCTTTTTCTTTTCTATTCATCGAATAAATTCGAGGGCGAGAGAATCGGCACCTGTATTTATGTGGACAGAATGCTCGACCCCGTGACACCCGAAGGAAAGCCCGTACTGGTTCTCGAGCCTACTCTCGACGAGGATATTTACCGCAGGGACAGATACAAAAAAGGTCAGCACTGGCACACTATCGAAGGAGCTTTCTATTTCAAAGAGGGAGACTGGCACTATCTTATGTATTCGGGCAATTGCTTCGAACAGCCTACATATTATATCGGCTATGCCAGGGCAAAGACAACCGAAACAGACCTTACGAAGATTAAATTTGAAAAGTACCCCGACAAGGATACATACCACCCTGTACTCAAAGCAAACGAATTTGAAGAGGGCACGGGACACCACTCAATGATTAAGGAAAACGGTCAGTGGTACGCCGTTTACCACGCAAGAGATTACGGATACGAAAACAGCACAAGTGCCTTCGATGCCCGTAATGCGAGAATATGCAAATTGAATGTTGAGGACGGAGTTATTACCGCCGAAAGATACGAGGATCATATATAAATGATTTAAAAAGGAGAATAAATATGAGAGATTTCAACAAAGTAATCGACCGCAGAAACACCAACAGTCTCAAGCACGATTTTGCCGTGGAAAACGGTCTGCCTGCAGATGTTATGCCTATGTGGGTGGCAGATATGGACTTCAAAGCGCCCGAGTGTGTCCTTGAGGCCTTGCAGAATTCCGTAGACCACGGAATATTCGGCTACAGCAATCTTAAGGAAGATTATTATGAGGCTGTGGCAGGCTGGTTTACCCGTCGTTTTGACTGGACACCCGAAAAAGATTGGCTTGTGCAGACACCGGGTGTTGTCTATGCTCTTGCCATGGCAGTAAGAGCCTTTACGGAAAAGGGCGAGGGTGTTATCATTCAGCCTCCTGTTTATTATCCGTTCTATAACGTAATCAGAAACAATCAGAGAAAAATTATCGAAAGTCCGCTTGTTTATAATGACGGAAAATACACTATCGACTTTGAAGATTTTGAAAAGAAAATAATGGATAATGATGTTAAGCTCTTTATCCTTTGCAGTCCCCATAATCCCATCTGCCGTGTATGGACAAAAGAAGAACTGCAGAAGCTCGGCGCAATATGTAAAAAGCATAATGTTATCATCGTTGCCGACGAAATTCACTGTGACTTCACCTACGAGGGTCACCCTCACCACATTTTCTTTGATGCAGTTCCCGAAATGGCGGACAGAAGTATTATCTGTACTGCACCGAGTAAAACCTTCAATATCGCAGGTTTACAATGCTCCAACATCTGGATAAAGGACGAGGCACTCCGTCAGAGATATAACGAGGAAATCGCCGCCAGCGGTTACACCGTACCCAATAATCTCGGCATCGTTGCCTGTAAGGCGGCTTACGAAAAGGGTGACGATTGGTACGAGGAGTGCTGGGCATACATAAAGGATAATCTCGCTTTTGTAAGAGAGTTTGTAAAAGATAATCTTCCCGGCATTAAATTAGTCGAGCCCGAAGGCACCTATTTTGCCTGGCTTGACTGCTCGGGTTTGGGTCTTACTGCAAAAGAACTTAATGACCTTATCATTAATAAGGCGGGTCTTTGGCTTGATGCAGGTGACATTTTCGGCGTGATTGCCGAGCAGTTCCAAAGAGTTGTTCTTGCCTGCCCGAGAGAAACAGTGGAAAAGGCCATGGAAAGCCTTAAACATGCAGTGGAGGAGATGAAAAAATGACGGTAATCGCTTACTATTTCAAAAATATAATCATCTCAATTGTGGCGCTTCTTCTCTGTGCCGTCAATTGGGTAGTACCCATAAACCTTATGAAAATCACCGTAGCACCTGCCGTTTTTGAAACGGGCGGAGACTACTATAACATCGTGTGGGAAACATCCTTCAAGGGTAGCGGCTGTGTGAAGTATACCTACGGCGGTGAAGAAAAAATAGTTTGGGATTCTTCAAACGGCATCATTTCAAGTGATGATACTGTACACAGCGTAAAAGTACCAAAGGAAGAACTTCGCGGTAACACCTACACAGTAGAGTCGCAGTTCATCCCCTTTAAATTTGCCTACCATTGTCTCAAGGGTAAAAAGTGTGAAAGTGAGCCTATCGCCTTCAGGGGAACTGAAAAGGAAGACGATATAAATATTCTTTGCATTTCCGATATTCACGAAATGGAAAAGACAATGCACAAGGCTCTCTCCTTTATCGAAGAAAAGCCTGACCTTGTCTGTATGATAGGTGACATCACATCGGAAATGCGAACAAAGGATCAGTTCACAAAATACCTGCTCAAGGATGCAGCGGATTTAAGCGGGGGCGAAATCCCTGTTGTCTTCACCCGCGGTAACCACGAAACAAGAGGCGAATATGCGGCTGTTCTTTCCGATTATCTCGGCGATGAGAAAGGCAATTTCTATTACACCTTCGACTTCGGTGCCCTTTCGGCAGTGGTGCTTGATTCGGGCGAGGATAAGGAAGACGATCATAAGGAATACAGCGGTCTTGTGGATTTTGAGGGCCTGCGCAACGAGGAGTATGAGTGGCTCTGCTCACTTGATAAAGACGATTTTGACGGAAAGTACAAGATAGTTTTCAGTCACGAGCCTATACTTGATAATCACTTCGGCAAGGACTGGACAGCACCGCTTAAAGAGCTTGATATGGAGCTTATGGTGGGCGGTCATTGGCACGAGGTAAGATTTGACGAGGGTGAGCTTCCCGTGTTTATCGTCGGCGGTAATCTCGGAGAAGGTCGCTGGGCGGCATCGATGTTGAAGCTCAATGAGGGCAAAATTTCAATGAAAACCATGGACGCAGAGGGGCAGGTACTGCTGGAGAAGGCGATAGGTTAATGCGCAGTGCGCAAACCTCTCCGTCATCCTGCGGATGACACCTCCCGCTTTCAGTGGAGGCAGTTATGGTGGCACCTGTCGGTGCTATTGTAACTCGCGGGAAAGCAACAATAAAATATAAAGCAACAGTCCGCCAAGTCAGGTTGATTTGGCGGACTGATTTGTGTTTGTTTGGTTTATTTTATCGTTTTGAGCGTAGCAAAAATCTTCAGAGTAATAATTTTGGCGGCGGGATAGGGTCATCCCGCCCTACAGTTGCTAATTTGGCGGAATATCGTTTTCCATTACACGAAGTCTTTTCCGCAGTTGCGAATTGCGCATTTGGAATTAAATTACTTCTGCCCATAATAAGCATTGGGGCCGTGCTTTCTCATATAATGCTTATCAAGAAGATACTGCTCGATGGGTTTCTTTTCACCGCTTATCATTTCAGCGTGGTAAGCCATATTTGCCACAGTTTCCATAACAACGGCGTTGTGAACGGCTTCCTTGGGATTTTTACCCCAAGCGAAGGGGCCGTGCTTGTAAACTACCACACCGGGAACTGCCATCGGGTCGATGCCCTCGAAGGCTTCGATGATAACTGTGCCTGTTTCCTTTTCGTAAGCTCTTTCCACCTCTTCGGGTGTGAGCTGACGTGTGCAGGGGATAGCACCGTAGAAATAGTCAGCGTGAGTTGTGCCGTAGGCAGGTATGCTTCTGCCTGCCTGTGCCCAGGAGGTAGCCCAGGTGGAGTGGGTATGGATAACACCGCCGATATTCGGAAAAGCCTTGTAAAGCTCGATGTGGGTGGGTGTGTCCGACGAGGGATTGAGCCTGCCTTCAACTACATTACCCTCAAGGTCAACAACCACCATATCATCGGCTGTCATAACGTCATACTCCACGCCGCTTGGCTTTATTACGATAAGTCCCTTTTCCCTGTCTATACCGCTGACATTTCCCCATGTAAAGGTAACAAGACCGTAGGCGGGGAGACTTAAATTAGCTTCAAGTACCTTTTGTTTGAGCTCTTCTAACATAGATAATCATTCCTTTTTGCTTTTTTGTGTATTATATTATTTCAGCTTTCCTTTGTCAAGATAAAAGTGGTAATGCTGTTGCTCTTAAGAGCGGCGGTGAGGGTGTTTTCTGTGAGTTCGGGAGGAGTGATTTCTGCCCAGTGCTCACCTTCCTTTATATCGCCTGATGTACGGATAGCCTTGACAGAGGAGAAGGAGGGAAGGTCTTCGAAAACAAACTCCGTCTGCGCATCCTTTTCTTTCGGGTTTACGGCAATGATTACAAGTCTTTCATTTTCCTCGTCATAAGCACAAAGGGAACGCTTGTCCGTGAGAATAATTTTCATTCCCGGTCTTATGTAACGTGAGAACTGACCAAAGGCATAATATTTTTGGGTGAGGATATATTCCTCTTTGTCAATCTCTGCCACGGCACAGCCCCAATAGCCCTTTTCAAGGTCGAACATTGAGGGCATATCCTTTCGGCCGAGATAGCCGTCCTTTGAAATATAGCTTGCCACTATCTGCCATATAACCCAGGCAGAGGGCTTAAGGATATACATATCCTCGATTATTTTTTCGGCGAGCCAGACGGCAGGACCCATTTCACCTGAATTTTCACCGCTGACGGAGGACCAGTCCGTTTCCGTCATCCAAAGGTCAAGGCCTGTCTTGCGGCACTGTTCACCGATTTTTTTCGTGGCTCTTTCATAGGTATGAGTGCTGACACGGTCTATCATACTGAGTGCCTCGGGCGTAAGGGCCGAGAAGGCCTTGGCGGCACGGTTTGCATTTGTCTCGTCACTTGCGGTAAGGTCGGTGGTGTCGAGAGAGTATTTCCTCATAGCCATCTTTGTTGTCACCAAAAGGGCGCTCTGGCTTTTGCCGGGAGATACGTGACAGCCCTCCTGCTTTGGGCTGTTTTTGTACCAATAGTTTGAGTAAGGCTCGTTCATCGGTGCAAGGGAGCTGATTTTTATGCCCTTTTCCCTTTGAATATAGTCGGTGACGTGGGCCAGATACTCTGCAAAAGCCTCCACCGAATCTTTGCGAAGATTGTTGAAGTTGGGATTTTTATGTCCCGAGGAGCAGCCACTGACGGTCATAAAGTATGGGGGTGAATTTGAAAAAGCCTCCACATAGGCGTCATTTGCCGAGGCTTTATAGCAGGCTTCGAGAACATCCAGCTGTCTTTTGTCCGCTTCATAGTTCCATTTTGTTTCGCCGGTCTCTTCGTCTTTTTCAAAAAAGCCGGGCATCATCGAGTCTGTACGCTCAATATGAGTGTGGGTCGGGTCATCACCGCCGCCGATATTGTAGCGCATTATGTTAAGCCCCAGGCCTTTCTCTTTGTCGAAGAAAAGGTCTGCGGCATCTTTTGTCAGCTTTTCACTTCCGCCCACACGGTTTGCCCACCAACAAAGGCTCGTACCCCAGCCCTTGAAAATGCCGTCACCTGTGGTTATGCGGTTAGTGAGTGATACGGTTGTTTTGGTCATAGCTTTCTCCTTTTTGCCAATCAAAAAGGGACCGCACATAGCAGTCCCTTTTTCTTACATCATTTCGTGGAATTCTTCTTCGGAAAGGATTTCTACACCCTTATCCATAAGCACCTTTGCCGCCGCATCGTTATCGGCTACGCGCAGGATAACATAAGCCTTTTCACTCTTTCTGGTAATGAAGGCATACATATATTCTACATCGATGTCAGCATCGGCCAAAATCTGCATAGGAACGGAGAAAGCACCAGGCGTGTCGTTGATGCCTACGGCGATAACGTTGGTAACGGAAACGGTGATACCCTTTTCCTTAAGTGCGGCTGCAGCCACATCGGGCTTATTTACGATAAGACGGAGAATACCGAAGTCGGTGGTGTCGGCTATGGAAAGGGCGCGGATATCTACATCAGCGGCGGCTATAGCCTTTGTGATTTCGGCAAGTCTGCCTTTTTTGTTTTCAACGAAAATGGAAAGCTGTTTAATAATCATAAGTTTTCTCCTTTACTTATTATTATGTTTTAATTATATTATCAAAGCTTGCGGTTGTCAATAACTCTCTTTGCCTTACCCTCGGAGCGGGGAAGAGAGCCGGGAGCCATAAGACGTACCTTGGCGTGGATATTGAGAGTGGACTGAAGGGCGGCTTCAATTCTCTTTTCTTCCATTTCCATACCCTTGACCGTATCCGAGAACATATCGGGAGACATTTCTACCTGTACCTCCATTAAGTCAAGATTGTTCTTTCTGTCGACGATGATGAGGTAGTTGGGAGCCATATTAAGAGAGAGAAGCACGTGTTCAACCTGTGAGGGGAATACGTTGACACCGCGGATAATGAGCATATCGTCGCTTCTGCCGCGAGGCTTGGTCATTTTTACGGTAGTTCTTCCGCAGGCACATTTTTCTCTGGTGAGAGCGCAGATATCACGGGTGCGGTATCTTACGAGAGGAAGAGCTTCCTTGCCGATGCAGGTGAAGACAAGCTCACCATACTGTCCGTCGGGAAGGGGTTCAAGGGTGTCTGGGTCGATAACCTCGGGATAGAAATAGTCCTCGCAGATATGCATACCTGTCTGACATTCGCAGTCATAGGATACACCGGGACCTGCAATTTCGGAAAGACCGTAAATATCGTAGGCCTTGATAGCTAAAAGCTCTTCAATCTGCTTTCTCATTTCCTCTGTCCAAGGCTCTGCACCGAAGATACCTGCACGGACGGGAAGGGTTTTAGGATCGATACCCATATCGCGGATGGTTTCACCGATGAACATAGCATAAGAGGGTGTACAGCAGAGAATATTTGACTGGAAATCCTGAAGCATTTGAATCTGTCTGCTTGTGTTACCTGTGGAGGCGGGGAGAGCTGTGGCACCTAATTTTTCGGCACCGTAGTGGATACCGAGACCGCCTGTGAAAAGTCCGTATCCGTAGGAAACGTGAACTGTATCGTCCTTAGTACCGCCTGCGGCGGAAATGGCACGGGCGGCACCCTCTGCCCATACATCGATGTCGTGCTGAGTATAGCCTACAACTGTGGGCTTACCTGTGGTGCCTGAGGAAGCGTGAATGCGGACAAGGTCACCCTTGGGTACTGCAAAGAGACCGAAAGGATAGTTGTCACGAAGGTCGGTCTTTACGGTAAAGGGAAGCTTCACTATATCGTCGATAGAGTGAATATCTTCGGGCTTTAGACCGATTTCATCAAATTTCGCCTTATAAAAAGGTACGTTTTCATAGGCGTTTTTTACCATTTTGATAAGTCTTGCTGATTGAAGTGCATGGAGATAATCTCTCGAGGCACATTCAATTTCGGGATTGAAGATTGGCATTGTTTATCATCCTTTCGTTTATAAGTTTGCGACTTGCAAAAATGCAGAATACAGAATTGTGGTCGCAGGCTTGCCGTAACATAAAATTTTACCCTTTGTTGATTTGGCGGTGTATCATTTTCTCATTTCTGAAAACTATCCTGGGATTGCGCATTAAGAGGTATATCCTAACTCAAAGGCTTTCAGATTAGTTTCTACTGTCTTTGGCGGAACGGTGGATTTGATAATTTCAGTCCACATTTCCTTATCTGTACCGAGGAAGCGGGCGGCGGCACCGAGAAGCACGATGTTTGCACATTTTGCCGTGCCTGCCTCGAGAGCCTTTTCGAGAGCGTCAACACAAACGAGCTTTACACCCTTGTCGGCTATCTTGCCTAAAATGTTATCGGGATATTCAGCCTTACCCATAATTACGGGCATAGGGTCGATTTTCTGTGTGCTTGAAATGAGGACACCGTCCTTTTTCAGCCAGGGGAGCCAACGGGCACTTTCTAACTGTTCAAAGGAGATGATGATGTCTGCCTCACCCTTTTCGATTACGGGAGAATATACCTTTTCACCGTATCTTACGTAAGTTACCACGCTGCCGCCTCTCTGGCTCATACCGTGGACCTCGCTTACCTTTACGTCGTAGCCTTCCTGAAGGAAGCATTTACCCATAAGCTTCGATGCCAAAAGGGTACCCTGACCGCCGACACCGACAATAAGAATGTTTTTAACTTCCATCAGTTTATTCTCCTTTCTCTATGGCGCCGAATTTACAAGCCGAGGCACAAACGCCACAGCCGACGCACTGGGTATTATCGATGAGGGCTAAAGGCTTGCCGTTCTCTCTTTTGGTGAATGAAAGAGCGGGACAGCCTACATTGAGACATGCCTTACAGCCGATACATTTGTCTGCATTGATTTTAACGGGAGCAGAGTGCTTGACGGTTTTGAGAAGGGCACAGGGTCTTCTGGAGATGATGAGTGAAGGTGCCTTCTTTGCAAGCTCTTCCTTAACTACTGCCTTTGTGTTTTCAATGTCAAATGGGTCAACAACTTTCACGTTTTCGAAGCCTACAGCCTTGGCGAGTGCTTCAAGGTTAACGGAAACGGTGGGGTCACCCTTGATAGTAAGACCGTTGGCAGGGTTGTTCTGATGTCCTGTCATACCTGTGATAGAGTTGTCGAGAACGATAACCGTTGAAAAGCCTTTATTATATGCGATGTCAATGATACCCGTGATACCCGAATGGATAAATGTGGAGTCGCCGATGACAGCCACACTCTTTGCGGCGGCTTCCTCACCTCGGGCAAGATTATAGCCGTGGAGACCGCTTATGGATGCACCCATACATACACAGCTGTCCATCATTGAAAGGGGAGCCTGTGCGCCGAGGGTGTAACAGCCGATGTCACCGCTTACATAAAGTCCCATACCCTTGAGGGCGTAGTAAAGACCTCTGTGGGGACAGCCTGCGCAGAGAACGGGAGGACGGGGCGGAATTTCGTCTTCAAGAGCGATAAATTCCTTTTCTGTATCCGTAAGAGCGGCTTCAACTGTCTTATGTGAAAACTCACCTAAAAGTGAGAAAAGCTTTTTGCCTGTAACCTTTACACCGAGCTTAATACAGTGGGTTTCGATAATGGGGTCAAGCTCTTCGATAACGATAAGCTTGTCAACCTTGTCGGCAAAGTCTGTGATAAGAGTGGTGGGAAGAGGATTGACCATACCGAGCTTAAGATAACTTGCACTTTTTCCCATAGCCTCGTGAGCGTATGTAAATGAAGCACCGGAGCAGATGATACCGAGTTTGGTGTCGTTCATTTCTACGGTGTTGATGCCCATTTCAACTGCTTCCTTATTGGCGAAGTCAGTCATTTCGGAAAGTCTCTTTTCCACTCTTTCGTGAGCGGGACGTGCCATAGCAGGCATCATAACACGGGACATAACGTCTTTTTTGTATTCCTTTACGGGGACATCCTTTCTCTCACCGAGTTCCACTATTGAACGTGCGTGAGAAACTCTTGTTGAAAGGCGGAGAAGGAAGGGTGTGTTAAAGCGTTCGGAAAGCTCGTAAGCCACAACTGCAAAGTCACGGCATTCAGCTGAATCGGAAGGCTCAAGCATCGGTGTTTTTGATGCGATGGCGTGGTGACGGGAATCCTGCTCATTCTGTGAAGAGTGCATACCCGGGTCATCGGCCACGGCACAGACCATACCGCCTGTGGCACCGATGTAGGAAGCGGTGTAAAGAGGGTCTGCGGCAACATTGAGACCCACGTGCTTCATGGCACAGAAGGCTCTGGCACCGCCCATTGATGCACCGAAGGCAACTTCAAAGGCTACCTTTTCATTTGGCGCCCATTCAGAATACATATCATCATATTTTGAAGCAAATTCGGTAATTTCCGTGCTGGGTGTGCCGGGATAGGAGGAGATAACGTTTACTCCTGCTTCCCAAAGACCTCTTGCCACGGCTTCGTTACCGAGCATAAGTGACTTGTTCATTTTGTTTGAAACTCCTTTGTTATATAAATGCGGAATTATTTATTCCTTAAATCTAAAATCCTCTGTGCCTTGCCTGTGAATCGCTCAATGGTTTTCGGCTCGACGAGGTTTACTTTGATTTCGATGCCTAAAATAGCTTTGATTCTGTCGTGGATGGTTCTTCTTAATTTTTCGAGTTCACCGTAAATTTCGAGAAGTGAAGCATCGATAAGCTCAACTCTTACTTCGAGAGTGTCGGAGAAGCCTTCTCTTCTTACCACTAACTGATAGTGGGGGCTGATTGAGTTAATGCCGATGAGGGCAGATTCAATTTGTGAGGGGAAGACGTTTACGCCGCGGATTTTGAGCATATCGTCACTTCTGCCGATAATCTTGCTCATTCTCGCAGAAGTTCTGCCGCACTGACAGGTTTCGTAGTTAATCTTTGTAATATCTCTGGTTCTGTAGCGGAGAATGGGAAGACCGCGCTTTGTAAGGTTGGTGACTACAAGCTCACCTGTGGAGCCTTTTTCGAGAACATCGCCTGTCTGTGAATCAATGGTTTCGCAAAGGAAGTGATCTTCATTTATATGTAAGCCGTCACGGTAGATACATTCGCCCGACATACCGGGTCCGTTAAGCTCACTCATACCGTAGTTATCGGTGCAGAAGAAGCCGTTACCCCAGCTTTCTTCAATCTGTGTTCTCATTTCGGGGGTACAGCCCTCACTGCCCAAAAGACCGAGACGGAGCTTGTAATTATCCATCGGAAATTCGATGCCTCTCTCCTTGGCGCTTTCGGCAAGATAGAGAGCGTAGGAAGGTGTGGCAACAATGGTGTCCGTGCCGAAATCTCTCATAAATTTAAGCTGCTTTTCCGTATTGCCCGAGGAGGTGGGTACTACCGTAGCACCGATTTTTTCAAGTCCGTAGTGAAGCCCCAAGGCGCCGGTGAACATACCGTAGCCGAAGCAAATTTGCACCATACTGTCCTCGTTGGCACCTGCGGCATAGGCTACTCTTGCCACCTGCTCACTCCAGTTTTCCATATCTTCTCTCGTATAGGCTACTACCGTGGGGTTACCCGTAGTGCCCGAGGAGGCGTGGACACGGACTATCTTTTTTTGCGGTACGCTTAAAAGACCGAAGGGATAGGTGTCGCGAAGGTCAGCCTTTGTGGTGTAGGGTATATACTGAATGTCCGAAAGGCATTTGATTTTATCGGCTGTGATGCCTGACTTTTCGAAACGGTCGTGGTAAAATTTTACGTTTTTATCGCAGTAGTCCACAAGAGCCTTAAGCCTTTCAAGCTGTAAAGCCTCCAGCTCCTTGCGGGGCATACATTCCATTTCTTTGTTCCAAATCTGATTTTTCATTAGTAAGTCCTTTCCTGAAAGGGCGGAAAACCGCATTTCAAAACATTATACATAATTTCGCGTGAATATTTTTTCTTATTTGGAATTTTAAACCTGTATGTTATTGTTTTTTATACAATTATTATACAGACAAGCTTCCCGGTGTAAATCCAAAAGAGAAGTCCGGTCAGAGCATCAGGAGAAACCACGGCAACTCTTTTGTGTTTTAAAACTTTAAAGCGAAAAATAAAGATGTGGGTATTGTAACATTTTAAAGGTGTGATGTCAAGATATTTTACATAAAAAACAAGATGTCGGAGTACCGCCCACGAATTGATATTTCCCTCTTGCATATTGACAAAATATTTGATATAATTTCATAAACAGTAAAATTATTCTAGGAGGTAACACCAATGAAAAATAAACATCTTGCCTTATTTATGGCTTTGATTATGTGCTTTTCGCTAGTTTTCGGTGCCGCAGCAGCCACAGAGGGCGAACAGATTATGCCTTCAACCTCTGCCGTATCACCCACACAGGAAAAAGACTTCGTTGATGAAATAGGCGGTGTTTTGGGCGATGAAGCAGGCGACAAAATGTCAGAGGTAGGCTCTGATATTATGGATGGCATAGAGGAAGGTCACGGTTTCCTTGACACTGTTCAGCGAGTGATTGAAAACATAAAGATTTTCTTTGCAAACCTTATCAACACCATTTTCCCCTACTTCAACATCGGTATGGGCGATTCGCTTTTCGACTAATCCAACATAAAAATAATTCGGTAATGCTTTTCGTATTACCGAATTTTTTTGGCAAATGATATATATATCTTTTCTGAAAGGAAAAAGTTTATGATAAAGTTTATGAAATCGGGATTTCCGTATTTCAGGCGTATGCTTGTGGTGGCAGTACCGATTATGATTCAGTCAGGTGTCACAAACTTTGTGAGTATGCTTGACAATATTATGGTCGGTCGGGTTGGTACTCTTGAAATGTCGGGAGTTTCCATTGTCAACCAGCTTATGATTGTTTTCAATCTCTGCATTTTCGGTGCCATGTCAGGTGCAGGAATATTTACCGCACAATTTTACGGCAAAAAAGACAATGACGGTGTAAAAAACACCATGCAGTATAAGCTTATTTTTGCTCTGCTTTTAACGGCAGTAGGCATAGCCGCCTTTGTAACCATGGGAGACAGACTTATAGGTGCTTACCTTCAGGGTGAGGCGGCGGCAGGTGAAAGAGAGCTTGTGGCTTCCTACAGTGCAGAATATCTTGAAATTATGCTTCTGGGTCTTTGCCCCTTTGCCCTTTCCCAGGCTTATGCCAGCACTTTAAGAGAAACAAGCGACAGAGTTGTCCCCATGGTTTCTACGGTGACGGCAGTTCTTGTCAATCTTGTGCTGAATTATATTCTTATCTTCGGTCACTTCGGCGCACCAAAGCTCGGTATCAACGGTGCGGCAATTGCTACGGTTATTTCCCGTTATGTTGAGCTTGCAATTCTTGTCCTGTGGGCGCATACGCACAAAAAGAAATATCCGTTTATAAAAGGTCTTTTCCTTTCGACCACTCTCACAAGAGAACTGCTAAAAAAGATTACGGTTATTTCTCTTCCTCTTCTTCTCAATGAGGCTCTCTGGTCGGCAGGTATGGCTATGCTCAATCAGTGCTATTCCGTAAGAGGGCTCGATGTGGTGGCGGCGGTCAATATCGTTTCCACCATCAGCAACGTGTTCAATGTGGCGTTTGTCTCCTTCGGCTCTGCCATCGGTATAATCTTAAGCCAGATGCTTGGCGCAGGAGAAAAAGAAACAGCGAAGAAAGCAAGTACAAGACTTTTATTCTTTGCCGTATTCACCGTAATATTTATCGAAATTGGGATGATAATTTTTGCACCTTATTTCCCGAGAATTTATAACACAAGCGGTGAAATCAGAAATCTTGCGGCTACGCTTATAATTGTGGTTGCCGCCTTTATGCCTGTTCAGTGCTTCACTAATGCCTGCTATTTTACTCTCCGTTCGGGAGGCAAGACCGTCATAACCTTTCTCTTTGATAGCGGCTTTGTATGGACAATTTCCGTACCTCTCGCCTTCATTTTAAGCAGATTTACGGCAATACCCATCGTGCCGATGTACGCTATTATCCTCTCTGCAGATATTATCAAGTGTATCCTCGGTTATGCCTTTATGAAAAAGGGCGTATGGCTTAATACGGTGGTGGAGTAAATTTAATGCGGAATGCGAAATTGCGGGAAAGACTTTGGGTAAAGGAAAACGATATTCCGCCAAATTAGCAACTGTAGGGCGTGATGACCCTATCCCGCCGCCAAAATTATTACAAACTCTGAAGATTTTTTGTTACGCTCAAAATGACAAAGCAAATCAAACAAAATTAAACAGTCCGCCAATTCAATCTGAATTGGCGGACTGTTGCTTTATATTTTATTATTGCTTTCCCGCAAATTCGCATTCCGCATTTCCGAATTGCTCAAAACACCGGCTTTCCGTTCTTGAACTCTAACTTCTGCACATAAGTAAGCCTTGGAGTATTGAAAAATTCGAGTTCACGGGTTGCATGGAAGACGGTATAAATATCACCGTTTTCTCTGTAAAGGAAGCTGCAGTGACCTGCATTGTAAATCTCTTTGAGTGGCTGATGGTAGGAAACTCTTGTGGCACTCTTTTTCCAACTGTTTTTATTCAGTACATCGTCGCCTTTGAGAGTGAGCATACCCATACAGTAATGGTTTGAATAGTAACCGCTTGCGGAATAGACGATGAAAATATCCTCTCCGCTGTAAAGAACTGCGGGACCTTCGTTTACGGGCCAACCACGTTTTTCCCAAAGGTATTTCGGGTAAGAAATTTCCGTAGCCTCACCTTTGAGAGTGTAGGGGTTTTCCATTTCGCAAATGTAAAGAGCCTGATTTCCTATGTCTCTGTAGGCAGAGCAAATATAGTAAAGTTTGCTGTCTTTTTTCAGATAGGTGCCGTCGATGTTATTAAGACCGTTGGGAGCAAGAATACCCTTGAAGGTATAGTCACTCATAATGTCCTCACTTTCACTTTCGAGAACGAAGGCGTAACGGTAATAGTCGTTATCCTCCTTGTCGGGGTCACCTAAAGGCATTGATCCTTTCGGTACTTCATTTTTGTCGAAAAGACCGGCGGCAATAATATACCATCTGTCACCGATTTTGTGGATCTCGGGTGCCCAAATGTCAGCGACCGTGCCGCTTTCACCGCACCAGAAAACTACCTTTCGCTCCAGCTCCGTGGCATCGTTGAAGGATTTGATTTTTACTATATCAACTCCGCCGCCTGTGGTGTAGGTGTAGTAGGTATTTCCGCTGTCCTCCACGATAAAAGGGTCACCGCCGTTTAACTCATCAATGGGGTAATCCTCGGGTGAAACTACTGTAACACCGAAAAAGGTGATAATGGCAGCAAGAACAGCCGCGAGGGATTTGATGAAGTTTGACATAATTGTTTCTCCTTTTACTTTTTTATTAAAATATAAAATTGTGGTGCAAACGAATGTAAAACGATAAGTGATGATCGGGATTTAACGCGATACAGTTTTCAGCGGCTGACCAATGGTCGCCCATACGGTTTGCAAACAGGTTTGTGATGATTTTGGCGGAATATAACTTTCTTATTCCTAAAAAAATCCCGTGTATTACAATAGCACCGTCAGGTGTCACGAAGTGACGGAGGGGTTCTGCGCGTTGTGAATTGCGCATTCAGAATTATTAATCATCTCTTCCAATATCTCCGCCGCATCCTCCACTACCTTAAGGCAGGGGCGTCTTTTGTAATACTCTGCCGTTCTGTCGTCGGGCTTTGCGGTGGATTCCATTTTTACATCTAATTTCAGCATTTCACGGCATACAATCGATGAATGCCTTTGGAGAAATTTTTCGGAAAACTCTCTTACAAGGTCGTAATTTTTCTTTTTGCTTTCGCTGTCACTTCCGTCAGTAGGTGCACAGACACTGCCTAAAACCATAGCTGAAGCAGTTACGGCACCGCAGACTTCTCTCATTCTGCCTACTCCTCCGCCGAGACCTGCGGAAAGCTTTTTTGCGGTTTCTTCGTCTATACCGAAGCGGTCACAGAAGGCACAGAAAACCGACTGGGAGCAGTTGAAGCCTTCGAGGAAATAGTTATGTGCTTTTTCTTTCGGTGTCAAGATAATTCTCCTTTCAGGAAGGCAATCAATGCTTCCGCTGAGTTTTCAGGAAGTTCAATGCTGAACGCTGCCTCTCGCATATTCTGCAGATAGTGGGCGTCGGAGGAGCGGATGAGGATTTTGCCGTCAAGGGCAGGGTGATTCCTTCTCCATTCATCTTCGTCGGCCTTTGGTGTCAGCTCGAAAGCGTTTACCTTAAGAGAATCCGGGAAGTTGCCCAAAGCGCTTATAACGCTGTAGGATTCACGGTCAATATGGGCAGGGTAGCAGATGCCTCCGTATTCTCTTGCGAGGTCAGGCAATTCTTCAATGCTCACGGACGAGGCAAGAGTGAGCAGAATTTCTTCCTTGCCGAGAATGCCGTCACCTGTGTCCATAATAAGCTGCTCACCGAAGATTTCCTCTTTGTTTTTCACGGGAGGCATTGTGGTTTTAATGAAACGGCTGAACTCCATAGCCTTTTCTGCTGACGGGAAAAGGCAGACATTATGTATTTCTTCACTCGTACAAAGCTCCATACCGGGAACAACCGTCAGACCGATTTCCTTGCCGATTTTTACGGCACTTTCGCAGTTTTCGGCGCTGTTGTGGTCAGTCAGAGCGATTATGTCATAGCCTAAAAGCTTCGCCATATTGACAAGGTTATAGGGGGACATATCATTATCACCGCAGGGAGAAAGACAGGAGTGAAGATGTAAATCGTAATAAAGCTTCATATCAGCTTGGATATTTCCACGGAAAGCTCGTAGGCGTTTTTATCGCTCGAAAGGAAGGTTATGCCCTGCTGTAAGGCTTTTTCCTTTGCCGCATCGTCAAGAGGAGAATTTTCCGTAAGGACAATACAGGCACAGTCCGAAAGGACAGCCACGGCTACGGCATTTACATTACCCATAACCGTAAGCCACGCGTCTCCTTCTTTAGCTCTTGACATAACCCAGGAAAGAAGGTCACCGCTGTAACAGCCTGTGACTTCCTTCGTCAGGTCGCCTTCCGTGAGTAATTTTAAGTTTAATTTTTCAGTAAAGTCTTTAACTGTCATTTCTGTCTTCACCTGAATCTTCCGTAATTATTTTATCTCTGAAGGGTAAAGGAAGCCAGTCCTCACCTTCGCTGTGATGTTCATTTTTAAATCTTTTTATCAGGCAGTCATTTTCACTGGCGTAGCCTCTTACGATGTCGTCGGCAAGAGCTCTGCAGGAGGGTGCGCCGCATATTCCGCAGTCAAGTCCGGGCAATGAGGCTTCAATTTCGCGGAGCTTTGACATCATGCGCATAGCTTTTATAACATTGTCCGCAAGCTTCATGGCAGGGGATGGTGTAAGCTCCTTTGTCCAGGCAAGGGAGTCAAGGTCAAAGTCACTTTCAATGCTGTTACAGGAAACGGGCATAAATTTGCGAAGTCTCTGTATACGTGCCTTGGCGACGTATGGGTTTTCTACGGTGAGAACACCGCCGACACAGCCGCCCGTACAGCAGTTAAGCTCGATAAAATCAAGATCGTTGAGTTTTTCGTCTTCAAGCTCTTCGAGGACATTGATAACATTTTCTATGCCGTCAGCGGCAAGATAGCGTTCCTTTAAAAGACCTGCCGCTTCACCGCCGCTGCTTGCCCAGCCTACACCGATAATACCGGAATCGTTAAGAGGCTCCACCTCTTCGGGTTTGAGCTTATCCATGGTCTGTAAAAGGACGGGATAAATGTCCTTGATGCCAAAGGCACCGTTTATGCCCGAGCCGTCATAGCAAAGGGGTGAGCGTATTGCCGTTCTCTTTGCAGGGCAGGGCGAGATAAAAAAGACACCGATGTCTTCGTCGGGAAGACCTGTTTCTTTTTTTGCCTCTTCTCTTGCTGTCTTTGCGGCGATGTCGATGGGTGCGCAAAGTGGAAGAAGATTAGGTATAAGATTAGGAAAACGGGTTCTGATAAGTCTTACCACAGCGGGACAGGCAACGGAAATGGCAGGCTTTTTAAGCTCGCCCGTGTCAAACATCATTCTTGTGGCACTGCTTATGAACTCTGCACCCTTGCTTACCTCCACAACCTTGTCAAAGCCCATTTTCTTAAGTCCCGTGAGCACGTAGTCCACATTTTCGAGATTATTGAACTGGCCGTAAAGGGCGGGGGCGGCAAGAGCTATCCTGTATTTGTATTCTAATATTTCATTGAAATGCTCCGTAACCGCATATTTGGCGTGATGAGGGCAGACCCTTATACATTCGCCGCAGTCGATACAGCGGTCGGAGATTATGTAGGCTTTTTTGTTTCTGACTCTTATTGCCTCGGTGGGGCAACGCTTTATGCAGTTGGTACAGCCCTGACATTTGTCGGCATCAAGGCGTACGGAATGGAATGTTATAGCCATAAGAGCCCTCCTTTTTGTCAATTCGCAATGGGCAATTGCGAATAAGATTTTTATAAAATCGAAAGAGATATTCCGCCAAACAAGACATACCGTTTGGCGGTGTATCTGCGAACATAGCTTGATAAATGACCGATGCGCTCTTATAAACACACCCTGTCAACCTTGCGGAATATAATTTTCTCGTTTATGAAATTTGTCCCGCATATTACAACAGCACCGTCAGGTGCATCCACTGAAAGAGAGAGGTGTTCTGTGAATTGCGAATTACTGAATCTTCACCTTCATATTCAGTGTCGTTCCTACGCCTACCTTTGTATCGATGGTAAATTCGTCGGTATATTTTTTTATGTTGGGAAGTCCCATGCCTGCACCGAAGCCGAGAGTTCTTATATTATCGGGGGCTGTGGAGTAGCCTTCCTTCATGGCGAGTTCAACGTTTTCGATGCCGGGACCCTGATCCTTCAAAGCCATAATTATTTCATTTTCGGTAATTTCAACATCGATTTCTCCGCCGTTTGCGTGAATTACCATATTGATTTCACCTTCATACATGGCGATGGAAACGTTTCTTATAACGGCAGGGGAGATACCGAGTTCTTTGAGGGTACGCTTAACATCACCGGAGGCGGCACCTGCACGGGTGAAATCATCACCGGGTACTATGTAATGGAGTTTGATGCTTTCTTCCATTATTTTCCGCTGCCTCCTCTCAAGCCTTCGGAGTAAAGCTTACCGCAGGCGGTGAACATTTCGAGCTCTGTGCATATCATAACCATATCTCTGTCCTCTGCCATCTCAATCATCTGAAGAGTGGGACGCTTGCCTCTTACAAAGATAATGCAGTGCATATCCATCATTTCGGCAGTGCGTACCACCTGGGGGTTTACAAGACCTGTGAGAAGAGTAGCCTGCTCCTTTACGAAGGCAAGAACATCGCTCATCATATCGCTTCCGCAGGCGGCGTGAACTTCCTTGTCCGTAAGGTCACCGCGGCAAATAATTTCTCCTTCTAAAATGTCACAAATGTCTTTGATTTTCATATTTAGTCCTCCAATGTTTTTTGTATAAAAAAAGGCACAGGAAACCCCTATGCCTGTCAGTTTATATGTTTTGAAAATCAGCTTTTTCGATTTCTTTAGTAATTATATCAACGGCCAAATTCCATACAGTTTTACCTGCATCAATAAAGCCTTCCTTATTTTTTACCGAGCAAAGCATAGCAAAGGCTTCGCCGATATGACTGCTTAAATCTCCGCCTTTTTGTATGGCAAGATAATAGAAGGTGAAGGCGGCGCCGTTTGAAATGTTTGAGTAAAAGCCGGGAGAGTTTTTCTGAATAACCTCATACATTGAAGCGATTGCCGTGGTTGAAACGACTTCGCAGGGGCATTCAAGCTGTAAAAGGGTTTCACAGGCAAAAACCAAAAGCACCTTTATCTGGTAAAGAATATCGGGAGCAAAGTATCTGGGCGCAAGATGATCCTTTACAGCCACAACAAGACCTTCATCACCTGTGGGAGTGATGGTGCCGAGAATATTACCCAGTGCCTTTGCTTTATCAATGTTGCCGTTTGCACGGTGGGCAATAACATTGTTGAAGGTGTTTGAAAGGTCAGCCGCTTTGTTAAGCTCCTTTTTGCTCACATAAATCTTTACATCGCTTTCGCTCATTTATGATTTCTCCTTTTCTGTGAAGGTTATTTTGCTGCCTCCGCCTCGAGTTTCTTTTGTTTTCTGCGCTTTTTTGCTTTGTAGGAAAGAAGTGCGTTTACGGCGTCATCATCGGGACCGTATTCGCCGAGCTTGATGGGATAGGCATTGAAGGCGCCGTGAAAGTCACTGCCGCCGGTCATAACAAGACCGTGCTTTGCGGCGATCTCCTTAAGAAGCTCCTGCTGTTCGGGAGTGTTTTCCGGATGCCATACCTCAACGCCGTCAAGTCCGCAGGGGATAAGCTCCTCCAAAAGCTCAAAGTTATCGTAAAAACCGGGATGCGCAAGTACGGCAATACCGCCGGCCTCGTGAATGGCTTCGATTATTTCCGTGGGTTCGGGGTACTTTGACTCCATAAGAACGTTCATTCTTGACTCTTTGGAAAAGAGCATTTTATAAAGGTCTCCGAAAATGGAGGTAGTGTAGCCGCATTCCATAAGAGCCTGCATAATGTGCTGTTTGTAGATATTTGTCGAGCCCTGACAGCACTTTGCAATAAATTCGGGAGTTACGGGGAATTTGTTGCAAACCTTCATAACCATAAGCTGGGCGGCTCTTTTTCTCTTTAAGGAATTGCTTTTGCAAAGACCTTCGAGACGTTCCGGTCTGTCGGGAAGATAGCAGAGAATATGTGCTTTTGCATTTCTTTTTGAATCCGTTGCGGAAAATTCCACGGCAGGGATAACGTTTATGCCGTGTCTTTTGCCGATAAGCTCCGCTCTGACGGTACCTGCAAGACAGTCATGGTCTGTGATTGCGAGGGTGGTTATGCCACTGTTTTTGGCAAGAACGATAAGATCGTCAATGCCCATGGTGCCGTCGGATAATTTGGTATGACAGTGTAAATCTGCTTTCATTTTTTACGCCCCGTTTCTTTTCTGTGCCTTGTACTTCCTCTCTCCGAAGGAGAAAATCCTAAAAAAAGTAAAAAATTCGCTATAGTAATATACAATACTAATTATACTACCCGAAAAAATTTTTTTCAAGGTTTTTGTAAGATTTTTTTACCTGTTTTCACACAAAAAAGACACTTTACCACTGATTGTCATCTGCTAAAAGGCGAAGAAGGATACTCTCGAGAAGCTCTGTCAGACAACTTTCCTGTCTGTCATTCATTTCGCGGTAATCTTCAACGGAACAGTCGTCGGCATCATCGCTTATTTTTCTTACTGAAAGCATGGGTACACCGCATTTTTCGCAAACGGAAGCGATTGCGGCAGTTTCCATATCGAAGGCACCGATGCCGAAGGTGTTTGAGTAAAGCTTTTTACGGGCGCTGTCGGTGAGAAAGATGTCACCTGTGCCTGTTTTTGCTTTTTTGATGCCCTTGCTTTCGAGAGCGTAGGAAAGCAGTTTTTCATCTGCTTTTAGGATGTATTCCTGACCGTCGGGCTTCACACCGAGCCCGTAGCCTATTGCTGTGAGATCGTAGTCACATTCCACATAGCTTTCCGCGGCAACCATATCCTCTCTTTTAAGACCGCTTACAGCACCTGAAAGACCTGCATTAAGAATGTAATCTGCTTTCATATCACTTATGAGAAAGGCGGTGGCGGAGGCGGCGTTTACCTTACCGATACCGCATTTGACACCTGTTATAACGAGCTTTCTGTCTCCTTTTTCCATAGTGAAGGTGACTGCATCGTTTCCTCTCAAATTGAATTCCTCGCCGCCCTTTTCCTTTGCATAGGCAAGAAAGGGACTGTACTCCATACTGTCTGCGAAGACAAGACCTGTATTTTTAACCATTTTTATTACATCCTTTCAGTAATTTTAAAGTTATTATACAGCAGAAAAACCGTTTATGTCAATGTCAGCAAAGAAGCATAGAATAAAAATGAGGGAGAATTATTGGGAATGCATTTAATTAAAACTGCGCTTTGGCAAAGACGGTCGTCGGTGGCGTAAGCCCAAAGAGAAGCCGACGGTGTAACGGCGTTACCCGTCTTTGCTTTTTATATGAGCAGAATATGTATATTGCTATGCAGGCATAAGATGTTGTCAGGGTGAAAAACCTCATATTTATACACACTGAACAAAAAACAATGCACAAAATTAGTTAATAATCCGTTGTTTTTTTGTTTATTTTATGGTAAAATTGGTGATGTTATCGTCGGAGAGGACTTCGGCGAAGCAAAATTTGGAGACCGTATAAAGAAAATGAGGTCCTAGGAGGTTTTGGAATTGAAATCCTATTCAGTAAACAACATCAGAAACATTGCCATTGCAGGTCATACAGGTAAAGGTAAAACAGCGCTTTCCGAAGCAATGTTTTATGTTGCAGGTATAACTGACAGATTAGGCCGTGTGGCAGACGGCAACACAATTATGGACTATGACGCAGAAGAAAAGAAGAGAAAGTGCTCCATTTCTTCCGCTACAGCCTCCTTTGAATGGAGAGATACAAAAATCAATGTTCTTGACGCTCCCGGTAAGTTCGACTTTGCCGGCGGTATGGCTGAAGCTATGAGAGCCGCCGACTGTGCAGTTATCGTTACTTCCGCAGGCTCGGGAATTGACGTTGGTTTGGAAAAGGCTATCAAAGCCGCTGACCAGAGAAACATCGCAAAATTCTTTGCAATTACAAAGGTTGACTCTGAAAACAGAGACTTCTATAAAACATTTGAAGCACTCAAGGAAGAACTCGGCAACAAGCTTTGCCCCGTTGTTGTTCCCTATATGAACGGCCCCGTTTGCGAAGCCTTTGTTAACCTTTGCTCAAACAAGGCATTCAAATATCCCAACGGCAGACCTGTTGAAATCGACATTCCCTCCGATGCCAACATCGAAGCCATGAGAGCCGCTCTCGAAGAAGCTGTTGCTACCGTTGACGAAGAGCTTATGGAAAAGTTCTTTGAAGGTGAGCCTCTTACAAAGGAAGAAATCATCAAGGGTCTTACCCAGGGCGTTGAAACCGGTGAAATTTGGCCCGTATACGCTTGCTCGGCAACAAAGGTTGACGGCTGTGATATGCTTATGGACGCCATCGTTTATTCTGCTCCCTCACCCGACAAGGCAAAGCCCGAGCTTGCAACTGACGGAAACGGCGAGCCTATCGAAGTCAAGGCAGATCCCGCAGGTCCCCTTGCTGCTCTTTGCTTCAAGACAGTTGCTGACCCCTTCGTAGGTAAGATGTCCTTTGTTAAGGTTGTTTCAGGTAAGATTACGGCTGACACTCCCGCTTATAATGCAAGAACAGGCGAAACCCAGAGAATGGGTAAGCTTGTTACAGTAAGAGGTATCAAGCAGGAAGATACAAATGAAATTCCCACCGGTGACATCGGTGTTATCACAAAGCTTTCAGGTCTTGCCACAGGTGACACTCTCTGCTCTGCAAAGAACGTTATCAACCTCGCAGGCGTAGACTTCCCCGCCGCTTCACTTTCAATGGCAGTTGTTGTCAAGAAAAAGGGCGAAGAAGACAAGGTTGCTTCAGGTCTTCGTAAGATTATCGCTGAAGATCCCACAATCACCTTTGAATCAAACGAAGAAACCAAGGAGATGGTTGTTTCCGGTCTCGGTGAACAGCATCTTGACATCGTTGTTTCAAAGCTTAAGTCAAAATACGGCGTAGAAATCGACCTTAAGATTCCCAAGGTTGCTTACAGAGAAACCATCCGTAAGAGCTGTCAGGTACAGGGACGCCATAAGAAGCAGTCTGGCGGTTCAGGTCAGTTCGGTGACGTATGGGTACGCTTTGAGCCCCACGACGGCGATGAGCTTATCTTTGAAACCGAGGTTGTCGGCGGTTCCGTTCCCAAAAACTTCTTCCCTGCAGTTGAAAAGGGCTTCCAGGAAGCTATCCTCAAAGGACCTCTTGCAGGTTATCCCGTTGTAGGTCTTAAGGCTGTTCTTTATGACGGTTCTTACCATCCCGTTGACTCCAACGAAATGGCATTCAAGACTGCAGCTAAAATCGCTTACAAAAACGGTATGGCACAGGCTAACCCGGTTATCCTTGAGCCTATCGGTGAATTGAAGGTATATATGCCCGATGCAAACCTCGGTGACATCATGGGTGACATCACCAAGCGCCGCGGCCGTGTTCTCGGTATGGGTGCCGCTGACGAGCCTAAAATGCAGGAACTCGTTGCCGAAGTACCTATGGCAGAAATGGGCGACTTCTCTACAACTCTGCGCTCCGTAACAGCAGGCAGAGGCTACTTCACTCTTACCTTCGCCCGTTATGAGGACGCTCCCGTTCCCGTGGCACAGAAGGTTATTGAAGAAGCAAAGAAGGATATGGAAGAATAACCCTAATACCTCATTTATAAATTCCAAACCGAAGACGGGCAGAGAGTATTCTCTGTCTGTTTTCGGTTTTTGAGGGAAAGTTTTCAATAAAATCTTTCCGGTTCCTTTTCCCGTCTGTTATACAGGGGATTTTCTGTACGGACCGTAGGGCGGGACGACCCTATTCCGCTGCAGGCTTAACTCTATTTTCTTTCGGTGACAAAGTCACAGAGTCGGTTGACATAGTTTTGTTTTGCGGATATACTATTTATGTAGATAGAAAGGACGGTATTTTACCGTGTGTGACTATATATGAAAAAATTTGATGTTACCGGTATGACCTGTGCCGCCTGCAGTGCGAGAGTGGAAAAGGCGGTTTCTTCTTTAAGCGGTGTGGATAAATGCACCGTAAATCTGCTTACAAATTCCATGACCGTGGAAGGCTCCGCCACAGAAAGAGAGATAATATCTGCTGTGGAAAATGCAGGCTATGGGGCAAAAGCCGAGGGTAGCTCTGCTGTAAAAGAAAATGAAGATGCCTTTACTGACAAGGAAACACCGAAAATCAAAAAAAGGCTGATTTCCTCTCTGTTTTTCCTTATTATACTGATGTATTTTTCCATGGGTCACGTTATGTGGGGCTTTCCCTTGCCCTCTTTCTTTGAAGGCAATCCCCTTGCCGTCGGTCTTGTTCAGCTGCTGTTGACGGTGGCGGTTATGATTATCAATAAAAAGTTTTTCGTAAGCGGTTTTAAGGCTCTTGCGAAAAAGTCACCGAATATGGACACTCTTGTTGCTCTGGGCTCGGGAGCATCCTTCCTGTGGAGCACAGTGCTTTTATTCGATATGACCGCCTCGACAGCCGAAGAGGCTATGCACCATCTTCACAGCCTTTATTTCGAGTCGGCGGCTATGATTCTCACTCTCATTACCGTGGGCAAAATGCTCGAAGCCAAAAGCAAGGGCAAGACAACCGATGCCCTCAAGGCTCTTATTAACTTGAAGCCTAAAACGGCAAAAATTCTTATAGACGGTGAGGAAACGGAAATACCTGCTGCTGACGTAGTAAAGGGTGATATTTTCCTTGTCCGACCGGGAGAAAGTATTCCCTGTGACGGTATAGTTGTTGAGGGTGAAAGTGCCGTAAACGAATCTGCACTTACAGGTGAAAGTATACCTGTCGATAAAATGAAAGGCAGCAAGGTTTCTGCCGCTACGGTCAATCAATCAGGCTTTTTAAAGTGCGAAGCCACCGCCGTCGGTGAAGATACCACCCTTTCACAGATAATAAAAATGGTAAGCGATGCGGCTATGGCAAAGCCGAAAATCGCCCGTATTGCCGATAAGGTGTCGGGTATATTTGTGCCGACAGTTATAATTATCGGAGTTGTTGCAACGGTAGTGTGGCTTAT
The DNA here is from genome assembly GCA_045604385.1 of Acutalibacteraceae bacterium. Classification (GTDB taxonomy): domain Bacteria; phylum Bacillota; class Clostridia; order Oscillospirales; family Acutalibacteraceae; genus UBA6857. Next base: position 53,056 of record JAZUNX010000053.1, read on the forward strand.
TGCAGGCAAGGATTTGGGCTATGCTCTTGCAAGAGGAATTTCCGTTCTCGTTATCAGCTGCCCCTGTGCTTTAGGTCTTGCCACACCTGTAGCCATAATGGTCGGTAACGGTGTTGGTGCCAAAAACGGAATTTTATTCAAAACCTCGCAGGCACTCGAAAAGGCCGGCAAGGTGCAGATAGTTGCCCTTGATAAAACAGGTACCGTAACCAAGGGTGAGCCTGAGGTTACAGACATTATCCCCGAAGGCATATCGGAAGAAGAACTGCTGAAAATCGCATATTCTCTTGAAAAGAAAAGTGAGCACCCTTTAGCAAAGGCAATAATCAAAAAATGCGAAGCAGAGGGCATAAGCTCACCTGTTGCCGATGCCTTCCGCGCAGTTTCCGGCAAGGGTGTGGAAGGAACTGTTAACGGAGCTGTCCTCAAAGGCGGCAACCTCTCTTTTATCTTTGGCGAAAAAGACTGTCCCGAGGCTCTGCGCAGTCTTGACCGTGAAATCTCCCTTAAGGGAAAAACACCTCTTTATTTCAGTGCCGACGGCATATATAAGGGTATGATAGCCACTGCCGACACCGTAAAGGAGGACAGCGCAAGAGCAATAGAAGAAATCAAAAATATGGGTATTGAGGTTGTTATGATTACCGGTGACAACGAAAATACCGCTCGGGAAATCGGCAGACAGGCAGGTGTTGATACGGTAATTGCGGGCGTTTTGCCCGACGAAAAAGAAAAAGCCGTCCGCTCACTACAAAAAAGGGGAGTTACCGCCATGGTAGGTGACGGCATAAACGATGCACCCGCTCTGACAAGAGCAGACATCGGCATAGCCATCGGTGCAGGAACAGACATTGCCATAGATGCGGCAGATATTGTTCTTATGAAAAGCAGACTGACGGATGTTCACGCTCTCATAAGATTAAGCCGAAAGGTTCTCAAAAACATTCACGAAAATCTTTTCTGGGCATTTTTCTATAACACTCTCGGCATCCCTCTTGCGGCAGGATTGTTCATACCCGTTTTCGGTTGGGAGCTTAATCCCATGTTCGGTGCGGCGGCTATGAGCCTTTCATCCTTCTGCGTGGTGACCAATGCCTTAAGGCTTAATTTCCTTGACATTTACTCTACAAAGCACGACAGAAAGAGAAAGAAGAAAATAAAAGAACCTTCATCCGCCGAAGAGAATGTCGAAAGCCAAGGTGAGATAAAGGTGAAAAATATGATGTGCGGCCACTGTGAAAAGAGGGTTAAGGAATGCCTTGAAGGACTTCCCTTTATTGACGAGGCAGTGGCAGACTTCGAAACAGGCAAGGTTAAAATAAAATACAATTCTGCTCCCGATGAAAAGGTGATGAAAAAGACACTGAAGGAAGCAGGGTATCCGATTTGTAAATAATTCGGAATGCGAAATTGCGGGTGAGGATTCGGGAATGAAGAAATGATACACCACCAATTTTATGTAAATTATCGTAGGGGCGACCATCGGTCGTCCGTCAGACCACCGCAAACTCTAAAGATTCTTCGCTACGCTCAAAATGACAAAACAAACAAAAATTAATCAGTCCGCCAAATCAATTTGTCTTGGCGGACTGTTGTTTTATATTTAATTATTGTTCCCCGCAATTGTGCATTGCGAATTTAGCATTCCGAATTGACTTACGCTCTGGCTACCATTTCGCCGTAAAGCTCTTTTTCTTCCTTGATAAACTGCTCAATTGCCTCAACAGAGGGCATAGCCGCACTGCAAGAGTGAGCAGAAATAAGCATGGAAGCAGAGGCTGTACCGAATTCGAGAGCATCAATCATCTCATAGCCGTCGAGGAGACAGCGGATAAATGCACTTGCATAGCCGTCACCGCCGCCGAAGCCCTTCATAGCTTTTACGGGGAAGGGCTTGATGGAGTAGCTCTTGCCGTCATTTGTGTAGGCAGTGGAGCCGTCCTTGCCGTGCTTGATGATAACAATCTTTGCACCGTAGGAATGCCAGAGCTTTGCACTTTCTTCGTCGGTTGCGCATACGCCTGTGATGGCTTCCGTAAGGTCGTATTCTTCTCTTGAGCCGAGGATAATATCTGCGTTACGGGCCACCATCTGATAGTAAACGGAAATTTCATCCTTGTTCTTCCAGGTGTAGGCACGGTAGTCAATGTCAAAGATAACAACAACGCCGTTTTTCTTTGCAAGCATCATAGCCTTGAGAACTGCATCTCTGGAGGGACTTTTTGAGAGGGCAGTACCGGAAATTACGATTGCCTTGGCAGAGGCTATGTATTCTTCCTTAACCTCTTCGGGCTCGAGCATAAGGTCAGCGATGGCATCACGGTACATAAGGATGGAGCTTTCTGTGGGGCTTTTGATTTCAGTGAAGGTAAGACCTAACTTTTCACCGTTCTTTGCACGGTAAATGTTTGAGGTGTCGATGCCGTCCTTATTGAAATAATCGATAACAAAGTCGCCGTGCTGGTCATCGGAAACCTTACCGATAAAGCCTACCTTTTTGCCGAGACGGGCAAGACCTACGGCAATGTTTGCAGGAGAGCCGCCTACATATTTGTTGAAGTTGCAGCTTTCTGCGAGAGGTCTGTTCATATCAGTAGGGTTAAAGTCAATGGCAACTCTGCCGATGGGGATAACATCAAGGGGTTTGCTTTGGTCAAATTCAACGTATTTCATAAAAAGTACTTCCTTTCGACTTTTTTTTGTTTTTCTTTGTTTGTGAAAAAGTTTATTGAATGTATTCTGCATCACTGCGGTGCGCAATTACTCACGCCTTATTCTGTGACCAAAATATCTCAATATGCTTTTTCGCATTTTGATAAGCGCCTTCGATTTCCTTCTGATGAAGGTCGTAGTAGCCTTTGATTTCGCCTTTTTCGTAGCCTTCTCTTGCTTTTCTTTCGCAGGCGGCAAAGGTGGCTGTGGCAATGTTGATTTTCTTTATGCCCTTTTGGTGGCATTTAACGAAGTCCTCGGGCTCGATACCTGTTCCTCCGTGAAGGACGAGGGGAACAGCAACGGTCTTTGCCACATCCTCAAGAATGTCGAAGCGAAGCTCGGGTGCTTCCTTGTAAAAGCCGTGAGCGTTGCCGATGGCGATGGCAAGGGCATCTACACCTGTTTTATCGTAAAATTCCTTTGCCTGTGAGGGTGAGGTACAGCGCATGGCTATATCCACACTACCGTCTTCACTGCCTCCTACACAGCCGATTTCCGCCTCTGTGGCGGCACCGTATTCTTTAGCAAGGGCAACGACCTGCTTTGTCTTTTCCATGTTTTCCTCAAAGGGAAGATGTGAGCCGTCAAACATTACGGAGGTAAAGCCAAGGTCGAGAGCTTTCTTTATGCACTCGAGAGTGGTGCCGTGGTCAAGATGAACGGCAACGGGGACAGTGGCATTTTTTGCCGCGGCGAGCATACAGGGACCTATTATTTCGAGAGGTGAATGATTCAGTCTTACCTCGGCAATTTGCAAAATAATCGGTGAACGCATTTCCTCGGCAGCTTTCACCACACCCAGAATCATTTCCATATTTGCCACTGAAAAGGAGCCGACGGCATAAGAGCCATCCTGTGCCTTTTTTAGCAGTTCTTTCATGTTTACGAGCATAGTTAACTCTCCTTATTCTATTGATTTAAGGGATTCTACCATATCGATTTTCTTCAGCTTATAGTGAAGGACAAGGTTTACGGTCATGGAGAAGGCGAAGGACAGAGCCACCGAGTAAAGGAAGCTCATAAAGGATATATCCCTTACGAAGGTGATAATATCCACTTCTGCCACATTAAGCACCAATCGGTGGACGATAACGCCCCAGAACAGGCCTTCGAGTGTGCCGATAACCGTGAGTATAACATTTTCTCTGAATATATAAGAGGAAACCTCCATATCATCGAAGCCTAAAACCTTGATGGTGGCTATTTCTCTTATTCTTTCTGTAATGTTGATAACGGAAAGGTTATAAAGGACTATAAAGGCTAAAAGACCTGCACAGACGATAAGGATAATTACGATGTAATTGATGGAATTCATTATGTTCTGGAAGGAGTTCTGTATCTGACTTGTGTAGGCGACAGCGCTGATTTCGTATTCGCTCATAAGATCCTTTGCCAGAATGTTTTTTTGCTCCTGCTCCATATCGGGTATGGCAAGATTAGCGGAAATGTAGTTATAAAGAGGATTTATGCCGAAAACTGCCTTGTATAGATCCTTGGTCAGATAGACATAATGGAAGCAGTAATTTTCTGTTATACCTGCTACAGGTATCTTTACGCTGTAGCCCTCGTTTATTATTATGTCGATGTTTTCGCCGGGAGAGATGTCAAGCTCCTTGGCGAGTTTATCGGTTATGATGGCGCCCGTGGAATTAATGGGGAGAGGATCACCTGTTTTCGCGTCGTTGAGGGCAATATAGTTGCTTACGGCGGAGGCATCTTCGGGAACGAGCATATAGACCTCCATAGGCTTCTGATTTTCGTCACTCTTTGCTTCGAAAACCTCCATATACTCGAGCATTGCGGAGCCGATGCTTGCCTGACTTTTTACGAACTCGTAGCCTTCACAGGGAGCAACGGTGGTATCGTAGGAGCCATTGAGGACTATCTGCATATCGTATCGCCATATTTTGTTTTCATCGGTGAACTGTCTGTCCATAATCTGATGAATGGAATCGTTGAGACCGAAGGCAGCAAGCAGAAGGGCAGTACAGCCCAATACACCGCCCGTAGCCATAATGAAACGCTTAAGATTACGGAAAACGTTTCTGAAGGTAACCTTCCAGGTGAAGTTGAGCTTTGTCCATATTGCGGGGATTTTCTCTAAAAGTACTCTCTTTCCGCCCTTGGGAGCCTTTGGTCTCATTAGGGTGGAGGGTACTACCTTAAGGTTACTGTAGCAGGTGTACCAGGTAACACCTACGGTAGATGCGATTGAAATTAAAATGGCAGGAAGGGCAAAGGAGAAACGGTATTTTATGACCATTTCCGGTAAATCGTAAAGAATACCGAATGCCGTGTGTGCCAAAGTGGGGAACAGGGCAAATCCCATAAAGGAGCCTGCCACACTGCCTATGGTTGAGGCAAGAGCCGCATAGACAAGATATTTTGCGATGATTTCAATATCCGTAAAGCCTAACGCCTTGAAGGTGCCGAGCCTCGTTCTTTCCTCTTCTATCATTCTTGCCATGGTGTTAAGACACATAAGGGCGGCAACGATAAAGAAGAACCAGGGGAAAAGGAAGGCTATGGCGGCGGTACGGTTTGCTGTCTGTCCGTATTCCTCAAAACCTAAAAGGCAGGCGTTTCTGTCATTTACATACCATTTGGCGTTATCTAAACCTAAAAGGAAATCCTTCGCCGCATCGAGTTGATTTCTTGCGTTTTCAAGCTCTTCATTTGCCTGAAGCTTTGCCCGTTCGAAGTCAGCCTCAACGGTGGGAGCTTTGTCCTTCGCGATGATGAGGTTGGTTTCGTAGGTGTTAATCTGATTTTTCATGTCGCTTAACTGCGATAATACTTCAAGCTCACCGAGCTGTATATCATAGCCTGCGGCGGTAAGCTGATTTTCTGCTTCCTGAAGCTGTGTCTGTGCCTGCTCGAGCTTTGTCTGCGCCTGCTGAAGCTTGCACACAAGCTCTTCCGCCTTGTCAAGCTGTGCTTTCTTTTCAGCTAAAGTGGTCTGTGCGGCAGAGAGTTCCTGCTTTGAGGCGGACAGCTTTGCTTCGAAGGACTGAAGCTGCGGCTCCATATATGCCATCATTTCTTCGGCGGTGCCTACGGCAGTAAGAGAATTGATGGAAGCCATAATGTTGTCCACTTCCTGTCCGACAAGACCCGACTGTTCAAAGCGTGAGATAAGCTGACCTACCGTATCCTCCTGTGTGGCATCGAACTGATCCATAGCTGAACGGGTGGTAATAACCAGATCTTCAAGGTATTCCACAGTGGTGAGCATAGAGTCAACCTGAAGCTTTGCAGTATTGTATTCAGTTTTTGCGGTGGCAAGATTTACATCAGCGTTGGCGAATTTGTCGATAGTCTGTCTTGCCTCGTTGTATTCGTCTCTTTTGTTTTCCCAAAGGGTGTACTGTGCGGAGTGCTCCAGCTTACCCGAATCGAGGGCGTTTTTAGCCTCGGTTGCCTTTTCGTTGTATTGCTGCTTGTACTGTAAAAGGAGAGCATCGCCGTTTGCCGCCATATCGAGAATCTGCTTTACCTGCTCTTCCGCGTTGGCAAGCTGCTGTTCAATATCAGCCTTCGCTTCGGCATATTCGAGCTCACTTTTTGTTACGAGATCCGTATATTCTGCCTTAAGCGAAGCAATTCTGGGTGCTAAAAGCTCTGTGGAAATTTTTTCTACATAGTTTCTGTAGGGTGTGATGAAGTTCTGATATTCTTCGGAAAAGGGGTCATAGTTTTCGCTGCCCGCAATTTTTATTGAGATGGAGGAATAATACTGATTGAGAAAATTTTCCGAGGGAAGATAGATGAAGGTTCCCAGCTTACCTGTGCCCACGGTGGTGTTGCCTCTGTCATAAGAAA
>JAZUNX010000054.1:0-6436 GCA_045604385.1 Acutalibacteraceae bacterium
CAGGCTATGGGCAGTATGGTTGTTGACATCGGCGGCGGTACTGCAGAGGTTGCAGTAATTTCTCTGGGTGACATCGTCTGCTCACGTTCCGTAAGAGTTGCAGGTGACAGCTTTGACAATGCCATAAGTCTTTATATAAAGAAAAAGTATAATCTTCTCGTAGGTGAAAGAACAGCCGAGGAAATCAAAATCAAAATCGGCTCTGCCACCGAATATGAGGGCGAGGGCAAAATGGAGGTCAAGGGCAGAAACCTTCTTGACGGTCTTCCCAAAAGCATCACAATTACAAGTGAAGAGGTACGCGAGGCACTTAAGGATTCTGTCGACCAGATTTTAGATGCGGTTAAATCCACCTTGGAAAAAACTCCTCCCGAGCTTTCAGCCGACATTATGGAGCACGGTATTACTCTTACGGGCGGCGGCGCACTTCTGAGAGGTATAGATAATCTCATTTCACAGCAGACGGGTATGCCTGTCAATGTTTCGGACAACCCTCTCGACTGTGTTGTTGACGGGACGGGCATCTATCTTGAATCGGATGTATTAGGTGCCAACGGAAAAAGATTCTAAAGAAAAATAAAAGGTGTTTGAAATGCTTCAGTTTTTTAAAAGCAGAAAATTTAAAACATTTCTTCTGACCCTCTGCGCTCTTACGGTAGGTGCAGTTCTTGCCGTGGCTGTAAGAAGCTCATCCTCACCCTTCACAAGTGCGATAGGTGTGGTTTTCAGCCCCGTGCAGAAGCTGTCATCCTTTGTGGCTGAAAAGGTGGATTGGTTTGCCGATTCCTTCCGTGGCTCGGGAACCTATCTGCAGGAAATAGAGAGACTTCAGCAGAAGATAGCCGAATACGAAAATAAAATAGTGGACTATAATGCTATGGAGCAGAAGGTTGCTTCCTACGAAAAAATGCTCGGTGTAAAAGAAGAAAACCCCGACTACGCTCTTGAAAGGGCAAATGTTATCGGTACTGACAGTGTGGATATGTTTTCTTCCCTCATAATTGACAAAGGCTCAAACGACGACATCAGCGTAAATGACCCTGTTATCAGCGGTAACTATCTTGTGGGTATCGTAAGCAAGGTGCATCCCTCTTACTGTGTGGTGGAAACCTTATTAAGCCCCGACCTCAATATAAGTGCCCTTGAAAGCAAAACAAGAGAAACAGCTTATGTTACCACCACCCCGGAGCTTTCGGGCAAGGGCGGCTGTATGCTGTCGGGCCTTGAAAGAACGACAGCCGTAACTCCCGGCGGTATAGTTATTACCTCGGGTGTGGGCGGCACTTATCCCAAGGGCATAATCATCGGCACAGTAAGTGAGGTTGCCGAAAGCAAGTATGACCTTTCAAATTATGCGGTAATTGAGCCGGGAATCAATGTCCGTGAGATTGAGGATTTATATGTCATTACCGATTTCGACGGACAGGGAATAGAAGAGAAGGTAGATTAAAAGAAAGTTGGTGTAAAAATGAGATTTGCTTCTTCGCGTAATATTTACATAAGAAGAGCCTTGACGGCACTTCTCGTTTTTATGACTGCTCTTTTTCAGCATTCGGGCTTTATTCCCGAGCTTTTCGGCGCTCCCGCCATGCTTCTTCTTCCTCTTACGGTATGTATTGCCATGTTTGAAAGAAGTATACCGGGAATGTGCTTCGGTGTGCTGGCAGGTCTTTTGTGGGATTTCGCCACACCGAAGGGAGACGGCTTTTTTTCCGTAATGCTTACGGCTGTAGGCTTTGTTTCGGGAGCTCTTGTTACCTTCATTTTCACAAACAATATCCGTGCCGCTCTCATTCTTTCCTTCGGGGCTTTGACGGTCTGTAATGTTTCATATTGGTTTATGTTTATAATGCGAAAGGGCTACGAGGGTGCATTTGAAATACTCTTTTCCCGTTATCTTCCCTCGGTTTTCTATTCGCTGATATTTGTTTTTGTTTATTATTATATAGTTTCGTTTGTTTTCAAGGTGACCTCGGAAAGCAAGAGATAGTAATAAAAAAAGTGTCATTTTGAGCGAAAAATTATTTTTACAGGTTACGATAGATTCACGGACGACCAATGGTCGCCCCTACTATTATACTATGTCAATTTGGCGGGGTATCATTAATTTCTACTAAAAATTCCCCCGCGATTGCGCATTGCGAATTAATGAAAGGATGTGATAAGATGCATAATAAAACAGGTAAAAAAAGATATGCCTTGGTAATTACAATGTTCATATTGCTTTTTGCAGGCTTTCTTACGTATCTTTTCAATATCCAGATTATTGATACAAAGCAGAATGAGGACACGGTTGTTTCTTCCGTTGAGGTAAGTGTGGATGCAATCAGAGGTAATATCCTCGACCGTAACGGTTACCCTCTTGTTACCAATAAGCAGGTAAACAAAATCGTATTTAACTACCTTGCCTTCCCCAAGGCATACAGCGAAAGAAACCCTATCATTCTTGAGCTTATAAAGCTTTTCGATAAAAACGGTGTGGAGTGGAAGGATAATCTTCCCATAGAGCTGAAGAAGGGTAAGCTCCGTTTTGAAAAAGACAGGGATAACGAGGTATCTTACCTTAAAAGTGAAGCCTTTCTTGACCTTAACTACTATGCCGATGTTGAGGACTGCTTCAATGCCCTTGTGGAAAAATACGGACTTTCCGAATATACTCTCCGTCAGCAGAGAGACATAGCTTCCGTTTACTATTCGATGGTAAAGGACGGCTTCAATGCAGGGCGTAACTATGAATTTGCCACAGAGGTTTCCTCCGCTCTTGTTTCCGTTATCAAGGAAAAGAGTGATAACTTCCCCGGTGTCGATGTGCAGGTTTCTTCCGAAAGGCAGTACACCGACGGCACCGTCGCGCCTCACCTTTTAGGCATGGTGGGTCCCATTACCAACGAGGAATATGAAAGCAAAAAGGAGGAGGGCTACACCCTTAACGATGTTATCGGTAAAAGCGGTGTCGAGTCCGCCATGGAAAGCTACCTTAAGGGTACCAAGGGTGTCAAGACCATCAACACCGACGCTTCGGGTAACAAGAGTGAGGAATATACTCTTTTGCCACGGACGGGCGACACGGTAATTCTTACCATTGACTTTGAGCTGCAGAAGGTGGCACAGGATGCTCTTGCCAAGGGTGTCAAAAGTCTGCAGACAAGCCTTGAAAGAATTTACCCCATGTCGGGTGCCGTGGTTGTTATGAACACCAAAAACAACGAAGTTCTTGCCATGGCATCATATCCCACCTACGACAACTCCACCTATAACGAAAATTCCGACAAGCTCAATACAGACCAGAGTAAGCCTCTCTGGAACAGAGCTTTACGAAGCACCTATACCCCCGGCTCGACCATCAAGCCTGCAGTGGCTATGGCAGGGCTTCAGGAAAAGGTTATTTCTGCTTCCTCGCTTATCAAATGTCTCGGTATTTATACCTACTACGAGGACTATCAGCCGGGCTGTACGGGACGCCACGGAAACCAGAATGTAGTGAATGCTATATTCAATTCCTGTAACATATTCTTTTATGAGACCTCACGTCTTTTAGGCATAGAAAAGCTTAACAGCTATTTCGCTATGTTCGGTCTCGGTGAGGAGACGGGTGTGGAGCTTTATGAATCCACGGGTACCGTTGACTCCGTTGCTCTTCGTAAGGGTATGGGCGAGCTGTGGACTCCCGGTCTTACCATTCAGGCAGGTATCGGTCACGGTAACAATCAGTTCACACCCATTCAGCTTTGCTCCTATGCTTCCACTATCGCGAACAAAGGAACAAGATACAAGGCAAGTATAATCAAAAGCGTAAAAACCGCCGATCTTTCCGAAACTGTTACGGAAAACAAGGTGCAGATTCTTTCACAGGCAGACTTTTCCGAAGCCAACTGGGATTTAGTACACAGAGGTATGCTTTTAGTCGGTACGGAAAGCTATGCCAACTTCAGAAATGTTCCCGTAAAGGTTGCCGCAAAGACAGGTACAACCACCATCGAAAAGACAGTAAACGGCAGAAAGATTGAAACCTATAACGGTCTTATTCTCACCTTTGCTCCCTATAATGACCCCGAAATTGCCGTTGCAGTTGTGGTCGAAGGCGCAGGTAGCGGTGGCTCGACAGCTCCCATAGCCTCGGCTATAATGGAGCATTATTTTGCAGAAAAGGATACAGCTGAAAGCCAGCAGAATGAAAACACATTACTCGGATAACACGAAGTGTCATCTTGAACGAATGTGAAAGATCTTTGCAGAAAGAACGTTTTAAGATTTTTCGCTGCGCTCAAAATGACAGAATTAAGTTGATGATAACAGATAAAGGTGATAAATATGGCAGAAAAAATTCTTATTGCTTCGGGCAAGGGCGGAGTAGGTAAAACCTCTCTTACGGTAGGTCTCGGTAAGGCTCTTGACGCTATGGGAAACAAGGTCCTTCTTATCGACTGCGACTGTCTTCGCAGTATCGACCTTCTTGTGGGCGTTACGGAAAAGATAGTCTATGACTGGGGCGATGTTATAAAGGGTGCCGACAGTGAAGATGCTATTTATGATGCCGGTGATGTGAGTGTTCTCACCTGTCCCGAGGATTACGGTGACATTACGGAACGGGATATGAAAAAGCTTCTTGATAAGTACGATGCCGATTTCAATTACATTCTTATTGATGCTCCTGCAGGTGTGGACAGAGGTCTCACTCTCTCTGCCGCCGCCGCTGACAGGGCAATAGTAATCTCCACTCCCGACCTTGTCTGTGTAAGAAGTGCCTGCATCGCAGCAAGAAAGATAGGTAATCTCGGTATCGACGATGTAAGACTTATCATCAACCGTGTTTCACGCAGGGATGTTATCAGAGGCAGACTTCTCAATATCGACTCGGTAATTGACGGCGTTGAGGTACAGCTTATCGGCGTAGTTCCCGAGGACGGAAAAATCCGTTTCGGTGCGATGGGTATGAATATTTATAAAGAAAATCAGATTTCCTTTGATTCACTTAATAATATTGCGGCAAGAATAACAGGGGAGTATGTGCCGTTGGATTTGTAATCAATTCACAATTCGGAGACCCCTCCGTCAGACTGCCGTCTGACACCTTCTCTGAAAGTCAAATCCATATCAGCCCCACCTCTAAACGGTAGGGGCGGATATTATCCGCAAAAAAACACCGCCGCCTCACAGCAAGATGTCGGGTTCGGTGTCCCTTCATCCTGCGATGCCTATTTTTCTTTATAGATAAAATCACAAAAAAGCGACAGAAATTTTCTATAATCTATTGATTTTTGACAATTTTTTTGTTAGTATATATTTTGACAAAGATTTGAAAGGGATGAGTAGATGAATATTGCTTTAATTGCACATGACGCAAAAAAAGAACTTATGACACAATTCTGTATCGCATATTGCGGCACACTCAGCAAACACTCACTTTGTGCAACGGGTACAACCGGTAAAATGGTAAGTGAAGCAACAGGACTTGAGATTACAAAGTTCCTTTGCGGATACCAGGGCGGCGAAGAACAGATTTCCGCGCGTATTGCCTGCAACGAAATCGACCTGCTTCTGCTTTTCCGTGACCCCCTCACAGCAAAGCCCAACGAACCCAACGAAGCAAACCTTTTAAGACTTTGTGACGTTCACAACATTCCTGTGGCTACGAATATTGCTACAGCGGAGGCACTGGTTATGGCACTCGAAAGAGGCGACCTTGACTGGCGTGACATTATCAACCCGAAAGCTTAAATTTTAAATTAAATAGAAAATAACAGCCTTGACGGAAAAGAGTAACAACCGTACCCCGTTCAGAGAGAGACACCGAGTGCTGAAAGTGTCTTACGTAAGGTCCTTTGCCAAGACATTCCCGAGCTGACCGTTTGCCGCGTTAAGGCTTTGAGAGGAACGGTTTGTCCGTTCAATCGGGGTGGTACCGTGGAGTTTATGCTTCATCCCCAATGCAGAGCTTATTTGCGTTGGAGATGGAGCCTTTTTTATTAATTCGCAATGCACAATCGCGGGGGATACTTCGGGAACAAAAAAGAGATACACCGCCGAGTATACAGTGGTTATGTAGGGCGGGATGACCCTATCCCGCCGCAATAATTTTACAATTTATGTGGTGTGTTCCGTAGGGATACGGCGTGCCGTGTCCGCAAAAAAACTACCCCCAACCTACCTGTCTCGGTAGGGGCGGATATCATCCGCCCGTCAAGCCTATAGAAAACTAAATGGCACATTCCATAGGAATATAACATTATTTAAAAAACTTCTTTGTTTATGGAGGATAAATATATGGCATTAGTAACAAAATCAATCAAGGGCACTCAGGATGTCCTTCCCGGCGAAAGCCACAAATGGCAATATCTTGAACAAACTGTGCTTGAACAGGCAAAGAATTATGGCTATAAAGAAATCAGAGTTCCCGTTTTTGAACATACAGAGCTTTTTCAAAGAGGCGTTGGTG
>JAZUNX010000055.1:0-13502 GCA_045604385.1 Acutalibacteraceae bacterium
CTATAAGAGCACAAAAATCAACGTTGTCGACACTCCCGGTCATGCCGATTTCGGCGGTGAGGTTGAGCGTATCCTTATGATGGTTGACGGCGTGCTTCTGCTCGTTGATGCCTTCGAGGGCTGTATGCCCCAGACGAGATTCGTGCTTAAGAAGGCTTTAGGCCTCAAAAAGAAGGTTTTGGTTGTTGTAAATAAAATCGCCCGCCCCGGTGCAAGACCTGCCGAGGTTATTGACGAGGTGCTTGACCTTTTCATCGAACTCGGTGCCGATGAAGATCAGCTTGAATTCCCCGTTATCTATGCTTCGGCAAGAGACGGCTATGCTTCAAAGGACGACATCGTAAGAGAAGGCGATATGAGACCTCTCCTTGACGCTATACTCGAGAACATTGACCCTCCCGCAGGTGACCTTGAGGGTCCCACACAGATTCTTTTCTCTTCCCTCGACTATGATGACTACATCGGCAGAATCGGTATCGGCAGAGTAGAAAGAGGCTCCGTAAAGCAGGGGCAGCAGGTAGTTCTGTGCAACAATGACGGTGAAAGAAAGAACGTCAGAATTTCAAAGCTTTATCAGTTTGACGGTCTTAAAAGAGTGGAGGTTTCTTCTGCTTCTTTAGGTGACCTTATATGCGTTTCAGGTATTTCCGAGCTCAATATCGGTGACACAGCCTGTGACCCCGACCACGTGGAGGCTTTACCCTTCGTAAAAATCGACGAGCCTACCATTTCAATGAACTTCATCGTCAATAACAGCCCCTTCGCCGGTAAAGAAGGCAAGTTCGTAACTTCAAGAAACATCAGAGACCGACTTTTCAAGGAAGTCGAAACAAATGTTTCAATGCGCGTTGAAGAAACGGACACCACGGACAGCTTCAAGGTAAGCGGACGAGGTGAGCTTCATCTTTCCATCCTTATCGAAACCATGCGCCGTCAAGGCTATGAATTTTCCGTTTCACGTCCCAAGGTTATTCTTAAGGAAGAAAACGGAGTTACTATGGAGCCTATGGAGCTTCTTATCGTTGAAGTTCCCGAACAGTATGTGGGCGCAGTTATCGAAAAGCTCGGCTCAAGAAAAGGCGAGCTCGAAAATATGGGTGCAAGAGACGGCGGCTCTACTCACCTCGAATTCAGAATCCCCTCAAGAGGTCTTATCGGCTACAGAAGCGAATTTATGACCGACACCAACGGTAACGGCATTATGAATCAGCTTTTCGCAGGCTATGAGCCTTACAAGGGTGACATAGTTACAAGAGAAAGAGGCTCCATCGTCGTTCACGAAACAGGTGAAAGCTCCGCCTACGGTCTTTTCAATACCCAAGACAGGGGCAGACTTTTCATCGGTGCAGGCGTACCCGTTTACGAAGGGATGATAGTCGGTGAATGCGCAAAGGCAGAGGACGTGGTATGTAACGTATGTAAGCAGAAGCATCTCACCAACACCCGTGCTTCAGGCTCTGATGACGCTTTGCGTCTTGTTCCTCCCGTTACACTTTCCCTCGAGCAGTGTATGGAATTTATCAAGGATGACGAGCTTTTAGAGGTCACTCCCCTTTCACTCCGCTTAAGAAAAACCATTCTTTCAAAAGAACAGAGAATGAAAAAGCAGTTCAAGAAAAGCTGACAATAAATAGTTTTACCTCACAGTCCGATGTGGATTGTGAGGTTTTTTTATCGTATCGGAAAGACTGTGCTTTTCAGTCAGCGGGCGGTGGGAGGCGGCGGGCCAAGCCCTGTGTACAGGGAATCCCGACGCCACGGCGGTGTGTCGGGATTGACCGTTTACGGTCACTTGGCTCGCCGCCTCCCACCGCTACCTTACGGAAAGCCGCTTACCTTCCCTACAAAAAATCAGCACCCGCCTTTTCGGTGAGTGCTGACTGAATTACTGTTCATTTTCATTAAGGCGTCTGTAGATGCCGTTTTCCTTTGCCATAAGCTCTTCGTGAGTGCCCTGCTCCTCGATGCCCTTTTCAGTAAGAACGATGATTCGGGTAGCATTTCTGACCGTAGAAAGACGGTGAGCGATAGTAAAGGTAGTTCTGCCCTTGGTAAGCTCGGCAAGGGATTTTTTGATATATTGCTCACTTTCGTTATCGAGGGCAGATGTAGCCTCATCGAGAATAACCACGGGGGGATTTTTCACAAAAACTCTCGCTATGCTGATTCTTTGCTTCTGACCGCCTGAAAGCATTACACCTCTTTCACCTACATAAGTGTCATAACCGTCGGGTAAAGATTCGATGAAATCGTGAGCACCTGCTCTTTTAGCGGCGGCAACGGCTTCCTCTCTTGTGGCACCTTCTTTACCGTAAAGGATATTTTCAAGAACAGAGCCTGAAAAGAGATACACATCCTGCTGTACCACGCCGATTGCACTTCGGAGGGATTCAAGGGAAAGGTCATTGATATCCTTGCCGTCAAGCTTGATTTTACCGCCTGTAAGCTCGTAGAAGCGTGAAAGCAGACTGCAAAGAGTTGTCTTACCGCTTCCCGAAGGGCCTACAATGGCTATATTCTCACCCTTTTTCACGGAAAGATTGATATTGGCGAGGACATTTCCCTTTTCACTGCTATAGCTGAAGGTTACATCCTCGAAATCAATATCACCCTTGACATCGGTAATTTCTTCCGTGGCTTCATAGCCCTTTTCCGAGGGTGTTTCCAAAATCTCTGCAAAGCGCATAACGCCCGTTACACCCTTTTCAAACTGCTCGGTGAATTCTACTATACGCTTTATGGCTGAAATGAGCATACCGATATAAAGAAGATAAGCAGTCATATCGGCGGCAGTAATTTGACCTTTAATAAGAAACACACCGCCTAAAAGAATCATAACAAGGTACATAAGACCGTCAAAAAGTCTCACAACTGCGTTAAGTCTTGCCATATATTTATAGGAGGCAGTCTGCACCTCGGCAAGCTTTTTGCTTTCCTTATTGAACTTGCCTCTTTCGATATCCTCGTTGCCGAAGGATTTTACCACTCTTATGCCTAAAAGTGTGGTTTCTGTCTGTGCATTGACATCACCTGCGATTACTCGTCTTTCGGCGAAAACCTTTCTCATTTTACGGCGGAAGTACATCGTACCAAAGAAGATAAGAGGTATCACCACAAAGGTGGAAACCGTAAGCAAGGGATTGATGGTGGTAAGAACAGCAAAGGAAACGACTACCTTTATTCCTGCGATAAAAAATTCTTCGGGACAATGGTGGGAAAACTCTGCAATATCAAAAAGGTCAGTGGTTATTCTTGACATAAGCTGTCCGACCTTGGTTTTGTCGAAATAGCTGAAGGGAGCTGTAAGAAGATGGGAGAACATATCCTCACGCATATCTCTTTCGATTTTAACACCCATTCCGTGACCTACATAAATCATATAATAGCCTGCACACATATCGATTATCTTGAACAAAGCATAAACTGCCGCCATAGACAGTATCAGCTCTAATGTCAGTTTCGAAATATCCGTCGTGGCAATATTTGTAATTTCTCTGACCATCATCGGGAGAATAAGCTCTGCACCCGTAGTAAGTGCCGCACAGAAAAGGTCGAGAAAGAGAACCTTTTTGTGCTTTTTAAAGTAGGGTAAAAACCATTTTACCATTACGCCTTTATTTTTCATTGAATCACCTGTTTTTTTCAGTTTACGGAAATATATTTTTCTTTAAGCGCTTCGTATTCCTCGTAAGCGGCCTTCATTTTAAGAAGATTTTCAGCCTCAAGATAAGGCTTGGCGGCAAGATTATAAAGCTTTAATTCCTTTTCGAGCTTTTTCTGTGCCTGTCTTTTCTCTTTTCTTTCTTCCCTGCTGTTTTCAGTCATTCCGTTTACCCTGTCAACGATGCTCTTATCGGGCACTCTGATTCCGTCGGGGTAATAGGCAGCGATAATACCTGCACTTCTTTCGAGGCTTTTGAGATAAGCGATGCCTTCTTTTTTAGCAATTTTTTCTGCCTTTGTGCCTGCAGAAATCCTTTTCGCTTGTTCCAGAGCGCTGACATCGAAGCTTCCGAGACCTTCGAGACCGTGGGAAACAAGCTTTTCAGCACGCTGAATTCTTACGGCATATTCCTCATCCGAGAATTTATGAAGCTCTTTTACAGTAAGCTCTGCGCCCTCTATATCCTCGGCGCTGTGGTTGCTCCTGTCAGCAAGAACTGCCTGTGCTTCATCAATATCTTTAACAACCTCCGCAAACTTTTCCTCGGAAAATTCACCGTTTATGTAATCTTCAAATACAGCACGGATTTTAAGGACCTTAATCATATTTGCTCTTTTATTTTCACTAAGGTCATAGAAAAAGAAGGGAATCGCTGACATAGCAGTGCCAATAAGACTGCAGATAAGCAGTGCATAAACCAAGGGGTTACGGAAGTCAGCATTATAAAGGGCATCATAGTTATTGGTAAAGCCTAAACCTTTAAGTATTACGGGGATGGCGTAGCCTGTACCGAGAGAAATAACGGAGGTAAGAAGAGGACCTGACTGACCTATAAAGCCTTCAAGTCTGTCACCTGTTTTATACTGCTGATAGTCCATCATATCCGCATTCATAGCAGGGATATAGATTATTGAGAGTGCACCGAACATATCCTTGAGGAACATAAACACGAACACAAGGACATAGTTTTTGTAGCAGGCAAGCATCATGGCGATACTTGCAACCTGACCGAAAATGGAAAGGAAGCAGATTTTCTTTTTTCCTATCTTGTTCATAATAGGAGCAGCAAGAACCATACCCGGTGTGGATGCCTCACCCTTAAGAACAACCATCAAGGCATAGAGCGTAGGATTATTCATACCGTAGTAGAATATCCACTGAAATATATTACTGTAGCCTGTATTAAGGAAGCCCAGCCAGCCCGAAGAATTGATTATCCAGAAATATTTATTCTTTGAAACCTTTTTAAGTCCTTCCCTGAAGCTCATTTTCTGTACATAGCTTTTAGGTACGATAATTTTTTCTTCCGTGCCGAAAACAGCAAGCATACTCACCGCAAGACCTATGATACAGAATATAGGGAATGCCTTTCTGTAGGTGGAAAGGTCTTCCAGCTTACCGATAAGAGGAAGCACGGGATTTATTACCGTGGGAGCAAAGGAATATATAATTGAGCTGATTTCAATTATCCAGCCTCTTTCACGGGAATTCGGTGAAAGAACCTGAACGAGACTTATATAAGCCGACTGATAGAACGGTGAAAAGAACTGAAGAAGTGTGTAAAAGACGAAAACCGTTACACATTTCTGATTATATGCCATAGTCTCATAGGGCATATAAACAAAGGCCGTTCCTAAAACAGCCGTAGGCAGACCGAGATAGAGTATGTAAGGACGGAATTTACCCATTTTGCTTCGGGTATTGTCAAACATCATCGCTCTGGTAGGTGCAATAAGCAGACTTAAAATGATGGAAAGTGCATTCATTGTCTGAAGGTCGATGGCCTTGATGCCTATAGAGGCACCTACTATCATACTGCCTGCATTGAGTGCTATCATTCCTACAAGCGAGAAAATAAAGTAAACACCTGCACCGCCGACGGAATAAGAGACTAATTCCTTATAGGGAACATATTTGCCCTCGGGTGCTTTTTTCCAGTAGCTTTTTATTTCTCCGAGCTTTTCCTTTGCAAGACCGATTATGTTTTTCTTTTCTTCCATTTTATTCTCCCCTTTCTTTAGATGATTTTACCACTTTTCTTTTTTCATTTCAATAGATATGAAAAGACTGCCATAGAAAAATGACAGTCTTAATTATTTTTTATTCTTTCAATTAACCGAAGAATGCCTTATGAACTGCTGAAACAGCTTTATCGGCAAGCTCTTTATCGATAAGAACGCTGATGGTGATTTCACTTGTGGAAATCATAGAGATATTGATGCCTGCCTCATAAAGAGCACCGAACATCTTTGATGCGGTACCTGAATGAGACTGCATGCCTGCACCGACTATTGAAATCTTGGCAATTGTTGTATCGGAAGAAACAACAGCACCCTCCATAGCAAAAATATCTTCAAGGATGGCAACTGCCTCGTCAGCGAAGCTCTTTGCACAGGTGAAAGAAATATCCTTTGTGCCGTCACGGCCTACTGACTGAAGAATAACGTCTATGTTTATGTTTTTCTGTGCAAGTCTTGAGAACATTTTGAAGGCATTACCGGGAATATCCTTCATACCTACAACTGAAATTCTGGCAACATCTGTATCCTTTGTTACGCCTCTGATTAACATTTTTTCCATATTAGCAACCTCCCTGACGATTGTTCCGTTTTCTCTTACCATACTTGAAAGAACTTCAAGCTCAACATTATATTTTTTCGCCATTTCCACCGAGCGGTTATTGAGCACCTGTGCGCCCAAGGTGGCAAATTCAAGCATTTCATCATAAGTGATGTCTGCAAGCTTCTGTGCATTTTCAACCTTTCTCGGGTCAGCGGTGAATACGCCTGTAACGTCAGTGAAAATCTGACAGCGGTCAGCGTGAAGAGCCGCGGCAATTGCAACTGCACTTGTGTCCGAGCCGCCTCTGCCCAAGGTGGTAAGGTCATCGTATTTATTGATGCCCTGGAAACCTGCAACGATGACAATTTTCTTTTGGTCAAGCTCTCGCTGAAGTCTTTCGGTTTTCACTTCGTGAATTCTTGCCATACCGTAAGCAGAGTTTGTTGTGAAGCCTGCCTGCCAGCCTAAAAGGGAAACTGCAGGATAGCCTAAACTTTCAATTGCCATGGCAAGAAGGGAGATGGAAATCTGTTCACCTGCTGTAAGAAGCATATCCATTTCTCTTTTTGAAGCGTTAGGATTGATTTCCTTTGCTTTTTCTATAAGGTCATCGGTTGTGTCGCCCTGTGCGGAAACTACAACCACAACACTGTTGCCCTTTTTGTAGGTATCAGTAATGATACGGGCAACATTCATTACTCTTTCTGCGTTTGCAACAGAAGAGCCGCCGAATTTTTGAACTATAAGAGCCATACTCTTCCTCCTTTATTAATAGTTGACTGTTCTGATAGTACTGATGATCGAGAGAGGTAATTTTGCTAAAATCCTTCTTAAATCTCTCTCCTTCATTACGGGTGTGACAAATGCAATTTCATCAAAATGCTGATTTTTTCTGTCAAGGAAAGTTACTTCACCCAATATATTTTCAATTTCTGCTTCGGCATTTTCCATACTTTCGGCAGTTGCTCTTACATAAAGTGAAATTTCTTCATCAAGATAATCTGCAAGAAGACCTTCCTTCGCCTCGTCCCAGCCGAAGAATTTTCTTTCCTTTGTGTTACAGGCACAATCGATTACGTCACCCACAACAGCAGAGGCTGTGGCAAGCTTACCTGCACCCTGACCGTAAAGCACAACATCACCCACTGCATCACCTCTTACAAGACAGGCATTGAACACGCCGTTTACGCCTGCAAGCATACTTTCGTTTTTCACAAAGCAAGGTGAAACCGTAAGACTGATTTTTCCGTCATCCATTTTCTTTGCCTTGGCAATAAGCTTGATTACACAGCCGTAAGAAAAAGCAAAATCCACATCCTCAAGAGTGATTTTTGAAATGCCTTCAGTGTAAACTCCGTCGGGATATACGTGATTTCCGAAGCAGAGTGAGGCAAGAATACAGATTTTTCTCAGAGCATCAAAGCCTTCCACATCGGCTGTGGGGTCTTTTTCTGCATAGCCCTTTTCCTGGGCAAGTTTAAGAGCCACATCAAAATCCATATTATCCATTATCATTTTAGTGAGAATGAAGTTTGAGGTTCCGTTAAGAATACCTGCAACCTCACTTATTCTGTTACCTGCAAGGCAACGGCTGATAGGTCTTATAATGGGGATACCGCCGCCTACTGCAGCTTCAAAAAGGAAGTTGACATCCTTTTTTCGGGCAATTTCCAGAAGCTCATAGCCCTTTACGGCAACAAGCTCTTTATTTGAGGTAACAACATGCTTACCCGCTTTAAGACAGGCTGAAACAAATTCAAAGGCAGGACTTACTCCGCCCATGGTTTCAACAACGATATCAACCTTGCTGTCATTGAGAATATCATAAAAATCTTTTGTCATAATATCCTGGAAAGGACAGTTTTCAAAGTCCCTTATATCGAGAATATGAGAAAGTGACAAAGACACATTGCTGTTTTTTTTCATTATGTCGGCATTTTTGCTGATAACCTCAGCTACACCCGAGCCAACGACACCGTAGCCTAAAATAGCAACGTTCATTTTTTCACGACCTTTCTGTGAATTTCATTCCTGACGGAAAAAGAATCTCCGCACAAAAATATATGCAGATATAATAACACATTTTATTCATTAAGGAAAGAGTTTTGAAAAAATTTTTTTCGTATTTTATAACGATTTTAATAATTTGATTGATTTTAATCTGAATATAGGTTAATATAATATATGTAATTTCATAAAGTGAGGTGTTTAAATTGACTGATGTTGAAAGAAAGCGCAAAGCAATAATAAACATAGCGTACTACGGAATCGTTATCGCTCTTTGCTTTTTGCTTTTCAAATACGCTATGGGCACCCTTTTCCCCATAATTTTTGCTTTTATTATTGCATCCTTACTTCAAAAGCCCAAAAACTTCATACTGCGCAAAACCCCCATAAAAAAAGGCTTTGCTTCTACGCTTTGTGTTCTCGGGCTTTTGGCCGTTGTGCTGTTTTTCACGGCTCTTATCGGTGTCAGGATTGCACAGGAAATCAGCGGTTTTATTGATTACGTTATGGTGCAGGTACAGAATATCGATTCTCTTGTGAACACGATTGAAAATGCTCTGCTTAATTTCGTTTCGGGCTTCCCTGAATTTTTGAGCAAAACCCTCAAAGAAAACATCGCAACACTTTTTGTTGAAATCCGTGAATGGCTTGCAGGCAGAAGCACAGACTTCACCGAAGATATTGCCGGTACACTCGGCGGATCCTTCAGTCTTTCCTGGATTACCGCTCCAATTTCGGGCGTTATTTCCACGGCAAGACAAATTCCTTCCGCTATCATCGCTACCGTTGTTTCCATCGTTGCTGCCTGCTTTATTACAGCTGATTATGACTTTATAAAACAGTTTGTCAAAGCACAGCTTACCGAACAGAAGGCAAAGGATGTTTCAAGAGGTATAGCTCTGCTTAAATCTTCCCTCGGAAAAATGGGTAAGGCTTACCTTTCAATCATTATCATCACCTTTATTGAGCTTTCCGTGGGACTTTATGTTTTAAGGCTTTTGGGTGTTTTCTCGTCAAACTATATCACGATCATCGCTCTTGTCACGGCTATAGTTGACATCATCCCTGTCCTCGGTACAGGTACAATCCTTATCCCCTGGACAGCCTATTCTCTTATAGTCGGTAATTATCCCATGGCAATAGGTCTTGCAATTATTTATGCCGTTATCACTGTTATAAGACAAATTATCGAGCCGAAATTCGTGGCAGGTCAGCTTGGACTTCCTCCCTTCCTTACCATCAGTGCCATATATATCGGACTTAAGATTTTCGGTGTGCTCGGTATGTTTATTGCACCGATGATAATTATTATGCTAAAGCTTTTAAACGATGAAGGCATCATTCACCTGTGGAAGCCGATGCCAAAGGAAGAAAAAGAAATAAAGGCTCCCGTGAAAAAGCAAAAGAAATAAGAATAAAAATCCAGCCCGTCGGAAAATCCGACGGGCTTGTAATTTATGCTTTATGGCGTACAACCAATGGTCGCTCCTACGATACACACTTTATTAATTTGGTGGAATGTCATTTTCCTTTACTGACAAATCATCCCGCCATTCTGCGTTCTGCACTCTGCATTCTGCATTAAACAATAATGTCTGCCACGATGGGGTAGTGATCCGAGGGGTACATATCCTGAACGGTATCTCTTATCACCTTATAGTTTTCAACCTCTGTGCCTTTTGTTACGAAGATGAAATCTATAGCGCCCTGTCCTTCGTCTGCCTTTTTGCCGTAATTATGATAGGTAATACCGCTGTCGGTGTTCTTTGCGGTAAATGCCACATCATCAGCACCGGCGGTCATTGAAGCGTAAACATCGCCGTCACTGTAGGTATTGAAGTCACCTGTAATAACAACGGTTCCCTGGGTCTGAAGCTTGTCCATCTCGGCAAGAAGAACCTTACACTGGGCGTCTCTGGTGCTTTCAAGAACATGATCAAGATGAGTGTTTATGTGGGTATACACCTTACCCGTATCCTTATCTTCAAGAACTGCCCAGGAAGCGATTCTTCTGCAGGCGCTGTCATAGCTTACTGAATACTTTTTATAGGGGGTTTCCGAAAGCCAGAAGGTACCGCTGTCAAGAAGATTATATTTATCCTTAAGATAATATACACAGTTATACTCGCTGAAGGGACCGAAGAAATCTCTTGACTGACCTACGCGCGCATACTTGTCCCCTACCTCTTTATCGAGAATACGAAGCCATTTGGGTGTGGCCTCCTGAACACCGAAGGAATCGGGTGCATACTGCTTTATTACCTCTACACCAATCTGTGAGCGGTTATCAATGCTGCCCTCGGGGTCATCGGCACAGCGGACATTGAAAGACATTACACGGGTAGCATCATCTGTCTTTTCAGGAATACCTTCCATCACTATTTCACCGAAATCGATAAGGTCGGCTTTTTTGCTGACGGCAAGTCCTGCACCTGCCACGACAACTACTGCCGCAAGGACAATGAGAATGATTTTGGTTTTTTTCATATTTTTAATTCCTCCTTGAATTTATAGGTTAATTCTACACCAAGAAAGTGAACAAAGTCAAGCAGATATTTCGTTTAATTCACGGCGGGATAGGGTCATCCCGCCCTACGATGTTAAAAAAGCTTTTCAAAGAAAGAAACAGCAGTGGATTACTGCTCCGCTGCTGCTTCGGGTATTACATAATCAAGCTTGAATCTTCCCTTATGGCGGTAGGGATAAAGCTTCAGCCCTATGGCACCGAGAACGGAGCCTATTGTGTTCAGCACGATGTCGCCCATAGTATCCATAATGGGATAACGGTTAATGTCTATATAATCGAAAAGGGTCTGAAATTTTGGTGTTCCCAAAGCTTTGGCATAAGACCAATGCTGAACATCGTGAGGCACACCGCTCATCATACCGACAATCTGGTCACAGGAAAACTCAAATATTTCCCAGAAGGTGGTAGCCATAAAGCAGAAGCCCACCGATGCGATAAGGATAAGAGAAAGAGAGGCAGTCTTTTTCTCCTTTCTGATAAGAGCGCAGGCGAACTCATAGCCGAAAAAAACAATTCCGATGCCGCACATAAAATGGAGAAAAGAGTCCCACAAACGCACTTCATAATAAAAATCGAAAAGATAGCCTGCAACCACTGCAATAAAATCGACAATGATTATCGCCCACTGCATTATTGGACGGATATAGGGAAAAACAGTCCATTTCGGCATAGCCATACAAACTTCCCAGGTGAACATAACACTGAGATTCATCAGTATTTCCATAGAAATAACAGGAGAAAACGGCTTGTCAAAAAGGGATTTGATAAACAGTCCGACCATGGCAAGTCTTATCACCCACCAAAAAGCATAGGTGCGCGGTGTACAATTATACTTCAACCGCTGAATATATTCCTTCATCAGTAAAACTCACTTTCAAATTACACTTTCCGTATTTTTAACGCCGTTGTTATCGAAATCAAGATTATATTTATATCTCCCTTTAAGACGGTAAGGGCAGACATTAATGAATATAAGAGCCGCAAACGCGCTGACAGTATGAATAACAATATCCGCCATAATATCCATCAAGGGACGGCGAGCGCTGTCAATGGCAGGAATGACAGTTTCTGCTCTGGCGGTGCCTTCGGAAAGAAGATAGGACCAGAACTGTGCATCCCCCACCTCTCCCGTGGCAAGACCGATAAGCTGATCAGAAATAAACTCACCCAGCTCACACACATTAAGGAAGATAAAGCTGACACCGAAGGCGGCAAAGAAAACCATGGCCTTTGTGGCGCCGAATTTATCTCTTTTTATCGCGGCACAGGCAATTTCATAGCCGTAAAGAACGGACCAGAAGCCGAAAAACGCCACAATAAGAGGGTCAAAAAACCTTACATCATAATAAAAATTCACATATATGCCGAAGAAGGAAGAAACAAACAATCCCGCATTAAATGCCGTGTGAATCGACACGGGCATAAATCTTAAAAGAGCGCCTACAGGCATCGCCTGTGAAAACTCCCAAAGGAAAGAAGCAACAAGACAGACCGCTATATGTATCTGCCCCGTAAGAGAGTGAGTACCGGATAAAATGCTGCCGACAAGAGCTACTGTCATCAGCACTCTCATTACAGACCATAATATAAAAGTATGTAATTTGCAGTCTTTTTTAAGACGTGAAATGTACTCTTTCATTGTCTTCCTCCGCGAATTTCAAAATCGAAGAAATTATAACACACTTTTTTTCGTTTGTCATCGGTTTTTATTAAATATATTTAAAAATACCACATTTAGACAACATTTCTTTCAATGCATAAATGTATCCCTGCTTTTTAAACTCAACGACAGTGCAAAAAATCTTAACTGAAGAGACTTTATCAAAAAATTTAAAAAGTTTCAAAAGAAAGGTTGACAAGCGGGATAAAATAGGATATAATCATTAGGCTTTCACAAATAAAGCGTGCTGATATAGCTCAGTAGGTAGAGTGCATCCTTGGTAAGGATGAGGTCACCGGTTCAAATCCGGTTATCAGCTCCAAAAATCCCGTTCGTTCAAGCGAATGGGATTTTACTTTTTACCTCTTCACTATTCACTTTTCACTCTTTCTTGCTTTGATCGGGATTTTTGTAGCGAGGGAATAAGCACGATATAAGAGTGAAGAAGTGTGGGCGGGACATCCGCACCCGATTGTAAAATTTTAACCGCATCCCTGAAATGTAGTTTTCGGTAAGGGGTGCGGTGTTTTTATTATTTTATTTAAGACCGAGAATATAATCAGCCGACACATTGTAATATTTGCAAAGAGCGATAATATGACGTACGGGGATTTCATTTTCTCCTTTTTCATAGCGTGAGTAAACCTGCTGTGTTGTGCCAAGATATTCAGCAACTTCTTTTTGGGTTTTGTCGTTGTCCTCTCTTAAATCTTTGATGATTTCGACATAACTTTTCATTTTACCATCTCCTTGATGTAAGATAGTAAAATTCTACAATACACCACATATGATGTATTAACTTTACACTAAATATGGTGTAGAATATTGCTGAAAGCTAAACGAAGTTTGTGTTTTTCGTGTGTGCGGACTTCGGTTAGCACACACTTTTTATTTTTAGGAGGGTAAGAAGAAAGCACAAATTTACACGAAGTATGAATAAAAACGGATTTTTTTATGAAAAAACTTATAAAACCATTGGTTATCATTGTAGTATTACTTTTAGCAGTTTTTATTTTTATGCAACAATTCCGAGTTGAAAATGCAAGCATAGGACAGCCATTAGATTTTAAAAATGATGTGAC
>JAZUNX010000056.1:0-16252 GCA_045604385.1 Acutalibacteraceae bacterium
CTGCATTTCCGCTACCATTCAGGTTAAGGACAGCCATATGATTACCATCAAAGAGAAGCCCGAAGCTTTCCGTTCACAGATGCAGTTCTGCGACATTCGTACTGCAAGAGCTCTCTTCGACGGTAAAATCAATGCTATCGCTTCTATCGGTGAAGGCAAGGTTGAAATGCACGGTCTTATCAATATGATTGACAACGTTAACAGAATTCTTGACAGAGTAGCACTCTATCTTGCATAAGGAGGAATTAATAATGAGTTTTCCCGTTTATAATACAGAAAAAAGCCGTGAGATGTTCTCTCGCGCCACTAAAGTAATTCCTTCAGGTATCTACGGTCACCTCGGCCCCGCTGAAGGTCAGTTCATTCCCGTTAACAAATGGCCTATGTTCGCTGAAAAGGCAAAGGGTACATATGTATGGGACGTTGACGGAAACAAATACATCGACTATATGTGCGCATACGGCCCCAACGTTTTAGGCTACTGTGACCCCGACGTTGACGCCGCCGCCGCAAAGCAGACCGCACTCGGTAACTGTACCACACAGCCCGGCAAGGTTATGGTTGAATGTGCAGAGCTTCTTGTTGACACCGTTGCATCAGCTGACTGGGCTTTCTTCGCAAAGAACGGTAACGATGCTACACAGGGCGCTATCATGTGCGCAAGAGCATATACCCACAGAAAGAAAGTAATTATGTTCTCCGGCTACTACCACGGTGTTTCACCCTGGTGTCAGAAAATTGACTATCCGGGCGTTCTTCCCGAGGATGTTGCAAACAACATTATGCTTCCCTGGAACGATATTCCTCTTTTAGAAAGAACTATCGAAGAAAACAAAAACGAAATTGCCTGTATCATAGCTCAGCCCTATGACCACGGTAACTTCCACGACAATGCCTTCCCTCAGGACGGCTTTTGGCCCAAGGTAAGAGAAATCTGTACAAAGAATGACATCGTACTTATCATCGACGACGTTCGTGCAGGCTTCCGTCTTGACCTTGCAGGCTCTGACCATTACTTCGGCTTTGAGGCTGACCTTATCTGCTTCTGTAAGGCACTTGCAAACGGCTACAATATGTCAGCTATCTGCGGTAAGGACTTCCTTAAGGACGCAATGAGCTCCCTTGCATACACAGGCTCTTACTGGCTTTCAGCAGTTCCCTTTGCAGCCTGTATCGCAAACATCAATAAGATGAAGGCTCTCGACATTCCCACAATGTTCAAGCAGAAAGGCGAAAAGCTCTGCAACGGTCTTGTTAAAGCAGGTGCAGAGCACGGCTTTAACCTGATTGCTTCAGGCGCTCCCGCACTCTTCTATTTAAGAATAGCCAACGACGACAGTATGCTCCTTCATCAGGAATGGATTGCTGAAATGGTTTCAAGAGGCATCTTCCTCGCTTCTCACCATAACCACTTCATCAATGCTGCTCTTTCCGACAAGGACATCAAGCACACAATTGAAGTTGCTGAGGAATGCTTCGGTATCGTAGCAAAGAATCATCCCGAGCTTTTTAAATAAAAAGTAAATTGTCTCCTTTGAAGGGAGATTAAATAAATTATTATTTAATGGAGGAAAACATTATGCCACTTTCAAAAAACGAATGGCTTGCTCTTGAAAAGAAAGCTTATGAGCTCCGTAAGCTTACAGTTCAGACCACTGTATGGGCAGGCAGCGGACATCTCGGCGGCGGTTTGAGTGTCATGGACCTTCTTACCGTTCTCTATCACAAGTATCTCAACATCAAGGTTGAGGATCCCAAATGGGAAGACAGAGACCGCTTCATCCTTTCAAAGGGTCACGCAGCAATCGCTTACGCTCCCGTACTCTGTGACAAGGGCTTCAACGATGTTGAAATGCTCAAATCCTTTAACCTTTCAGGCTCAAAGATGGGTATGCATCTTGACTCAAACAAGGTTGTAGGTGTTGATGCTTCAACAGGTTCACTCGGTCACGGTCCCTCAATCGCAGCAGGTACTGCACTCGCAGCAAGACTTCTCGGTAAGGACTATCTTACATACGTTGTTACCGGTGACGGCGAGCTCGGCGAAGGCTCCTGCTGGGAAGGCTTCATGACAATGAACCATTACAACCTTTCAAACTGTATCGTATTTATCGACAGAAACCATAATATGATCGACGGTAACACCGAAGACATCAAGAAGCTTGAACCCCTCGCTGACAAAATGACAGCCTTCGGATTCAACACAATCGTTATTGACGGTAACAACATCGGTGAGCTGTGCAATGCTATCGATGCCGCTATCGAAAGAGCAAAGGAACCCTGCGCACCCACATGTATTCTTATGGATACAAAGAAGGGTGCAGGCGTTAAGACAATTGAAGGCGACTACACATGGCATTACGGCGCAATTGACGATGCTCTCTTTGAAAAGTTCAACAAGGAACTTGAAGAAGACTACAAGGCTCGTTGCGCAAGAGCAGAAAAGGAGGGCAAATAATTATGGCAGGCGGATTTGTATATAACGCAATTGATCAGACTTCAATTTCAACAGCTGAAATTTACGGCAAGGCTCTCGCTGACATTATTTTAAGAGACCCCAAGGTTGTTGCTATCACAGCTGACCTTGCAAAATCAACAAAGCTTGGTGATGTTCTTAAGGTTTGCCCCGAAAGAGTTATCAACGTAGGCATCGCAGAACAGGATATGTTCGGTGTTGCTGCAGGTATGGCAAGAGCAGGCATGATTCCCTTCCTTTCCGGCTTCTCTGCTTTCACATCAATGAGAGCCTGTGACCAGCTCCACACAGACATCTGTTATCAGAACGTAAACGCAAAAATCATCGCAACTCACTCAGGTACATCCTTCGGTCAGGCAGGTTCTACTCACCATGCCATCACTGACCTTGCTATCACAAGAGCAATGCCCAACCTTACAGTTATCGTTCCCGCTGACGGTTTTGAAACAGCAAACGCTGTTAACGCAGCTTACGACAACTTCGGTCCCTACTATATCCGTATCAACCGCGGCTTTGACCGTGTTCTTTACGAAAATCAGGACTACGGCTTTGAGGTTGGTAAGGCAGTAGAGGTTCACGAGGGTACAGATATCACAGTTATCGCCTGCGGCTCCTGTGTATTCCAGGCCCGTGAGGCCGCTAAGTTCCTTAAGAATGCTGACGGACTTTCAGTTCGCGTTCTTAATATGCACACCATCAGCCCCATCGACGTAGAGGCTATTCAGAAGGCAATTTCTGACACAAGAAGAATCATTACAGTTGAAGACCACCTTGTTACAGGCGGTCTCGGTTCAGCTGTTGCTGAGGTTATGGCTCAGTACGGTAAGGGTTGCGCATTCAAAATGCTCGGCCATAAGAGCTTCGCTATGATCGGTCTTCAGGAAGACATCATGTCAGATGCAGGCATCGATAGTAACGGTATCATCGCTGCAATTCGTGAAACAATGAATGCAGACTTCGAAGAAGACGATAACTGGGACGACGAATTCTAATTAATACAAGGAGGCAAAGACTATGGCTCATACAAAAGAAGCCTTATATTCAAACAAAATTTTCCTCAATGCAGCTTTGCCGCTTGTAAAGGTTATTGCTAACGATATTCCTTCTCTTAAGAAAAAGTTCGAAAATGTGGAAGCAGTTATCCAGGTAAGCTGTCTTGACCCCGAATGTGAAGACGGCAAGCAGGGTATGCACTTCATCGTAAATAAGGGTGAATGGCTTGTTCACACCTGTCTTACAGAAAATCCCGACATCGAGCTCACCTTCAAGAGTATGGAAGCTCTCAATGATTTCTTCAAGGGCAACATTACTCCGGCAGGTATTCCGAAAATCAAGGGCCTCAAGAAAGCCGGCGTACTTGTATCATTCGTAATGGTACTTCTCAAAATGGCTGACCTTTTAGGTGCCACAGAGCCGCCGAAGGACGAAGATACCAAAGAGCTCCTCGTAAAGTGCTACTTCTATCTTCTTTCAAGCGGTATCAGCCAGCTCAATAAAATGGGACACACAGAAATCAAGGAATGGACCACAAAGAGCCCTGACCGTGTTTATGCTTTTGCAGTTGACGGTTATCCTCAGATATCTGCTTACCTTCGTATCAAGGCAGGTAAATCCCGTGCAGGCAGAGGCGAATACAAGAGAGCAATGCCCTTCTTCACTCTTCGCTTCAACAGCCTTGACAGCGCATTAGGCACTCTCCTCGGTACAGACGATATGCTTGAGGCTACAAAGGCAGGCAGACTTATTATGGACGGCGGTCCCGAATTCGGTGCACAGATCGGCGGATTTATGCTTGAAATCGGCGCACTTGCGAAATAATGCGCAATCGCGAGGGAACAATCGGCAGAGGATAGCTTCTGCCCGCCACGTAAGGTTTAATAAAATAATTAAAGGTACACGATTTCCAATCGTGTACCTTGATTTTTTATATGCTGACAAAAAAAGCAGGGTGGAAAACCACCCTGCCAGATATAATTCTTATCCAAGCCTAAATATCATCTTAATAAGCTCCATAAGCCATTTTATCAAGGATGACACTGCAACAAAAATTTTGCCGTACTTATCTGTGGGATTATCGATTTTCTCTTCTGCTTCCCAGTTTTCTGTGTCGCAGTTGTCGGTTGTCATTGTTTCAATTTCACCGTCACTATCCTCATCAGGATTAGTGTATTCGTAAACTACGAACTGTGAAGGCCAGCAGGAGTTATCAACGGTTAACTGCTCTTTTGATGAAGCAATATCATAAAGCAGTCTTAATTCCCAATCGGACCAGTTGGAGTGGCTTGAGCCTTTAATAAACCATGTGCTGTCGGGGAAAAGACAGGTAGATGCATCTATCTGCTTGTCAGGTGAAATATACTTGCCGAAGCCTGCTTCAACTTTTGAAGCTATGTATTCATCAGAAAGATCGTTGTAAATTGTGCCTGTTGTTGCACCAAAGGATGAACGGCCGACGGAAGCAAACTGATCAGAAATAAGGTAATTCGTTTCGCATATAGGAAGTGTCTGGAATCCGTATTTTGAAATAACGCCGAAGTTTACGCCGTTTTCTACGGTTGCAGAGAGAATATCGGGTATTCTCTGACGGACAACAGTGTTATAATTGTCAAGTTTTGCAACAAGGCCTGCATACTCCGTTCTCTTTTCACTGCCCTCGGGACCGAAAACATATTCCATAGCTGTATCATAATCCTGAGGTGATACACAAGCCCAATAGTTAGGCCATGTATAGAAGGTGGAAAGAGCAAGTGCTGAGGTTACGCCCTCAACTAATTTATAATATATCCAATCCTTTGTCTTGCCGATAACAGCATCAAGAGCACCTGTTCTGTCGAGCATTTCGAGTGTTGTGTTGATAAAGCCGTCAATATCGAACATACCGATTGCACCGCAGTCGAGAAGTGCTCTGTTAATTGCGGCAGCATCTACATTAAACTTGCCGCTGATTGCTTCGCTGAGCATTTCAGCACCGCCGACAACACTTCCGTCGAAGGCTATACCTCTGACGTGTTTTGCTGCGTGGTCAGGATAAACCGCAAGATAAGCAGTAACAACATTTGTGCCGAGACAACTTGCTATAACACCCACCTCGTCACAGTTTGTTGATGCGATGATATCGTCAATGAAAGATTTAAATTCACCTGCTGTTTCGATGGGATCAAGTCTCCAGTCATAATAGAACCAATATCTGTCCTGAACATAGTATTTTATGCCTTCTTCATTCGTCCATGCCTGGTCATTGTGTCTTGTGTTATTCATTTTTTCGATTCTTTCCTGACGAAGTCCTGTGCCGTACTGTGCATTACCGTCTTTGTCAAGAAGTGAATTTTCAAAAATTTCACCGATTTCCTTCTGAAGATTTTCATAATAAGGATCCCAGTTGTCGTTAAGTAAACCGTCAATAAGGAAGGGCATAAGAACATTAGCGACTGATTCAAGTAATGAGCTGTCACCATCCTCTTCCTCTTCGTCATCACTTTCAAGAATTGATGCAAAATCCTTATAATGAAAAACCTTATTGCCGTTTTCGTCAACGAGCTTTTCACCGTCACCGGAAATACGGATAACGGGAACATCACTGAGGCTTTGAGAAATCCAAAGTGTCTCCTTTGCAAAAGCAGGCAGTGCAAGGCTCATAAGCATTATGAGTGCAAGAAAAAGTGAAAGAGATTTTTTGAGTGTTCTTTTCATTGTTTTATCCTCCTTTAGAAATATAGCCGTTTATTTTCATAAACTTATTATATGAAAAAGGAGTGGATTTGTAAAGGGTTTTTTACTTTTTTAAAAAAATATTGAAACATATTTCCTTCATTGTATTTTCTCTTTTAATAAAATCAAGGACACGGCATTTGCCGTGTCCTTTTATTGTAATATTAACCTTACGTAGCGGGCAGAAATTATCTCCTACCGATATTCTGCGCTATGTTATTTAAGTATTTCCTTATACATCTTAATGTACTCATTAGCACTCTTGCCCCAGCTGAAGTCGCATTCCATAGCTCTGACTACGAGGCCGTCCCAGTACTCTTTGTTATCGTAAGCACCGAGGCTTCTTCTGATAGCGCCCAGCATATCGTGAGCGTTGTAGGTTTTGAAGGTAAAGCCGTTACCCTGACCGTCGCCGCTGTCAGTGATGGAGTCACGAAGACCGCCTGTCTCTCTTACGATGGGCACTGTGCCGTAACGGAGAGCAACCATCTGTGAAAGACCGCAGGGCTCACTCTTTGAGGGCATAAGGAAGATGTCTGCACCGGCATAGATTTTTCTTGCCAAAGCAGGAATGAAGCCGAGGCTGATGCCAACCTTATCGGGATATTTGGCAGCCATTTCCTTAAAGAAGTTTTCGTACTGCCAGTCGCCTGAACCGAGAACAGCTATCTGTACATCGGTGGTATAAAGAAGCTCGTCTAAAACACCCTTGATGAGGTCAAGTCCCTTATGGGAAACTAGACGGGTAACGAGACCGATGATGGGCACATCTGCTCTCTGGGGAAGACCCAAAGCTGCCTGAAGGTCTTTTTTGTTTTCTGCCTTACCCTTTTTAACTGTCTTGACATCATAATTCTTCACGATGTTTTTGTCGGTTTCAGGGTTGTAGTTGTCGACATCGATACCGTTGAGAATACCCTGTAATTTCCACTGACGGTCACGGAGAATAGTGTCGAGACCATGGCTGTACCAGGGATCTAAAATTTCATTTGCATAAGAAGGAGAAACGGTAGTAACCTTATTGGCGCATTCGATAGCACCCTTCATAAAGTTAACATCACCGTCGTATTCCACGATGGAAGTATCGTCGGGATTGAGACCGATAACATCATTAACCAGCTCGAGACCGTAGGTACCCTGATACTGAATGTTGTGAATGGTGAAAACAGTCTTGATGCCCTGATACCAAGGATCTTTGCTGTAGAAGGTTGAATAGAAAACGGGTGTGAGAGCTGACTGCCAGTCATTACAGTGAATAATGTCGGGCTTGAAGTCAACCACGGGAAGGATTTCAAGTACGGCACGGGCAAAGAAGGTAAATCTTTCCGCATCGTCATAGTGACCGTAGATAGTATCACGCTTGAAATAGTACTGATTGTCGATAAGATAGTAGATAACACCTTCGTGCTTTGCCTGGAAGATACCGCAATACTGCCTTCTCCAGGCTACGGGAACAGAGATGTTTGTGACGAAGGTCATCTTATCCTTGAGTTCCTGTTTGATGGTGTCATAAAGAGGCATTACCACACGGCAACCGATAAGTCTTTTACGGAGTGCCTGGGGGAGTGAGCCTGCCACATCACCGAGGCCACCGCTGGCCATAAAGGGAAGGGCTTCACTTGCAACATATAAAACTTTCATTTTTTATTATCCTTTCGGGTGATTTGCTTTTATACAGTTGTATCCTTGCCAATATAGAGAGGATAGGTCTCTGCACCGCTTAATTCACGGTTAGGCTTGATAACCACGTTTTTGTCGAGAATAGCACAATTAACCACGGCACCTGCACCGATAAAGCAGTCCTGCATAATGATGGAGTTTTTAATCACTGCACCCTCTGCAACCTGTACACCTCTTGAAAGCACGGAGTTTTCTACTGTACCCTTGATGATACAGCCGTCAGCTACAAGAGAGTTCGCTGCCTTGGAGCATACACCGTAAATAGCGGGCATATCGTCGCGCACCTTTGTGAAAACGGGGTTTTCCTTGGTGAAAAGGTCTCTGTATTCACCGGAAAGAAGCTGCATACTGATGTCGTAGTAGCTCTGGAGCGAATCGATGGTCTTTGCATAGGAATCAACCTTGTAGCCTTTGATTTTAAGGTTGTCTACATTCTTTGCGATTGCTTCCTTTTCAAAGCTTTCACGGATAGCGCCTGAACCTGCGGCGGCGCTGATAATTCTCTGAAGGAGAACACGGCTCATAACGATGATGTTGAGAGCATAGTCACAGGCCTCATTACCGTGCTGGTCAACGGTAACCTTTTTGATGTCATTACCGTCAAGCTCGAAGGTCATAATATTCTTAAGCTTGGGAGCGATACCTCTTTTATAGGCGATGGTAATATCTGCACCGCTTTCCTGGTGTGCATCAAGAAGGTCAGCGTAATTAATATTGCAAACTGCGTTACAGTCAGCTAAAACAACATAATCTTTGCCTGACTTTGAAATATAACCCATCATACCCTGTAATGCCTCAAGACGGCTTTCATAAACACCGCTGTCGGAAAGGTTGAAGGGAGGAAGAATGGTCATACCGTCTCTTTTTCTGGAAAGGTCCCAAGCCTGACCGGAGCCGAGATGATCCATAAGTGACTGATAGTTTGCCTTTGTGCTGATACCCACCTTGGTAATACCGCTGTTTACCATACCTGAAAGCACGAAGTCGATAAGTCTGTATCTGCCTGCAAAGGGAACAGAGCCCATTGTACGCACGGTGGTCAGCTCATTAAGGTGGTCGTCATAAACGTTTGAATAGATAATACCTAAAACATTTGAAGCGTACATATTATTTAACCCCCTTTACGTCTGTGTCAATCATTTCTTTTGCCGCTACTGTGGCACCCTTACCGATGGTTACCTTTTCACCGATAACGGTTACTCCCCAATCATCACGGTTTGCGCTGTTTTCGGGACTTTCACCAACCTTGGCACCTTCGTCGATAACCGCATTTTCAGCGATGATTGAATATTCTACCGTAGCTCCTGCCTTAATGGTGGTGCCGGGCATAATGATGGAATATCTTACCTTTGCACCTTCTTCGATTGTTACATTGGAGAAGAGAACCGAATAGTCAACTTCACCGCCGATGTAACAGCCTTCACCTACCATTGAGTTTTCAACCTTTGCATTTGCTGAAACGAAGTGAGGAGGAGCGATGGGATTTCTTGAATAGATTTTCCAGCTGTCATCGGAAAGGTCAAGGTCAACCTTGGGATTGAGAAGGTCGAGGTTTGCTTCCCAAAGGCTGTCGATGGTACCTACGTCCTTCCAGTAGCCGTCAAACTTGAATGCAAACATTCTCTCGCCGTTTGCGTGCATAGCGGGAATCACGTCGTGACCGAAGTCATTACCTGAATCAGGATTATTTTCGTCGTCGATAAGATACTGACGGAGCTTACTCCATGTGAAGATGTAAACGCCCATTGAAGCCTTATTGCTCTTGGGATTCTTCGGCTTTTCTTCAAATTCACTGATGGAGCCGTCATCATTTACAAACATAAGACCGAAGCGTGATGCCTCTTCCCAGGGTACCTCGAGCATAGCGATGGTACAGGCTGCATCCTTTTCCTTGTGGAATTTGAGCATCTTGTTATAGTCCATCTTATAGATATGGTCGCCTGAAAGAACAGCAACATATTCGGGATTATAACGGTCGATGAAGTTTATGTTCTGATAAATAGCGTTGGCTGTACCCTTGTACCACTCTGTGCCCTTAATCTGCTGATAGGGTGAAAGGACATGTACACCGCCGTAGGATCTGTCAAGGTCCCAAGGACGGCCGTTGCCGATATAATCATTCAGCTCAAGGGGCTGATACTGGGTAAGAACGCCGACTGTTTCAATGCCTGAATTGATGCAGTTGGAAAGAGGGAAGTCGATGATGCGGTATTTTCCGCCGTAGGGAACTGCGGGCTTTGCGATGTTTTTGGTAAGTATGCCGAGTCTGCTTCCCTGACCGCCGGCAAGGAGCATTGCAAGACATTCTGTTTTCTTGACCATGGTTGATTCCTCCGTTTCTTTTTTATATAAGATTATTTATTAGCTTTTTTTCTGTCAGACTTGACCGTTTTTGCCTTTGTCTTTTTGGGTTTAACTCTGAAAAGAACACTGGAAAGACCGGGAAGATTGACTGTTATACTGTTTTCAAAGCCGTGCATAGGCACCTTCTTTGATGAAACCTTGGTTTTTGTGCCCAGACCGCTTCCGCCGAATTCCTCACTGTCAGAATTGAGAATGACCTCATAGACGCCTTCTCTTTCCACACCGAAGGAATATTTCTCACGGCACACAGGAGTGAAGTTACAGGCGATAACGATTTCGTCACCTTTTTTGTCCTTTCTTGAGAAAGCGATTACGCTGTTATTTTTGTCATCACTGACGAGCCATTTGAAGCCTTCCCAACTGTAATCAATTTCCCACAGAGAGGGATATTTGAGATAGATATGATTGAGCTTTTTAACATAATTTTTGAGCTGTCTGTGCTTTTCGTATTCTAAAAGCACCCAGTCAAGACCGCTGTCGTATTTCCATTCGATGAACTGACCGAACTCCTGTCCCATAAAGGTAAGCTTTTTACCGGGATGAGCCATCATATAGCCCATAAAGGAGCGGATGCCCTTGAATTTATCGTCATATTCACCGGGCATTTTGCCGATAAGGGAGCATTTGCCGTGAACGACTTCATCGTGGGAGATGGGAAGAACGAAGTTTTCGGAGAAGGCATAGAAAAATGAGAAGGTAAGAAGATTGTGATTATACTTTTTGGAAAGGCCGTCCATTGAGAAATACTTCAGTGCATCGTTCATCCAACCCATATTCCATTTGAAGTTGAAGCCGAGGCCGCCTATGTCCGTCGGTTTAGAAACCAAAGGCCAGGCTGTGCTTTCTTCGGCAATCATAAGGGGATTTTTATGTTCTCTGAAAATACCCGAATTGAGCTTTCTCAAAAATTCCACGGCTTCTAAATTTTCGTTTCCGCCGTATTTGTTGGCTATCCACTGACCGTGCTCTCTGCCGTAGTCAAGATAGAGCATTGAGGCAACGGCATCAACACGAAGTCCGTCAATATGGAACTTGTCGAGCCAGAAATTAGCCGAGGATGTGAGAAAGGATATTACCTCGTTTCTGCCGAAGTCAAATACCTTCGTACCCCACTGCTTATGTTCACCTTTTTTATCGTCCTTGTATTCATAACAGGCTTCGCCGTCGAAGTTGGCAAGACCGTGCTCATCCTTGGGGAAGTGAGCAGGTACCCAGTCCAAAATAACGCTGATACCGTTCTGATGGCATTTATCCACGAAGTACATAAAATCCTTCGGTGTGCCGTATCTGGATGTAGCAGCAAAATAACCCGTTACCTGATAGCCCCAGGAGCCGTCGAAGGGATATTCCGAAAGGGGCATAAGCTCAATGTGAGTGTATCCCATATCCTTGACATAGGGAATAAGCTCATTAGCCAAATCCTTATAAGAATATGGAGCCTCTTCGCCGTAAATCTTCCAGGAGCCTGCATGGACTTCGTAAATATTCATGGGAGACTCGTAGACATTTGTCTGCTCTTTTTCTTTAATCCATTTGCTGTCTCCCCATTTATAACCGGAGAGATCATAAATTTTCGAGGCTGTACCGGGACGGGTTTCACTGTGGAAGGCATAAGGGTCACTCTTTGCTGTCTTTTTGCCGTTTTGCGCAGTGACGATGAATTTGTAATTATCAAATTCCTTTACATCCGAAAGGTAACATTCCCACATACCTGCATCATTGATTTTTTCCATGGGATTTTTATTTTCATCCCAGGAGTTGAAATCACCGACCACATTTATGGATTTTGCGTGGGGTGCCCAGACACGGAAGGACCAGAGGTTCTTTTCACCCGGAACCTTATGAGCGCCCATATATTCATAGGCTTTCATATTATTGCCCTGATGGAAAAGATAAAGAGCAACATCGTCGCCGCGCTGTTTCTTTTCAGCCATTTTTTCACCCTCTTTTATATTGTTATTCGTGATTTTTAAAGGGGAAAAGGCATACTTCCCCACCTTTATAATTCTACAAATATCATAATAACACTCTCAAAAATAAAATTCAATAGTTTTTGTTATTTTGTTACAAACTGATTAAAAACAATCCACATTCTTTGTTTAGTTTGTTAGAAGATTTTTATGGTTTCAAAGGAATTATCTGTGGCAGTTGCTTTTACAGGGAAGATTTTTATGATAACACGGGACAAGAGGAGAAAAATGGCGAAAAAAGCAGAATCAGAAAAATAACAAACGGACAGACTTTTCACAGCCTGTCCGTTTGTCTTTCCTTTATATAAAAACAGCAGACACGGCACGTCGTGTCTGCTACATAATATATCCTATTAATTTTGTGGCGGGACGGGGTCATCCCGTCCTACAATACGTCCTGTTAAAGGGGCGGTGCATTATTATCCCATTACTGAACTTTCGTCCGCGATTTCGCATTGAGAATTGCGAATTTACGGAAGTATAAATCCGCACTTTTTCATAGCCTTGGAGAGCGTTCTGTTTGCCACTCTGTTTGCGCTTTCTGCACCCTTTGCAGCAAGCTCTTTGAGATAAGCCTGGTCCTTCATAAGCATTTCGTATCTTTCTCTTACGGGACGAAGTTCTTCGACCACAGCCTCGCCTACTGCCTTTTTAAAGTCACCGTAGCCCTTGCCTTCAAATTCCTTCTGAATTTGGTCATAGCTTAAATTCGTACAGGCAGAGTAAATGCTCATAAGGTTGTTTACGCCGTCCTTACCCTCACCGTAATATACACCGCCTTCGGAGTCGGTAACGGCGCTTCTGATTTTCTTCATAATAGTTTCGGGTGCATCGAAAACAGAAACATAGGATTTGGGGTTGGGGTCGGATTTGCTCATTTTCTTTGTGGGATCCTGCAGAGACATAACTCTTGCCGAACCGGTCTTTGAAATATAGGGATCGGGGATGGTGAAGGTCTTGCCGTAAATGCCGTTAAAGCGGTTTGCAATATCTCTTGCAATTTCAAGATGCTGTTTCTGGTCTGCACCGACGGGAACAAGGTCAGCCTGATAAAGAAGGATATCAGCTGCCATAAGCACCGGGTAGGAGAAAAGACCTACATTGACATTGTCGGCATGGGAGAGAGATTTATCCTTGAACTGAGTCATTCTTGACATCTCGCCGAACTGTGTGTAGCAGTTAAGAATCCATGCAAGCTGTGAATGAGCAGGAACATGGCTCTGAATGAAGATTATGTTCTTTTCCGGATCAAGACCGATGGCAAGGAGAAGTGCAAAAACCTCCATAATCTGCTTACGGAGCTTTACAGGGTCCTGTCTTACGGTGATAGCGTGTAAATCGGCAACGGCAAAGGCGCTGTCGAATTCATCGGAAAGAAGCTTCCAGTTTTTGAGTGCGCCCAGGTAATTACCGAGGGTGGGAATGCCCGAGGGCTGGATGCATGAAAGTATCTTCTTTCTCTTTTCGGGAGCTTCTGCGCCGGGCACTATGATTTTTTCTTCCATATTATATCGTCCTTTCGGATTAAGCTTTAATTAAGTGCTATAATTATATTAGAAAGCAGTCTTTTTGTCAAGATAAACTAAAAGTACGCCAAATAAAAACAGGGCATAAGCGCCCTAACATATCCATCATATCAAATCCTAAAGGCAAAGTCAACACTTTTTATGCACTTTTCACAGTTTCTGCGTAATATACGAAAAACTAAAGTTAACTTTGTACAGTTTTGATATTGCAATCAGCAAAAATATATGTTATATTATAGTCACAGAAAGGGAAAGGTGATACCAATGTACAGGTAAATCCAAAGAACTCTTTAAAGGTTAAAAATTAAAGTAAAAACATTTTAAAACACTTTAACCGAAAAATTAAAGAGTCCGAAAAACTTCTTCAAAAGATAACATCAGGCATTGAAGATATAGATTAAAAAGAAAGAATGAAAAAACAAAAAAGAAGATGCCCGATGAAATCTGAAAATGAAGAAAATCCATTCTGTAGAAAGAGAGGATAACAAAAGATGTTAGATAACAAGAGTTCACAGAAATAACCCCCCAGACCAGTAAAGATGTGTAAAGAAACATCGGTCTCGGGGGTTATTTCATTTTTAGTGAATAATTTTCGTACGGCCTATGGTCGTTTATTTTTTTATTTTGAAAGGTAGGGCGGGATGACTCCTCCCGCCGCAAATATTGTTTTTGATGTATATAAATGTTATAATGCAGAAAATGAGGTGATGAAATGGTTAAAACGGTGGCGATTGTAAGCCTTTCCCACGGAACGGCAGGGGAAGATTTTGCAAAGCACGAAATAGAGCTGGGAATATCCCGACTTGAAAACTACGGCCTTAAGGTCAAGTTTATGGATAACGCTCTTAAAGGTCACGCTTATCTTAAGGCGCATCCCGAAAAAAGATCGGAAGACCTTATACAGGCTTTTAGGGATGATGAAGTCGATATGATTCTCTGTGCCATCGGCGGTGACGATACATACAGGCTACTGCCATATTTGTTCGAAAATGATGAGCTGAAAAAGGCAGTCTGCGAAAAAATCTTTTTAGGCTTTTCCGACACGACTACAAACCATTTTATGCTCAATAAGGTCGGACTGAATACCTTTTACGGACAGTCCTTTTTAGCAGATATCTGTGAACTCGACAAAGAAATGCTCCCTTACAGCAGAAAGTATTTCGAAGAGCTTGTCACCACGGGAAAAATTAAAGAAATAACCCCCTCTGATTTATGGTATGAAAACAGAACAGATTTCAGTAAAGAACAAATGGGCACTCCCTTAAAGGAACACAAAAATAAGGGCTTTGAGCTTTTACAGGGAAAAAGTGTTTTCAGCGGAAAGATTTTCGGCGGATGTATAGAAACCCTATTTGATATGTATGCAGGGGAGTGGTATAAGGATTCACCCGAGCTATGTAAAAAATACGGTTTATTTCCCGACCTGAATTTCTGGAAAGACAGAATACTCCTGCTTGAATCAAGCGAAATGAAAATGAAGCCTGAACAATATAAAAAAGCACTTCTTACATTGAAGAATGCAGGAATTTTCGATGTAATAAGCGGAATAATTGTCGGCAAACCTGCAGAGAAAGTTTATTATGAAGAATATAAAAAGATGCTCATTGAAGTAGTTGATAACGCTTCTCTTCCCATTGTATATAATGTAAATGTCGGTCACGCTCTACCGAGATCTATTATACCCTTTGGCGTGAATGCAACGGTTGATATGGAAGAGCAAAGGATAGTATTTGGATAAATAATGCGGCGGGATGAGGTCATCCCGCCCTACATTTTAAGTTAATTTCACAGAAAAATCGCATGACCCATGGCCGCTCCTACCCATTATAATCTACTCTTTTCCCTTCACCACTCTGATCCCTTTCGCGGTACATAACAAAAAGCGGTCGCAGAACTTAATCCGCGACCATACTTTTTCCCTCTTACCTAAAAAGCAGTCTCCCGAAAGAGACTGCTTTGATATTTTAGCCGTTTGAACCCATTGAATAGTTGGGGGCTTCCTTTGTGATGGAAATATCGTGGGGATGGCTTTCGATAAGACCTGCATTTGTGATGCGTACGAACTGGGTCTTTTCCTTGAGCTCGTCAATTGTAGCACATCCGCAGTAGCCCATACCTGCACGGAGACCGCCCATCATCTGATAAATGGTTTCGCTTAATGTTCCCTTGTAAGGTACACGACCTTCAACGCCTTCGGGAACAAGCTTTTTATTGTTAGCCTGGAAATATCTGTCTTTACTGCCTGAATTCATAGCAGCGATAGAGCCCATACCTCTGTAAACCTTGTACTTTCTGCCCTGATAGATTTCTGTATCACTGGGTGATTCCTCACAGCCTGCAACAAGTGAGCCGACCATAATAGTAGAAGCACCTGCAGCAATAGCCTTAACGATTTCACCTGAATATTTGATACCGCCGTCGCCGATAACATTCTTACCGTGTTTAGCGGCTTCATTAGCACAGTCAAAGATGGCTGTAATCTGGGGGACACCGATACCTGCAACGATACGGGTGGTACAGATAGAGCC
>JAZUNX010000057.1:0-30262 GCA_045604385.1 Acutalibacteraceae bacterium
TACAATAATCGTAGAATCAAGCTAAAATTAAATGGCTTGACACCTGCTGTGCACAGATCTCAAGCCATTTTAGCAGCTTAATATTTAATTTGCACAAGTTTTTCTAAAAAACTTTGTCTAACTTTTTGGGGTCACTTCAAATGAACTTCTGCAATGGTTTATTTTTATCTTATTTAAAATACATATAAAGCTGACACTTTATCATACCGTTATAAAGCTTTCTGCGCTTGTCGGCTTTTCTTCCGAAGAAAATTTCAAAATCCTCCGAGGGACTGATGATACTGTAGGACCAGCCCTTTTGCTGACGGAAGCATTTACCCATCGATTTATAAAGGTCTTCTGCCTGTTTAAGGTCAAGAAGTCTCTCACCGTAGGGCGGGTTACAGATAAGAGTGCCTCTTTCAGTTTTCGGTATGAAGTTTTTAACATCACACTTTTCGAAGGTTATGAACTTATCCACACCTGCTCTTTTTGCATTTGCACGGGCAAGGTCGAGAGAGGTTTCGTCAATATCCGAGCCGTAAGCCACAAACTGACTGTCCGTAAGGGCAAGACT
The DNA here is from genome assembly GCA_045604385.1 of Acutalibacteraceae bacterium. Classification (GTDB taxonomy): domain Bacteria; phylum Bacillota; class Clostridia; order Oscillospirales; family Acutalibacteraceae; genus UBA6857. The sequence goes on from JAZUNX010000057.1 coordinate 557, forward strand.
TTTTGCTCTTTCTCTTTCTTCGGTCCAGATGCTTTCGGGAAGATTTGTCCACCTTTCGGCGGTGAAATGACGGTTGATGCCCGGTGCCATATTGTTGGCAAGTAAGGCTCCCTCAATAAGGATGGTACCCGAACCGCACATAGGGTCATAAAGGGTATGATAGGGACGAAGTCTCGACAGACAGCAGAGAGAAGCGGCAAGAGTTTCCTTTATGGGTGCGCCGTTTGACTCAAGACGGTAGCCTCTTTTATGAAGACCGTAGCCCGAGGTATCAATAAGAAGACTTACCTGATCCTTCATAATGGAAAACTGAATCTGATAAAGAGGTCCTGTCTCTTCAAACCAGGAAATATTATATTTGCTCTTAAGTCTTTCAACCACAGCCTTTTTGATAATCGACTGACAGTCGCTGACGCTGAAAAGTGTGGAATTAAGGGAATAGCCCTTTACGGGGAAGGTGTCATAAGCACCGATCCATTCTTCCCAAGGGAGAGACTTTGTGCCCTGAAAGAGCTCTTCAAAGGTCTTCGCCTGAAAGGTACCTACCAATATCTGTATTCTTTCGGCATAGCGTGAGCAGATGTTCGCTCTGGCTAAAAGATATTCGTCACCGGAGAAAAGCACTCTGCCGTTTTCGGAAACTACATTTTCAGCACCTAAATCCTTCATCTCATCAGCTATAAGCTTTTCAAGGCCGAGAAGACAGGGAATAACAAAATTTATTTTCATAAATAACCTGCTTTCTAAAAAGTTATAAATAATATCAAAACCCTGCCGACATAAGTCAGCAGGGTGATTATATCACATCTTTTCGGATAAATCAATCAACATCAGGAATTATTAAGCCGTAACCACCGTCTTTTCGGGCATATACAACACAGATTTTGTCACTTGTGCTGTCAAGGAACATATAAAACTGATGATCAAGAAGGTTCATCTGCAGTATTGCCTCCTCAACACTTTGGGGCTTAAGGGTAATTTCCTTTGAACGGACAACAGAGTAATCGTCCTCGGGCTCAAATACGTCAATTGATTCATAAGCTTCAAAGGCTCCGCTGCGCAGTCTCTTTTCAACCTTGGTTTTGTTTTTACGGATTTGACGTACGATTGAGTCTGCACATCTGTCAAGGGCATCATTCATATTTACCGCTCTTTCCTGTGAACGGAAAATCATGCCGTCGTGGTAAATGGTAACCTCAACTATCTGCTCATTTTTTTCGACAGTTGCAGTTATCTTTGCCTCTGCGTCGGCACCGAAAAATTTTTCAACCTTTTTGAGTCTTTTTTCGGCTCTTTCTTTGAATGAATCTCTGGGTGTGCATTTTCTGCCGATAACTGTAATTTTCATATCGTCAGCTCCTTTCTGTGCTGAAAAAGAATTTCTTCTTTTTCTTGAGTATATTATAGCATATATTCACAGAAAAATAAATAGTTTTCGAAAATTTTTATTGAATATTTATATATAGCCTCTAAAAAATCAAAAAAATTACGGAGTTGACTATAAAGACAACTCCGCACTAAAATTATTTAATTGCTTCAAGATAGATTTCTTCAACAATCTTATTCATCTTGTCAAGATTGTTTTCAATTTCCTCAACGAGCTTGAACTGATTTCTTGCTCTTACAAGATTATGACCGGGATATTCCGTTCTGAAATATACATCACCGTCAAGGTAGTCCGTAAGGAAACGTACACCGCATTCGTAGGTCATAAGCTTTGCAGAAAACGCAAGGTGCTCAACCTCTGCCTTTGTGAGAGCCTTGGCACAGGTACTCAGGAAGCCTCTTGCATAGCTTTTGAAAAGCTCAACGGAAATATTGACATTTTCCAGGTCGGCATCGTCCTCTTTGGTGGTGTTACCGCCGAAACGGATGGCATCACCGAAGTCGTAAAGAGAGAAGCCGGGCATAATGGTGTCAAGGTCAATAACACAGATAGCCTTGTTTGTTTCTTCATCAAAAAGAACGTTGTTGAGCTTTGTATCGTTGTGGGTAACTCTTAAAGGAATAAGCCCCTGCTCATAAAGGTCAAGAAGCACCTTCGCATCCTCTTTTCTGTCAAGAGCGAACTTGATTTCCTTTTCAACTTCCTTTGCTCTTCCCTTTACATCGGCGGCAACGGATGCCTCAAGAGTTTCAACACGCTTGGGTGTATTATGGAAATCTTTGATGGTTTCGTGCAGAGTTTCCATAGGATAACCGCTTAAGTTTCTCTGGAATCTGCCGAAAGCCTTACCTGCGCTTTCAAAGAAGCTGCGGTTTTTGATGTAGTTGATGGTATAAGATTTGTCAATGAAGCGGTAAATTCTCCAGCATTTATCAGAGTGGTATAAATAATATTTACCTGTATCTGCCTGAAGAAATTCGAGACATTCTCTTGAACTGTCCTTACCCGATTCTTCAATTTTCGCTTTCAGATACTGTGTAACATTGACGATGTTATCCATAAGCTCGTCGGGATTTTTGAAAACATGGGTGTTGATACCCTGAACGATATACTTTTCAATCTTGTCACCGTTTTCAAAGGTGGCACGGTAGGTTGAATTGATGTGTCCGTCAGTGTAAACACTGAAATCAATCAGTTCACCCTCTATGCTGAAATGTTTTGCAAGTTCAATTATTTCTTTCTGGATAGACATTATTTTACCCGTCCTTTATTTGTCAGTTTTTTTAAGATAATACATTCTTGAATCGTTGTCGAAAAGCATTCTCGAATTTGTGAAGTTAAAGCCGCTGTAATTGAAGGGCTGTTTGGGCTTGAAGCCTGAATTCATAAGTGTATCACCGCCGACAGTATAGTCTTCCTTCTCATTTCTGAGCTTCACGGTTTTGCAAAGGAAATCAAACATTTTGCCGTCTTCGAGATCCATTTTCTTCGGAAGAGGTACATTAATCATCTCACCGAAGTTTTTGAATTCAAGAATCTGTGTACGGACACTCATATCATAAGTGAAATCTTCGTTAAGATCAACGAACTTGATAACATCGTTACCCCAGTTGGGCTTTACTCTGTCAACAAAGTAGCCGAGCATAGATTCGCTCTTATCCTTGCTTGTAATCTGCCACTTGATCTTATCGTCAACAGTAATATCACCCATACGTGAATAGGTGCCGAACTGTAAAAGCTTTCTGTGCTGCTTGTAATATTCAATCTGCTTTTTAACTCTTGCTCTGTCAAGGTCGGAAAGCATTGTAACATCAAGCTCGTAGCCGAGAACACCGAAGGCGGAAACGTTGAAACGGTGGTCAATGCTCTGCGGTCTGAAGTTTGCAAAGCTCATTGATGCGGCAACGTGCATTGTGGTAACAGACTGGGGATAGCCGTAGGAGGTACCGCTCTGGATATAAAGACGGTCGAGAACGTCCGTATTATCACTCGTCCAGCACTGAGGCATGTAGCAGAAGGTACCAAGGTCAAAGCGGTTACCGCCGCTTGAACAGGCTTCAAAGAGGATTTCGGGAAATCTGCCGATAAGGGCATCCCAGATTTCGTAAAGACCTAAAATAAATCTGTGGAAATATTCACCGCTTTTAGCACCCTTCTGACGGGAGAATACATCGGAGAACTGACGGTTATTATCCCATTTGATATATTCGATATTGCCGTAACGGAAAACATCGGTCATAGTGTTTATGATGTATTCACGGACATCTCTTCTTGTAAGGTCGAGAGTGAGCTGATTTCTGCCCTGCGAAGGCTCATATTTATCTGTGCTCATAGCCCAATCGGGATGCTCACGGTAAAGGTCACTGTCAGGGTTAACCATTTCAGGCTCTACCCAAAGGCCGAATTTAAGGCCCATATCGTTGACTTTCTTTGCAAGACCGCCGATACCGCTGGGAAGCTTTTTCATATTTACATACCAGTCACCTAGACCTGCTTTATCGTTGTTTCTTTTGCCGAACCAGCCGTCATCAAGAACAAACATTTCAGCACCGATGTTCTTTGTTGCCTTGGCGATTTCAAGGATTTTCTTTTCAGTAAAGCTGAAGGTTGTACATTCCCAGTTATTTACGAGGATGGGACGCTCTCTGTTTTTCCAGTAGCCTCTTACGATATGCTCATTTACAAAGTCGTGCATATTATGGCTCATACCGTTAAGTCCTTCGTGGCTGAAGGTCATAACGCTTTCAGGTGTGTCAAAGGACTCACCTGCACCTAAATGCCATTCAAATTCGAAGGGGTTGATACCGTTCTGAATTCTTACAAGACCGTGGGTGGAAACCTCTGCTCTGGCAGTATGGTTACCGGAATAAACGAGGTTGAAGCCGTAGCAATCGCCATTGTGCTCGGTGGTATCTTTTTCTCTGATTGCGAAGAAGGGATTGTGACGGTTTGAGGAATAACCGGCAATTGAGCCGATTTCACAAACACCGGGAGTAAGAGGTCTTTCGTTCTTGTATCTTTCTCTTGCCCAGGCACCGTCAAAGGAGAGCATTACATAGTCCCCTCTCTGAAGGTCGAGCTGCATACTCATAAGAGAGTGAATTTTGATTGTGCTGTCACCCTTGTTGATAAGTCTTGCACTTCTTGTAATAACATTACATTCACTGAAAACCGTATAGAAAAGATGAAGCTCAGCCTTTAAAGCCGTGTCTTCAAGAACAACCGTAATAGTGTCGCTGTCACCATAGCTTGAGGGGAGACCGTGAAGCTCGGGCTTTACCTTGGTTACCGCGTGAGATTTATATTTGAAGTCAGTGGTAAAAATACCGTCCTCGGGCATAAGCTGCATAGCAGGGATGCGGTAGTCGCCCTTACCGTAAGCGGAATATTCAAGAGCAATATGGTCAAGGGAAAGAGAGGTGTCTTTTTGAGTGTAGGGAGTTGAGTTACTGTAACCGGAAGCGTGCTTATCGTAAAGATAAGTAAAATCGTCGGTGTTTCTGATTTTTCTTCCGTAGTACATACCCTCAAGCTGACCTGTGGGGAGTGCTCTGAATACATAACTTGTTTTTTCAGTCTGCAAGTGGAACACATTGTCTTTGTTGATATAAATCATATTTCCTTCCTCGACATCTAAATGTCATTACCTTTCTTGTTTTACAACAAAATTTAACATTATAATTTTATACTATTTATTGCCAAGTGTCAATAAATTACCGCTTAAAACTTGATTTGTCGGTGTTTGTTAAAAAAAATTCAACAAATCGTGATATTTTCTGCATTGTAATAGAAGAAGTTTTATGGTAAAATATTTTCAAATATTAATAAACTGTGAAAGGAGAACTTTCTTTATGGAAAATATTATTATTGCTGATGACGAATTAAGAATAAGAAAACTTGTGTCGGATTTTCTCAAACAAGCCGGCTACAATGTAATTGAAGCAGAAGACGGCGACGAAGCATTTGCTCTTTTTGAAAAAAACAAAGACAACCTCAGTCTTATTATTCTTGACATAATGATGCCCGGTCTCAACGGCTGGGAGGTTACAAAGAAAATTAGAGAAACCTCAAATATTCCCGTTATTATACTCACCGCAAGAAGTGAGGAGTTCGACGAGCTTATGGGCTATGAATCAGGTGCAGACGATTATGTCACAAAGCCATTCAGTCCTTCTGTTCTTGTAAAGAGAGTTGAAGCTCTTTTAAGGAGGACAGGCTCAAGCGCAATATCAAACACCGAAAAGAAATTCAATGACCTTATTTTCAATGATGAAGCCCATGAAGTGCGTCTTGACGGCAAAGAGGTTGACCTTACTCTCAAAGAGTACAACATTCTCAAAAAATTTCTTGAAGCCCCCGGCAGAGTATTTTCAAGAGAACAGCTTCTGGACAGCGTATGGGGTTACGATTTTACGGGCGACATCCGTACCGTTGACTCTCACGTGGCAAGACTGAGAACAAAGCTCGGCGATTGGGGTGCGATGCACCTTAAAACCGTTTACGGCATCGGCTATAAGATTGAGGAATTTTAAATGAAAGATAACAAAAGAAAACCGCCTCTGAAAAGGCGGACGTCCTTTGTCGTAATTCTTGTTTTCTGTATTACTCTGTTCTTTTCGAGTGTGGTACAGTTTGCTTTTATGGATGACCTGTATATATACGCTACACAACACGGCATGATAGCGATTTCAAAGCAGATAAGGGAAATCGACTTTAAAAAGGATGACTACAAAAATATTCTCTCCGACATAGAAGTAAATAAAGATGTTTACATAGAAATCTACTCTCCCCGTGAAACTCTTTTTTACACAACGGACAGCAACGATATCGTTTATGAGCCCGACGGAAAAGACAGCAAAAAAGACCTCAAGCCCCGTATAATGAAAATTAATTCGCACGTGGAATTGCCTGACGGAAGTTATTTTGAAATGCGTCAGGAATACTATACCGAATCAGAATATATAGTGTACGGCATATTCTTCGGACAAAATAACGGCATTGAAATATACCGTTCCCTTGATGCTGTTAAATCCAATGCTCTCACGGCAAGCTGGGCATTTTTCATTTCAACGCTCATTCTCAGTATAATAGTTATTTCCATTGCTCTTATATATGCTTATTCGGTTATTACTCCACTTCTTATCATCAACGATAAAACGAAACGGATTACTCAGATGGATTTCAGTGAAACATGTCCTCCGTTCAAAATCAAAGAAATTCACGAGCTGGGTTCAAACATAAACAGCCTTTCCGCTTCTTTGAGTAATGCTATGAGCGAGCTGCAAAGTGAAAATCTGCGTCTTGAAATGGATATTGAAATAAAAAGACGAATGGAAAAAACCATGCGCTCCTTTATGGCAAACGTTTCCCACGAACTGAAAACCCCCATTTCAATCATTCAGGGCTATGCAGAGGGAATGAAGCTCGGTATCGGCTGTGATTCCACCGAGGAGTTCTGCGATATTATTATCGAAGAGTCATCGAAGATGAATAATCTTGTGTGCAGACTTATGGAATATCTGCAGTACGGCACAGAAAATTACAAGGTGAACAAAACCACCTTCAATATTGCCTCTTTTATACAGGATTGTGTTGATCTTCGTTCACACAGGATAAAAGAATCAGGTGCGATCGTATCGGTAAATATTGGTGAAAAGCTTTACGGCTACGGCGACACTGAGCTTTTATCAAATGTTTTCAATAACTACCTTTCAAATGCTCTCAGCCACCTTGACTTTGAAAAGGAAATCATTGTCACCTCACAGGATATGGATGATTGTTGCAGAATAAGCGTTTTCAATACAGGTAAGCAAATCCCCGGTACGGATATTGAAAATATATGGCAAAGCTTTTACCGTGCCGACAAATCCCATTCCCGTGCCGAGGGTCGCTTCGGTTTAGGCCTTTCAATCGTCGCAAAGCTTCAGGAGCTTCACGGACAGAAATACGGCGTGATAAACAAGGAAAAAGGTGTGGAATTCTGGTTTGACATAGAAAAAACAGTTGCACCCCGATAAAATATCGGTAACAAATATGATACAAAAAACCATTGTAAATTCTGAACAGATCAGGATTTTACAATGGTTTTATCATTTAAGTATTAACCGTAGTAACAATATAGGGCTGAATCGCACGGGCTACAGAATAAATAGGCATTGACTGAAGTATTACTCTGCCGGGTCCGGAAATTACCGTGTGGAAAATTCCTTCGCCGCCGAGAACCATGTTTTTAATACCGGGAACCGTTACAACATCCATACTGCAGGAAGCATCCATCGCAGCAAGATAACCTGTATCAACAATTATTTTTTCACCCGGAGCGAGAACATATTCCGTAGCATGACCGTCGATTTCGATAAATGCCGTTCCATTGCCGGAAAGTCTTTGCATAATAAATCCTTCTCCGCCGAAGAAGCCTGCCTTAAGCTTTTTTTGAAAATGTACGGAAATATCAACGCCTCTTTCACTTGCGAGGAAGGAACGTTTCTGTACAATTATATCATTACCCGGGGTAATTTCAAAAACCTTGATGCAACCCGGAAAACTGGAAGCGAAGGCAATCATACCTGTGCCTGCCTTTGCGGTGTAAATATTTTGGAACATAGCCTCACCCGCAAAAAGTCTTCCGATAGCTCTGCCTATTCCTCCACCCGAGGTAGTCTGCATTTCCATATTCGGACTCATCCAAGACATACTGCCTCTTTCGGTAATCATCTGTTCGTTCGGTTCAAGATAACAGGTTACCACAGGCAGGGTATCACCTTCAATTTTATACTGCATAAGCTTTTCTCCTTTTTGCGATTTTAAAACTCACCGAGATTATCGGAAGTCATCGTTCTTTTGCCTTCTTCAATTTCATGAATCATAGCTACCAGCTTTGTGTTTACGGGAGTGGGTACGGAATATTCCTCCCCCTTATGTGCAAAGTAGCCGTTAAGAATGTCAATCTCTGTCTTTTCGCCCTTTTCAAGTGACTGAAGAGTTGAAGGCTTTACGTCGGAATAAAGCAGTCCAACCGCACGGACAACAAGCTTACAAAGAGAATTGTAAAGCTTACCGTTACTTAAGGCAAGAAGTCTGTATTCCAAAAGAACACCGTATTTAGGCACCTTGATGTTCATAGCCTTTGCTACTGCCATACCCTCTCTGGCTATGGCAAGGAAAAGATCTCTTGCCCTGACATCCTTAAGAATTTCACCTAAAGTTTTTCCTGTAATACCTGCCACGGCATTGATGCAGGAATTGATTATAAGCTTCGAATACTGTCTGCCCTTTATATCCATAGTAACTTCTGTGGGAAGAACGATTTTCAGCATTTCAGCAAAGTCGTCAAGAATTTTCGGACGTCTGCCGTCAAGCATACCCACATAAAATTCACCCTTTGAGGTCATGGTAACGTCATTAGCTTTATTCTTTGTGGCACCAAAGCCTATCATACAGCCTACTACCTTGTCTCTGCCGACGATTTCGCCAAGCTCTTCCGTAAGAATACCGTTCTGCATACCGACCACGAGACCGCCGTCAGCCACATAAGGAAGAGATGCCTTCGCACATTCAGCCATAGCCCCGTATTTGGTGGCAATTATCACAAGGTCAAATTTCTCTTCACCCAAGGCCTCATAACTGCTGTAGCAGGTGAAATCCACACGGAACTCGCCCTTTGCCCCGTGAAGAAAAAAGCCTTCCTTTTCAATAAGCTCCTTCGTGGAATCGGAATGACACATAAGGCGTACATCATAGCCTGCATTTTTCAAAAGAACTGCTACAGTACCGCCGATGGCACCTGCACCGATAAGTAAAATTTTCATAAATATTCTCTCCTGACTGACAAAGTATTTTCTTGATTATATAACATAATTTTTAACAAAAAAAGCAAGTGAAATCTTTTCTATATAATAGACAAATTAATATATATGCTTTTGTGCAATTTTTCCAATGAGGATAATCAATGTTGACAGAGGTAGCTTTTTGATATAAACTTTTTATATTACAAACAGAGGATAAGATAATGAAAAACAACAAAGAAATTATACGGGAAAATATTATCTGGCTTGAAGCTTTTGCAGGCAGAATAGGTTTTTCACAGATGTGTATAAAAGGAATAACCGACCTTTATGAAAAAGACAGCAGACACATTCACAGGCTCTGCAGAAAAAAATTCAATGCCGTAAGCAGCGGGAAAATTCTTTTACACGAAAGGTTTCTGAAAAAAGATAAAGCTTATATATATCTTCTTGTCGCAGTATTGCTGAAGGCACGGGATACCTTGAATGTTTACCGTGAAAAGGGTATCGCAGATAAAATCTTTTACGATACGATGAAGGATATAACTGTATGGAGCGAAAACTGCAGACAGGAAAAGGGTGTTATGGGAATTGAAAACATCGGCTGGATACAGAATCATCTGAACTGTAAATTATTCAAACTCGCCAGACTTCAGTTTCAGCCTTACTTCTTTTACTTACCGCCTTATGTAGAAAAACGCAAAAGACAACACATTGATATTAAACCGGGAGAAAAAGTACTTAATGTTCATATTCCGCAGGGCGAGAAGCTTTTAAGAGAGGAATGTGAAAAATCATTTGAAATGGCTGAAAGTTTTTTCACAGACTTTCCCTATAAAGCCTTCATCTGTGACTCATGGCTTTTATGTGAAACAAACAGGGAGTTTATGAACGAAAAATCAAACATACTTCGCTTTGCTGAAATGTTCGATATTCTCGGCTCATCGGACAATCCCAAGGAAACAGTAAAAAGAGTTTTCGGAAAAGAGGAAAAGGATCCCCGTCTTTATCCCGAAAATACTTCTTTGCAAAAGCAGTGCAAGGCTTATCTTCTTTCAGGAGGTAAACCCGGAACAGGCTTCGGTATTATACCGAGAGAGTGAGATAAATTTCTTTATATTCCTTTACAAAGAAAGCAAAAAATGTTATCATATAAAAAACATACAAAAGGAGAAATTACTATGGGTTTTTTAACAGGTAAAACAGCGATTATCACAGGCGCGGGCAGAGCGGTCTTAAGTGACGGAAGATGCGGTTCAATCGGCTACGGTATCGCAACAGCCTATGCAAAGGAAGGCGCTAACCTTGTTATCACCGGCCGTAATGTGCAGAAGCTTGAGGATGCAAAGGAAGAGCTCGAAAGACTTTACGGTATCAAGGTTCTTACAGTTCAGGCTGACGTTAATGACGGTGCAGATAACGAATCAGTTGTTGGTGGTGTTGTAAAGGCCGCTATCGATACTTTCGGCAGAATCGACGTTCTTATCAATAATGCACAGGCATCCGCTTCCGGTGTTAAAATAGAAGACCACACCACAGAGCAGTTCAATCTTGCTATGTTCTCCGGTCTTTACGCCACCTTCTATTATATGAAAGCCTGCTATCCTTATCTTAAGGAAACACAGGGCAGTGTTATCAACTTCGCCTCAGGTGCAGGTCTTTTCGGCAACTACGGTCAATGCTCCTATGCAGCCGCAAAGGAAGGCATCAGAGGTCTCAGCCGTGTTGCCGCCACAGAATGGGCTGCTGACGGAATCAATGTCAATGTTATCTGTCCCCTCGCATGGACAGCACAGCTCGAAAACTTCGAAAAGGCTTACCCCGAAGCCTTCAAGGCAAATGTAAAAATGCCTCCCGCAGGTCATTTCGGTGACAGCGAGCTTGAAATAGGCAGAGTTTGTGTTCAGCTTGCAAATCCCGACTTCAAATATCTCAACGGTGAAACCCTTACTCTTGAAGGCGGTATGGGTCTCAGACCGTAAGCAAAAGGTGATAAGTTATGATTCATTATATTGAAAACGACTATCTTAAAATCGGCGTAAAAGAGTTCGGCTGTGAGCTTACAAGCGTTATTCTCAAAGAAAACGGCAAAGAATACCTTTGGCAAGGCGACGAAAAATACTGGGCAGGTCAGTCCCCCATTCTCTTCCCTATCGTAGGCAGACTTATTGACGACAGCTATAATCTTGACGGCAAAAAGTACACCATGCCAAAACACGGCTTTGCCAGAAAGATGCCCTGGTCTTTCGGCGGTGCTGATGAAAGTTCGATGTTCTTCACTCTTACACAGACCGAAGAAACCCTCGAAATGTACCCTTATAACTTCACAGTGAAGGTTACCTTCTCTCTTGAAGGAAACAGCCTTAAGGTCACCCACGAAATTAAAAACGAAAATGACCGTGTGATGTACGCATCCTTGGGCGCTCACCCTGCTTTTAACTGCAGCATCGGTGACAGACTTGTTTTCAGCGAAAACGAAACTCTTGATACGGTAAGAATTGACCTTGTGAATTCTTTGAGACTTCCCGAAATGATTCCTGTTCTTAAGAACGAAAAGGTTATCGTAGTTACAGAAGATATTTTCAACGAGGATGCCCTCATCTTTAACGGTGTGAAATCCGAAACCCTCACTCTCGAAAGCGACAACCGTTCGGGAAGGGTTATTTTCCATCTTGGCGGCGCACCTTATCTCGGTATATGGGCAAAGCCCGGTGCACCTTATGTTTGCATAGAGCCTTGGTGCGGTGTTAACGATTCCACGGAAAAGAAAGAGGACTTTTCACAGAAGGATGCAATCAATGCCATTGAGGCAGGAGAAAGCTTCGTTTACTCCTGGAAAGCAGAAATTATAGGCTAAAAGCTAAAGACTGACGAAGGTTAATTTTCGTCAGTCTCTTTTTATGCAAAAAAACTGCCTTCCCGTAAAAGGAAGGCAAGCTTTTTATTAAACGTTCTTTTCTGCACGCCACTGCTTTGCTTTGTCTGCAGACATTCTTGTAATGTTTTCAGCGGGATGGATTGAATCTTCGCCGCCGTTAACATAAAGGAAGTATTTGCCGTTTGCAGTTACGTAAAGACTTTCTTCGTAGCCGTCTGTACTACCGAATTCACCGCTTGTGTACTTTGCAACAAGCTCTGAATTATCGGTATCGTATTCGACTTTACAGATAATCTTTTTCATTTATAAAACTCCTTTCGGAAAAAAATATCTTTTCAGTAAGATATATTATAATCCAAAAGTGAAAATATTTCAAGTACTTAAGTAAATATTATGTTTTGGTCTTTTTAACGGTGGTTTCGTTGAAAATGAGAAGAGCCGTGCAAAGACCCATAAGAACAAATGGTGTTATACCGAAGCTTACCTTGGTGGCAACGAAGCCGTAAATAAGCTGAACACCGAAGCCGATGCCATAAGCGCCACCCATATGGTAACCCGTTATATCAGCGGAATATTTGGAACCAAACCTTTCGGGAACACTGTGAAGGACACTCGGAAAGACGGGACCGAAGCCCATACCGATAAGGAAAAAGCCTGCAAGTGAAACAATACCGAGAGGAAGGGCAAAGATAACTATACCAAGAAACGCCACTGCAATACCGCCTCTTATAAGGCTCTTATCGGAAAACTTCATCGAAAGAAATCCTGAAATAATTCTTCCTACCATAATGCCGCCGTAATAAAGAGATACCCACTTTGCCGCCACATCGGGAGGCACGGCGAAAACATTTACTGCGTAGCTTGCACCCCAGGTGCCGAGGAGAAATTCCATACTGCAGTATGCACCCAGAGAGAGGATACCTGTCAGCACACCTTTGATTTTTATTATATCGATTATACCTGCGGAAGCTTCTTCAGAGGAGGCTTCCTCTTTTTCCGCCTTTTCAATTGCTCCCCATTTTTTAAGCGAGAAGAAAACAAGTACCGCAATAAGAAGCTGTAAAAGAGCAACCACTCTGTAGCCGTTTCTCCACTCTGTTCCCCCGTCACCTAAAAAGGCAGACATTATAAGAGGGCTTACCGTAACGCCAACACCCCAGAAGCAGTGAAGCCAGTTCATGTGGTGAGCCTTGTAATGAAGAGATACGAAATTATTTACACCCGTATCAATTGCACCTGCACCGTAGCCTAAAATTACGGAACAGACTAACATTACGGCTATATTAGGAGCGAAGCTTATCGCGATAAGACCGACTGCGGTAATCAGAATAGAAACAAGAGTAACCTTACTTGTACCGAATTTTCTTATAAGCTTACCTGAAACAAAGCTGACACCGCCCGTACACACACCGACAATGATGCTGTAAACAGAGGCAAAGCTTTCGCTTATTCCGAACTCTGTATGCACCACGGGCCAGGCAACACCGAAAAGGGAATCGGGAAGACCGAGGGAAATAAAAACGATGTATATTACTATAAGAACGAAGAGCATATTATCCTACCTTTATTAATTTTCTACCTTAACGGCAAACATCTTTTTCATAAAATCAGTTCTCTTTTTTACCGCCCTTGCCGCCATAGGCGATTTAAGTACTATATCATAGCCGTGCATAGTGCCGACCGTTTCAAAGACTTCCACCCCTATCCCCTCTTTTTTGAGAAGCTCTGCATACAAAATGCCGTCATCGTGAAGGCAATCAAATTCCGCCGTTTCTATGTAAGCGGGAGGTAAATCAAAAAAGCTTTCACTCTCTACAGGTGAAATATAAGAGAGATTGATTTTACCGTCGGGCATCAGGAGCGGTTTAACCTTTGCGGAAAGAGAGGAGTTCCACATAGGTGTGTCCGTGAATTTCTGTGCCGATAGGCTGTTATTTCTCATATCAAGAAAAGGATAAACCAGAAGCTGAAAACGAACGGGGATACCCCTGTTTCTGTCACGGTTCATAAGACAGACCGCCGCCGCAAGAGTTCCGCCTGCGCTGTCACCGCCCACAGCGATGTTTTCTTTATCAATACCTAAAGTATCCGCATTTTCATACACCCACTCAAGAGCAGAAAAGCAGTCCTCCATAGGAGTGGGAAATTTATATTTCGGTGCAAGTCGGTACTTCACATAAACGACCTTGCATCCGACAGTTTTTGCATAAAGCATCGCAAGACGGTAATGGTGAAAAGCACCCTCAAAGACAAAACCGCCGCCGTGGAAGTTAACGAGACAGGGACAGGGCTCTTTTACATTTTTTGGCGAGATCGTATACACTGTCAGTTCAAATCCGTCAAAACTTTTAATCTTTTCCTCCCTGACATCAAGCGCCTCATCCTTAAAAAGAAAAGAGGGAGCCGACAACACCTTTTCAGCTATGGGGAAAAGAGGCTTCACGACAGGAGGTTTAAAAAAGCGGAATATACCGTAATCTTTACTTATGGGGTATTTTGACACAATGATCACCTTCTTTTGGCTATCATAACATATTTTAAATTAAAAAGTAACAATTACAAGGCACTTTGTTAAACTTTCCTCTTTATTTTTAAAATTTTAACATATTTTTGTGCATTTCATCTTGCCTAAAACATTTTAATGAAGTATTATATAAACAGTTATATTTCTTTAAAAAAATAAAGCTGCAAAAGGAGAAAATCTTATGTCAAACACATTAGCACATCCTCCCGCTTTTGCGGAAGAAAACAAAAAGCACGTCAAAAAAAGTGAGTTCATCCTTTATCTTATCGGTGTATTTTTCTATACAACCATGACGGGTATGGTCGGCGGTAACAGAAACGCCTATCTTGTCAACGTACTGCGCCTTCCCGAAGAACAGACCTCACTTTTCAATATCCTGACATCGGTTATTCCCTTTGTGCTCAACTTCTTTATCGTTATGTACATTGACGGCAGACAGATGGGTAAGGGCGGAAAATTCAGACCTATTACAACTCTCGTTATTGTTCCGATGTCAATAGTTATGATGCTGTCCTTCTGGGCGCCTCCGGGACTTTCGGGCACAATTCTTTTCATTTACGTTGTAACAATATCCGTTCTGTGGGGTGTTTTGTGTACATTCGGCAACTCAATCAATATGATTGCAAATGTTATGACCCCCAACCTCAAAGAGCGTGATCAGTTGCTTTCCTTCAGAAGCATTTCTTCGGCAGTGGGTAACTCTGCACCTGTGGTTATTCTTCTCGTTATCGGTCTTATATGGAGCAAAAATAATCAGGAGCTTATTGATTCGGTTACAGGCACAAGCATCCGCAGTGTTGAAGGCCTTCAGTACATAATTTCAGCAGGCCTTTGCTCTGTAGTGGGTATAATAACCGTACTTTTAGGTATGAAGCTTGTCCGTGAAAGAACGGTATATACGGCCAAAAAGCAAAATCCTCTTTTAGGATTTAAGGATATAGTTAAAAACAAATATGCCTGGACCATTATTTTCTCCGAATTCCTTAAAAGCTTCAGAGGTCTTGCAACTTATATGGAAACCTTTATTGCAGCTGCTGTTTTGGGTGACGTTTCAAAGAAAATTCTCTTTGTTCTCCCCGTCGGTATCGGCACGGCTGTGGGTATGCTTGTAATTAACTTCCTTCTTAAAAAATTCGACGCCCGTCAGCTTTACATCGCAAGCGGTATTTATTCCCTTTGTGCAAACTGTATTGCCTTCGGTGTAGGTTATACCTATTTCAAAACGGGAACTGCTGTTTTACAGATTGTATTTATCGTATTCCTTTTCCTTATCGGTCTTCAGTTCGGTGCATCAAATCTTCTTCCCTCAATGTTCCAGGCTGACGTGCTTGAAACCATTGAGCTTAAAACAGGAAAACGCTTTGACGCTTCCTTCCCATTTGTTATCGGTATCGGCACTCTTATCAGCGGAACGATTGCAAGTTCTCTTGCACCTCTCATTCTTTACGGTGAGGGTTCAATTATCGGCTATATTCAGCCGACTGACCTTATACCCAATCCGGTGCAGAGCCTTGATACAAAGGTAACTCTCCTCTTCTTCTACACCATCGTTCACGGTATTATGATGTTCCTTGCAGGTGTTCCCTTCTTTTTCTATAAGCTTACAGGCAAGAAAAAGGAAGACATTCACGCGGCGGTTCTTGAACAGCGCGCAAAGATGGAAAATGCTGAATAAATAATCATCCCTCTTTTTCATTCCTAACTGAAAAAGAGGGATTTTATTGTTTTAGCTTATCCGATATTCCTTTTAATAATTCCACAGGCAATTTTTTCACCCGGATTTCCCGAAGGCTGAGTTGTAAAATCGTCGGGCCAGGAATGGATTATAACTGTTTTACCTATAATCTCCCCTACCGTGAATCTGTCGGTAAGAAAGGCTAAAAGTGCTTTTGAATTAACCGCAAAAAGAGGCGGCATATCACCCGAATGATAAGGATGAGGGCAGCTATGGGGGTTATAATGTCCATGAGTCATCGGGAAGGGTTCATCACCGTTTCCGATGCATTTTGTGCCCTCATGAATATGAAATGCAAAAATCCCTTTTCTGCATTCCCTATTTTGAACGGGAAGTCCCGTAACTTCTGCACGAACAATAACACCGTATTTTAACTGATAAAATAAAACTCTGCCCTTCAGGTTAACATATTTGTCGCTGCCTTCAATCAGCGCAACCGCATCTGCCTTTTTACGAAAAGCGGAACAAAAGCCTTCAAGGTTATTCATCGTATCACTCTCCATATAATACAAATCCGTTCATATTATATGAAGAGTATATGTTATGTGTTCATGGGTAATATATGCTTATATATAGCCTCGGCTACACCTTTTTCATCGTTGGTGGGAAGAATTATCTTCGCTCTGTCTTTAATCGCTTTGATTCCGTTACCCATAGCCATGGGAAGACCTGCAACATCAAACATTGAAATATCGTTTTCTTCATCACCGATGCAAGCGATTTCATCTGCAGTTATACCCAGGCTTTCACCAAGAGCAAGAAGCGCCGTTCCTTTTGAACCTTTTTTATTGTATATTTCCGCATAACCCTTTGAGTGAGCAACGGTGATTTCAGGATAAGAGGCAAGGATCTCTTTTATCTTTTTACGGTAGTTTTCATTTTTATAAAAGAATTGAAACTCCTCTATCATCTTGCCTTCTTTTTTTATGTATCTTTTCAGGTTAGTGACTTTGATTATATTCGCCGAATCGTCGTCGAAAAACCTTTTGACCATATACTGCAAAATTTTACCCTGAGTATAATAATCACGGTCCATGTGAGCTGCTTTGAAAACAAGCATACCTTTCATTTTACTTAAAATTTCAGCGGCAGTGTCGCTGTCAATACAAGCTTCAAAGAGAATCTTGTTTTCCTGCATATCAACTACCAGAGAGCCGTTGGAAGAAATAATATAGCGGTAAAAGTCCTGATTTTTGAGAGCCTTGGGAAGACAGTTGACATTTCTGCCCGTGGTGGGAACAACAAGCACACCCCTTTCCGAAGCGGTTTTAAGTGCCTGCACGGTTTCGGGTGCCATTTTACCCTTTGAGTCAAGACAGGTACCGTCCATATCTACTGCAAGAATTTTTATCATATCAATCATCCTTTTCATTTATCAATTCCATACCTTGAAACAAGTGCAGAATATTCTTTTTCCGTTATATGCATTACCGAGCCGTGACGGGGTCTTAAGTGGTCAAGAGAAAACTTTTCTTTTGGAACGGCCTTAAAATGAATCATATCTTCCGTTTCCTGCATAAAATAGCCTCCCGCTTTGAACTTGTCGGCAATCATAATATATTTCTCTTCACCGATAAGCTTATAAAGACAGTTCCCTTCAAGAGCGGTATCTGACACTGAAACCTTGTTGTCCTCCGGTTCAAAGTAAGGCCCTGACGGTTTATCCGCCACACAGTAGCAAATTCCGTCTTTTTTACCGTCAGCCTGATAAAGATAGAATTTACCGTCTTTTTCCGTTATATCACCGTCAATGGCGCACAGATTACTTTTCGGACGAAAAAGCACTTTCGGCTCACTCGTAAGAGAAGAAAAATCCTTTGTGTAAGCGTACCAGATTATAGTGTCGAGCTCATCGTCGGCATTATTATGAGTCCAATAAATCATATATTCGCCCCTTCCCCTGTCAAATATAACCTGGGGAGCCCAAACTCTGTTGGCGTTTTTTGTACTTTCAAAGGCAGTGAAGTCGATTATTCTTTCGTTTTTCCAATCAAGAAGATTATCGCTGTCCCACACAATCATTGAGTTATTGTTTGCCCATCCGTCTTCTGAACGCATATCCGTCGCAATTATATGAAATTTTCCCTTTTCGTCACGGAAAATAAAAGGGTCACGGCAGCATTTTTTACCCAAAGTCTGAACAAAAATCTCTTTATTGCCGTTAAGAGCTTTAAAACTATATCCGTCACGTGAAAGAGCAAAATGCACTCTTTCTTCTTCGGGTTTATTTCCCGTAAAATAGCAAAACAAGTAGCCTGTCATAACTTTTCCTCCGGAAGTGATGGATATATTATTACATATTGTAAAAGTAAATTCAATACAAACAGATAATAATTTTTAACTTATATTATCACCTGGATTACTTACCTGCCGAGCCTTTTGCTGATTTTGTCAACAACAAATGTTTTTTTATATGAAAAAAAGTAAGAATTAACGATTGACCTTAACCGATAAATGTGATAAAATAGAATATGGATAAAATTGTAACTTAAGTTTTTAAATATTAAGGAGAGTAAAAAAATGGAAAAAGGTCATACAATTATACAAAAGACAGTAACAATCGTACTTGTTGTAGCACTTCTTTTCACAACAGGCTTTGTTTTAGGTGCTGTAACTGCTGAAATCAGAGAGCTCGCACCTGTTGTTGAGCAGGTAACAGAAACCACAACTACCACCACTGCTCCCACAACTACAGAAATTCCCACCACGGCGGCTCCCACAACCACTACTACCGCCCCCACCACGGAAACAACAACCACCACAGAGCCTTCAACAGAAGAAACAACAGAAACAACTACTACCGCTCCGGAAACGGAAGAGACCACTGAAGAAGAGCCCTGCTTCCTTATCAAGGTTGCTCTCACAATACTTGATTTCTGCAAACAGATTATCGACTTTATTATTTCGATTCTGTCTTCCCTTTAATACATAATCATTAACATACTGACACTTCTTTAATGAGGTGTCAGTTTTATTTTTGTTTGCGATTGAAAGACAGATGCACTTATGATATAATTAGAAAGAAGTTTAATTAACGGAGGCAAAATATGAAAGAAAACAAAATCCATGTAGCTTACGGCTTTCATGTAAACTGCTATCATTCCTATCGAGGCGACACAAATGACAATCTCGGCTTCGGCTCGGATATTAGAATTATAAGAAAAATCCTCGATGTTCTGACAGATCTTAATGAAAAGGGCATTCCCGTTAAAGGCACCTGGGATACTGAAAACTTTTTCTCTTTGCAAAAGATTTTGCCCGAATATGCGCCCGACATCATCGAAAAGATGAAGATGAGAGTAGATAAATACGGCGACGAAAACATCATTATGGGCTACAATAACGGCGCTCTTTCCGCTATGACAGAGGACGAATTCTGCGAAAGCATCAACCTTGCTCTTACAAACGAGAACGGCAGCGGTCTTGAGGACATCTTCGGCAAGTGTGAAAAAATCGTACGTCCCCAAGAGGTTATGTTCACTCCATCACAGGTCAGACTTTATAATAAACTCGGCATAAAAGCTCTTTGTCTTTACTACAGTGCAGTACCCTTTGATGCTTTCAGAACAATTGTGCCCAAGCTTCCCGATGAAATCGCCTTCAACCCTGTCAAGTACACCTATAAAGGTGAAAGCATGACAATTATTCCTACCTACAGCAATTCCGATGTCTGCGATGCAGGCTGTCTCCGTGCCTGGGTAAAGGACCTTCGTAAAAAGCAGGAAAGCGAAGAAATAAACAACAACCTTTTCATTTTCATAAATATGGACGCAGATGCCATTTTTTGGGAAACGATGAACCTCGGTCCGCTTACAGGCAAAATAGCAAATACAGACGGTATTCACGGCCTAGTTACGGAGATTGCCGATTTACCTTATATCGTATTCGACACTCCCGGCGGGTACCTTAAAAATCACGGTACTGTGGGTGAAATCAAATTTACTCAGGACACGGCTGACGGCAACTTCACAGGCTATGCCTCCTGGTCGGAAAAGCCCTTCAACAGAAAAATTTGGACAAGACTTGAAAGAGCAAGAACGATGGCAAAGGTCACAAGTGAAAAGGACAGTCTCTCCCCCTCCTTCGATGACCGTATTCTTTTGCTTTCAACAACTCACTTCGGTCTTGCCACACCTGTACTCAACATCCAACGAGAAAAAACTGCTCTTGAATACGGTGACAGAGTTATCGAAAAAGAGCTTTCCGCCATGCCGAAAACAGAAAAAATTACCCTTCACAACATTAACGGCACTTCTTTACAGTGTGTACAGACAGAAATCAAAGAAGATATTGACGATATTTCTGCTCTCACAGTAAAGGGTGGCGGGCTCGAAGGCTTTACTGCCGTGGCTACGGACGGTGAATGTAAATCCGCTTTCCTTATGCTAAAATTCACTGAAATAAAGGATAAATATGAAATCGAAATAGCTTTTGACGGCAAAAAAGAAGAAAAAGATTTGAAATACACTCTCGAAACAGAGCGTATGAAAATCGACTTCACCTCAAAGGGTACAATCGAACAGGTTATTTCTGACGGAAGAATTATCGGTACACGGGAATTTCTCAACTCCTTCATTACCTATTCGGATAAAAAATACTTCTTCAGCTACAAAAACGTCTCTCCCCTGACCCTTGCCGGCGGTGGTGAAGGCATAAGAGTAACGGGTGATATTCATCTCCCCGATGAGCTTAAGGAAGGCAATTTCACCTTCGACTTTTTCAAAACGGATTTCTCCGACGGCATTTTCGTAATAACTACCGTTAATTACCCCTATACAGCCGAAAACACCTCCATTTCCACAGAAAACTCCTCTCTCGGAAGATTCACGGATATGAAATGGACAGAAACGGCTCCCTTCCAGCTTACCCCCTGTCTCGACGGTGATATTTCCGTAATAAAGAGAAACTTTATGGGCGATGTTTCATCCTTCAGGACACAGTCCTTCCCCGAATGCGACCCTCTTAACTCTTCAATTGATTCCTTCAACCATCAGCTTACAGGCGGTTTCGTAGGTCTTTATGATGAAAAAGGCGGTCTTATCGTGGCAAATTCACGTCAGGTGCTTTCTTCCATGGCACACTGTCCCATGAGACTTGAAAAGGATAAGACTGTCAGAATGAATCCCTACGGCACCTATTACGGCAAACAGCGCCACCATTGGAGCAGAGCAAAGGAACAGGTTCTTGATGCCTATACTCTCGTTGCCGCACAGGGAAAAAGCATAGCACCGTCCTATAACGGAAGCAGTGAAACAGCTCTCTTCGGTCTTTACCCCCTATCTGCAGACGGTTTTGACGAAAAGGAACAGAAGGAAATCTGTGCTTTCGCTGACGGTTCGGTTATCACGGTACCCGAATGCTCTCCTGTGGCCCCCTTTACAAAGGATAATATAACCGTAAGAGAAGGCAAGTCAGACGGCAAAAGCGAAAGTGACCTAAAAAATCCCATTATGACCGGTTTCAATAAAAACCTCGGTCAATACATCAAAAAAGGTGCAAGAGGTATCGGGCATATTGTAATAAGTCAGATTAAAGCAAGGAAGTAACAACTTTATTGTTTCACAATAAAATTAACCCCACCGTTAATTTGACGGTGGGGTTGCTGTCTGTGTTATTTTATGCTTTTTCGATGGTGCTGAAAGTTTTTTCAGCAACTTCTGCAGGGGCATATTCCATCATCATATGACCCCCTTCTTCAAATTCAAACACCTCGGTGTCTGCGGGAGCATTATCGATAATAGCCCGAAGATTGTCTGCCATGGCGACCTTGTCATTTTTGGCTGTGATGATTACACAGGGAATAGTGAGTGCTTTCAGTTTTTCAAATTCGGGACCTCTTGTATGAGTAGTCATTATGGAAACACCTGCACCTGTACCCGGTAAAGAAAGCGGATTTGTCACGCGGGTAAGGTCATAGTTTTTCGCATATTCCGAATCACTAAAGCTTGTAGAAACAAAGATGCGGACAAGGAAGGGGAACTTAAGACAGATTTTGAGTATAAGATTATAAACATTTTGCATCAGCATACTCATAACGGGATTTTGCTGTGAGCCTTCTGTTTCTGCAGAGGTTTGGGGTGCAAAAAGGACAAGACCTGTTACAGTTTCGGGATAATCACAGGCAAGATTAACGGCAATACCGCCACCCATGGAATGACCGCCGACTATCCATTTTCCGCCCAGGTGAACCATAAGTGATCCAACGAGTTCTTCTCTGGAAATGAAAGATGTGTTGTTTGTTTCCCTCGAAGAATAGCCGAAATTCGGTGCATCAACGAGGACAGTTCTGTAGCCCTTTGCCGTGTATTCGTTTGCTATCCCTTCAAGAGAGACAGTTGAAAGACAAAAGCCATGTATGAGAAGAATCTGTTTTTCGGCTATGCCGTCAGGCTCGAATACTCTGTAATGGAGAGTATAGTCCCCTGATGTGTAAAAATTACTGTTTTCGAACGGTTTTTCTCTATCTGCGGCAAAAGCTACTGTCGAAAGACCGAAGATCATAATTACCGACAGAATAAGTGAAATAAGCTTTTTCATATTTTCATCCTCCTTTGTTTATATCATAACAGATTTCCGTGTTTTTTTCAAGAGAATGTTTTTAAGTAAAAAAAGCCGTTGTGCTTCAGCACAACGGCTTTAATATGTAAGATTAATTAGCCGAGAACGCCGCCAAGAAGTTCTTTCATAAGATCAACGCCTGCCTGAGTTCTTCCGTTGAAGAAGAGGAGACCGATGATGGCACCGAAAACTTTTGTAAGGATGTCAACAATTTTGCCCATTGTGTCTTCTTCGGGAACTGCACTGCCCCAAACAACTTCAAATTTAATAACATTGTTTTCAGCAAGTGCAAGCATTTCGTTTGTGATTTTGAGAGCCTCGCCTGCAGCGAAAGTGGGACGATCAACATGAGTTGTACATCTCCAACCGTTAAACTGCTTTCCTTCGGGAGCAGTTACTTCAGGAAGAGCAAAAGTATAGCCTACAAACAACTGATCCGAATTTTCGGGAATATGATAATAAGAACCGGTAATTCCTTCGATATATGCAAACTTACCTGAATCTACATCATAAGTATATTGAGCATACTTCGTCTTAAAATCATAGAGATTGTAGTGAATGATAACATGATTTTTGCCTACTGCATCTCTTTTATCAGAAGCAACCTGAGGATCGGTGATAGGTGTGGCAGCTGATGCAGAAATTGCAACTGTGCTGAAAATCATTAACACTGCTAAAAGTACGGATAATAATTTTTTCATAATATTTACCTCCATTTGGAATTATTTTGTCTCCTACTTTGATTTGATTATATCATCACATTAAATAAAATTCAAGTCTTTTTTTCAAGTTTTATGATAAAAAAATCATTAATTCACAAATTTTAATAGATTTTAACACTCATATAACAAATCTACAAAATTATGCAGAAAACAATAATTCTTTCACCATAAACTTTCCTTAAAAATCTCGTCTTTGAATTAATATTCTGTTGACTTAAAAAGGAATAATATAGTATAATCTGTACAGATAAAAAGATAAGGAGACGAAAAAATGCAGGATAAATTCGGTCTTTTCCGCGGCTGGGGACCTTTCGGAAAAAAGTATGCAGGTATTTCAAATATAGCAAAGCATGAAAAGTATGAGGGTATAAGATTTGACCTTTGTACCTGCCCTGCCGTTTCTGCTTTCGACATAAGAGTACCAAATGTAACTCTCCCCTCGGCTTACCACCCCTGGCTTTCCAATGAGGATTACGGCTTTTACTCATACAGACACGATTTGGAATGGAAGGACAAGGTTTACGCAGATGTGTCTTACACAAGAATTACAGACGACAGTTATCTGATAAGAACAGAGATAGTTAATAACTCTCACATTATCAAAAACTGCGTGGTTAACTATTTTTCTTCGGCCGAATATCCCTCGGATGCTTATACCGAGGTAGCTTTACCAGGAAAATGCGACTTTATCAACGCTGTCAATTACAGTGAATACACCTATAATACTCGACGTCCTTGGGATGAGCAGAATGCAGACGGAAGAAAAAAGGGTGAATTTTTCGACAAACGCTTCACAGAAGAAAAGGGTCTCGGTGACAGAGCAGAAAAATGGCACATGCCCCACAGGGTAATAAAGCCTTTCGGTGCTGAAAAGAACGACAGAGTAAAATATAATCTTACACTTAAAAATGACTACGAAAACGCTTATCTTGCCATACGCTACAGAACGAGTGATATTTTCTATGAGCAGGGCAAGCAGGTAGGCGTACACTACATAAACAGCGAAAATACGGCTACCTTCACTCTTAACGGCGACAAGACAGTTACCTTCGCACCCTGCGATGATCCCGAAATTATTTATGTGCATCTCGGAAAGCTCCGCAAAGGTGACTTTGAGCTTTCTCTCGTTTCCGAAGGCACAGGTGCGGCTGAATTCGACTTTTTCGCCATTACCGAGGAGGCAGACAAAGAGAAAATCTGCGTTACCCTCGAAAAGGTGGATTTTGTCCCCGAAATCAATAACAAAAAGCAGGAAAATGGCTATCTTACCACTCTTAAATATAAAAAAATTGAGGGTGAATACCGACTTCGCGTCTTTGACGACAACACCCGGTTCAGAGAGATTGAAACAGGCGCTTTAGAGGACTGTATGACGGCAAGGCTTTCAAATGCCGACGAAACCTTTGACGATGTTACGGAAAGCTTTACGGGTGCTTTCAACCGCAAGCACAGTGACAACGGCTTTTTCCATAACGCCATAAGCCATACCATCTTTGTGGAAAGCGGAAAGAGCAAGGTTCAGTATGCGGTAATTTCAAAGGGTGAAACAGAATACAAGACCGAAGAGGAATATGAGAAAATTTTCACCGAAATGAAAAAGACGGCTATCGACCTCAAATTCAACAGCGAGGGCGAAAAATATAAGATCAGCAATCAGATTTTAGCCGCAACGGTTATGACAAACGTGGTTTATCCCATTTATAAGCACGGGGAATACATCATTCACCACACACCTGGTAAGCGTTGGGACTGCCTTTATACCTGGGATTCGGGCTTTATCGGTCTCGGTATGAATGAAATCGCACCGAAATTTGCCGAATACATTATCGATACATATTTAAGCACTGAGGACAATCCCGACTACGCATTTTTGCATCACGGCTCCCCTGTCCCCGTGCAGATTTATCAGCTTTACGAAATGCTCCAGAGCAGTAACGATAAGGAAAAATTCCTTGCATATTATTCGAGATCAAGACTTTATTATCTCTTCCTGCGCGGCAAGATAAGAGGCTCAACCACAGGCAAATTCAAAAGCGGACTGCTCACAACTTACGATTACTTCTACTCCTCGAGCGGTATGGACGATTACCCTGCACAGATGGCTATGAAGTCTGACGAGCTTCGCGA
This sequence comes from Acutalibacteraceae bacterium, assembly GCA_045604385.1. Classification (GTDB taxonomy): domain Bacteria; phylum Bacillota; class Clostridia; order Oscillospirales; family Acutalibacteraceae; genus UBA6857. Next base: position 26,272 of record JAZUNX010000057.1, read on the forward strand.
CAAGGCGGCTCCCGTAATTTCCACCTCACAGGTTATCCGCTTCGGAAAAATCCTTTCCATTATGGCGGATAAGTTAGGTAAAGAAGCAGATGTCAACGAATACAAAAAGGATTGCAAGGACTTAACCGATGCCCTTAACAAGTATTCTTGGGACGAGGAAAGCGGTTATTACAGCTATGTTCTCCACGATGAAAACTACGAGCCGACAGTGAAATACACCACCCCCGAGGGTGAAAACCTCAACAAAGGTCTTGACGGCATATATCCCATAATTGCAGGTGTCTGTGACGAAAATCAAAAGAAAAAGATTATCGGTCACTTGAGGAATGACAAGGAAATGCACACGCCCTACGGCATCAGCGCCGTGGATATGACGGCAAGCTACTACAAAATCAACGGCTACTGGAACGGAAATATATGGTTCCCACACCAATGGTTTATATGGAAAAGTATGCTCGACTGCGCTGAAAGTGAATTCGCTTACGATATCGCCCATCTTGCTCTGAATATTTGGAAAAGAGAAGTAGACGAAAGCTACTACACCTTCGAAATGGTCAACACCGTTACAGGCTGCGGCGGCTGGTTCCATAATTTCGGCGGTCTCTCCACTCCCATCAATATGTGGGCGAAGGCTTACTATTGCCCGGGAAAAGTCAATGTGGGCTTCGATACCTATCTTGACAGAGTTAACTTTAAGGAAGACAAGACAGAGGCAGAAATTGACTTCACCTACTACGGTAAAACCGAAAAATTCTGTCTGCTTTGTGTTATGGATGAAGATTATGAATATATCTGCACTCTCGACGGTGAGGAAATCCCCTGTAAGCAGAACAAAGGTCAGCTTACCCTTACCCTCAATAGCGGATACAAGGAAAGCCATAAGATAGTAATTAAAAAAATATAAAACGAGGTAGAAATTATGTACGAAAACATTAAGCCCTTAAAGCTGAATATCATCTCCGATATTCACTACTACTCAAAGGAAACAGGCGTTACAGGTAAAGGCTTTGAAAAAGAAAATGCCAAGACACCCAATGACCTTTTGAACTGTGAGAAAATTCTCTCTTCTCTTATGGATCAGTTAGCAGAAGACGAATGTGAGATAGTCCTGGTTTCAGGCGACGTCACCACCAAAGCCGAAAGAGAGGCTCACGAGGGCGTCATAAGTCTTTTACGTTCACTTAAGGAAAGAGGCAAAAAGGTTTATGTCATCACTGCCACCCACGATTTCCACGACGGTGATGTAACGAGAAAATATGTGGGCGATGAAGCCGTAACTGTTCCCTCGGTCAGAAGAGACGAGCTTTTCGATATGTACCGTGAGTTCGGTCCCGACGAAGCCATTTCCGTTCACAGAGACAGTATGAGCTATGTAGTTCAGCTTTGCGACGGCTACCGCCTTTTCGCTCTCAACGACGACAGAAACCACAAGGGCGCAAGCGGTTTTTCCGATGATTGTTTTGAGTGGATTACCGAGCAGATAAAGGATGCACAGGCAAACGGTCAGTTCATTATTCCCATGACTCACCACCCCATGCTCTCCCCCTCCCCCTTCTACACCATCATCGGCAAGAGCAACATTATGGGCGAGGCTGAAAGAAGAATTGACGAATTCACCGAAATGGGCCTTAACTATATATTTACGGGTCACACCCACATGCAGGATATTTCTTACAAGTACACGGAAAAGGGTAACGTTTTCTACGACATCACCACTGCCGCTGCTGTCGGCTACCCTGCAACCTTCCGTCAGGTGACTTTCCTTCCTGCCGAGGGTAAGATTGATGTCAATTCCGTGGATGTGGAATGTGACATCGACGGCAGAAAGCTCAAAGACCATCTCGAAGATAAATTCTTCGGTATGATAAGACGTGTTATCGATGCGGCAGGTAAAGATATTCCCGAACTTGCCCGACTTGCCACGGCTTTCAGCGTTAAGGAAAAGCTAATTTATAAAATCGGCTGGATAATAAAGCCCTTCGCAAAGATCTTATCAAAGCTTAAAATAGGCACCGTTGCAAAGCTCGTAAAAAAAGAAAGCGGTCTTAAAAAGAGCGATTATGCACACATAAAAGACCAAAGAGTAGTTGACTTTATCGTTTCTCTTGTCAGAAACCTTTACGGCGGTGATGCCCCTTATTCACCCGACACTGCTGAATACAAGATTACTATGGGTATTCTCGCTGTCATTGACAGCATTCTAAAGCTTTTCGGTATAAAGATAAGCAGTATTTTAAAGGGTGCGGAGTCTGTGCAGAGCCTTGTTGAACCTTTACTTTATAACCCCGGCATCTGTGACGAAAAGGCTGTTCTCGGTCTTTACGATAATCTTCCCCCGAAGGAAGGACATACGGTCGGCTTTGTAAAGAGCAACAAGGGTTTAGGTGTTATTATCGGTCTTGTTCTTACCGTTATAGTTTTCCTGCCGATTATACTCGTACTTCTTCTCGGTGGATTTATAATAAATCAGATTAAGTACGGAAAGAAAATGAAGTAAAAAATTAAACAACCGTCACTTTACTGAGTGGCGGTTGCTATTTTATAAGCTTATTTCGTACCCGTACTCCTTAAGAATTAAGCCGTCCTGATCTTTTACATAATATCCGTCAGCCTTACGGTAACCATTCTTTTCATAAAAGCTAATGGCAGGAATATTATAATCCACCACCAAAAGCCGAAGGTATTCTCCGCCTCTTTCTTTGGCTATCCTTTCCGCTTCCTTTAACATATAAGTGCCGATGCCTTTTTTAAGGCAGTCGGGTGATACACCGAAGCGGAAAAGGTAAACACCCTTGGCATCAGGATTTTCCCAAACTATGCTCCCCTCGTCCTCCTGCGGCAGGCAGAGTGCAAAGGCAGAGATAAGCCGTCCGTCATTTTCAAGGACAAAAAGGCTTTCTCTTTTTATATCCTCGGGAAAGGCGCAATCGGGATAAATTTCGTCCCAAATGCAGATGTTTTCACTGTCGAGTTTTCGGGTGATGGATGCAAAAAGACAGTGAAGTTCATGTAGGTCTTTTTCGGTTGCAAGGCGTAAATTCATATTATTTCCTCTTTATTTTTCTTATGATTATTTTTATCAGTGAGCCTACGGCAACACCGACAGCGGAAATAACTAAATACCACAAACTCTGAATTGAAGCACTCACATCATAATGTATCCCTACTGACATGAAGAAAACGACAGCCACCTCCAGAGGGTAAAAGTATTTCGCCTTAATATCAGAAAGAGCACCCATTAACAGCGACAAAACAAATGTGGAGAAGATAAGTACCGCCACTATGCCCATGCCGTCCGTGGGGCCGCCGAAAAAGGGAAAGACGAAAAACATAAAAACCTGTAACATCCATATAATGGTTTCTTTGATGATTTCTTTCATATTTGGCTCCTCCTTTAATTAAAATATATCACACGGAGATTAAAATGTAAATAAAAAAATAATTACAATAAAACTACAAAACCCCGACAAGATATCAAATCCTGTCGGGGTAATTCATTTTATCCTAATGATGCAAGGCTTTCGTCAATCATCTTGATTTTTTCGGTGAGCTTTTCAGCATCTGCCTTCTGTCCGTCGATAACATTCTGAGGAGCCTTAGCGAGGAAGCCGGGATTATTAAGCTTACCGTTAATCTGTGCAAGCTTCTTTTCGGCTGTTTCCTTTTCTTTCATAAGACGCTTTCTTTCAGCCTCGAAATCAACAAGATCACCCATAGGAATGTAAATCTTAGCATCAGCAGTAACTATGCTTACACTTCCGTCAATGGAAAAGCTGTCGCCAACTGTAACATCAGAAGCAGAAGCAAGCTTTTGCATAAATACCACTGCAGTTTCAAAGATGTCTTTCTTATCGGTTGCGATATAAACGTGAGCCTTTCTTGAGGGAGGTACGTTCATTTCGGATCTTCTGTTACGGACTGCTCTGATAGCATCCATAATGATTCCCATCTTCTCTTCGTCCTCAGTGAAAACTAAATCTTCGCTGAAGAT
>JAZUNX010000058.1:0-6164 GCA_045604385.1 Acutalibacteraceae bacterium
TTTTTTCTTTTTGTATTGTTTCTACCACTTTTTGCTTGAATTCTCCGGTATATCTTTTGTTTGGTATTCCTTTCGGCATAAAAAATCACCCCTTATGTTAAACATTATATCACAATGTCTAACATTTGGGGTGCATTTCACAAAGTAGTACAATGGTTTTTGTCAGTTATCTTAAGAGCCTCTTCTTGATAAGGAGAGGTTTTATTCCTCGGGCAGCTTACACACATCTACCCAGCCGTCACATTCGCTGAACCTTTCAAGCTCCTCCATGTTAAGCTCGATAGCGCTGTTACTGCTTCCTACGGCAGGGAAAACGGTTTCGAATCTTTTAAGGCTTTCGTCAAGGTAAACTCTGACTCCCTCGTTTATACCGAAGGGGCACACGCCGCCTACGCTGTGACCTATCATTTCTTCCACCTGCTCGTATGTGAGCATCTTTGCCTTCTGTGAGAAGGTCTGTTTGAATTTTTTGTTGTCTATCTTTGCATCACCTGCGGCGACGACTAAAATCGCACCGTCATTCAGGAGGAAAGAGAGAGTTTTTGCAATTCTTTTTCCTTCTGTATTAAGAGCCTTTGCGGCAAGCTCTACCGTGGCACTTGAAACTTCGAATTCCATAACTCTTGTGTCTGCGCCGTATTTTTTAAGATGCTCTCTGCCTTTTTCTATTGACAAATTAATCATTCCTTTTCACATTTTTGACTATTGTACTCCTGTTTTTGTTTTTAGTCAAATATTTTCTGAAATCGGTTGTTTTTTTCGCTGATATAATGTAAAATTAAAGGGTATGTTTAATGATATAAGAGGTAAGATATGGCATCAAAAGAATTTTTAGAATTAAGAAAAAAGATAATCGAAAAAGACTTCAAATATATGAACGACAAACAGCAGGAAGCTATCTTTCAGGTTAACGGCCCCGTGCTTATTTTAGCAGGTGCGGGCAGCGGTAAAACCACCGTTATTGTTAACCGTATCGCAAATATCGTAAAATACGGTAATGCCTATAAAAGCAGTGAGGTAGCCTTTGAGCCCAGTGAAAGGGATATGAGGCTTATGAAGGCATATCTTGACGGAGACGAAAGCGCACTTTTTGATATTGAGGATTTGCTTTCCGTTGACCCTGCAAGACCCTGGCAGATACTTGCCATCACCTTCACCAATAAGGCGGCAAACGAGCTTAAGGAAAGATTAGAAAAAATGCTCGGTGAAGAGGCAAAGGAAATATGGGCTTCCACCTTCCATTCAAGCTGTGTAAGAATATTGCGCCGTGACGGTAAGGTTTTAGGCTACAGTAAAAGCTTCACCATTTACGACACCGACGACACAAAGAGGCTTATCAAAGAGTGTCAGAGACAGCTCGGCATAAGTGATGCAAATCTTTCCCATAAAACCATTCTTAATGAAATCAGCCACGCCAAGGACAGTCTTGTTTCTCCTGATGACTATATCGCTTCCGCAGGTAAGGATGCCCGTAAGGCACAAATCGGCAAGGTATACAAGATGTATCAGAAGGAACTTAAAAATGCCGATGCTATGGACTTTGACGATATTATCGTAAACACAGTAAAACTTTTAGAGGAACACAGCGATATAAGAGAATATTATCAGAAAAAATTCCGATATATTATGGTTGACGAGTATCAGGACACCAACCACGCCCAGTATAAGCTGACAGAGCTTCTGGCAGGCGGACACAGAAATATCTGTGTAGTGGGTGACGATGACCAGAGTATTTACCGTTTCCGCGGTGCTACCATAGAGAATATTATGAGCTTTGAGCATCGCTATGCTGAATCGAGCATCATCCGTCTTGAACAGAATTACCGCTCTACACAAACCATTCTTGACGTTGCTAACGAGGTTATCTCGAACAACAAAAAGAGAAAGGGTAAAAGCCTGTGGACAGCAAACGGCGGCGGTGATAAGGTGGTTATTAACACTGCTTACGATGAAACGGATGAAGCAAAGTTTATAACTGAAACCATAGAAGAAAATGTCAGCTCGGGCAAATTCACCTTCAGTGACCATGCCGTCTTATATCGAATGAATGCACAGTCGAACACCATAGAAAATGTTCTCGTAAGAGCAGGTATTCCCTACCGTATCATCGGCGGTCACCGCTTCTATGAAAGAGCGGAAATCAGGGATGCTATTGCCTATCTCACTATTCTCAACAATCCAAACGATAACGTGAAACTTCGCCGAATTGTAAATGTTCCTAAAAGAGGCATCGGCGATACTACGGTAAACAAGGCGAGTGAGATAGCATCAGGTCTCGGCATAAGCCTTTTCGAGGTCTTTTCTCACGCTGACGAATATGAAAGCCTTAAACGAAGCACCAAAAAGCTTATGGAGTTTACTTCCACTATTGAATCCGTAAGAGCCAACGTGGATAAAATTCCTCTTGACGAGCTTTTTGAAGATATTGTACGAAAGACGGACTATATGGCACATCTCCGCCTTGACAAGGAAAAAGGTTCGGAAAGAGTAGAGAATATATACGAACTTGTTACTAACCTTAAAAACTTCCAGTCGGAAAACGAAGAGGTAACTCTTTCGGGCTTCCTCGAAGAAGTCGCTCTTATGACGGATATTGATAACTATAATGCTCAACAGGATGCAGTTGTTCTTATGACAATTCACTCCTCAAAGGGTCTCGAATTTCCCGTGGTTTTCCTTCCCGGTATGGAAGAGAGCATTTTCCCCGGTGTGCAGAGTATGTTCAATCCCGACGATGTGGAGGAGGAAAGACGTCTTGCCTATGTCGGTATCACAAGAGCGAAAAGAAAGCTCTTTATCTCCCATGCCAATTCCCGTATGCTTTTCGGTACCACTCAAAGAAATCTCCCCTCACGCTTTGTTATTGAAATTCCCGATGCACTTACGGAAAGAACGGGCAGAAGGCCTACTTCACAGATGTCCTTCGATGCTTTGGCAAGAGGAGACTACGAAAGAGGCGGCGCAGGGGAAAGAAGTGCCTTTTCGGGCAACGGCTATCTTTCAAGAAACAAGGCACAGATTACCAAAAAAGCTGCTCCTGTTTCCACGGAAACCTATGCTGTGGGCGACACGGTAATGCATAAGGTTTTCGGCAAGGGTGTGGTTCTTTCCGCAAAGCCTATGGCAAACGATTTTATGCTTGAAATTGCCTTTGAAGGCGGAAGCACGAAGAAACTTATGGCAAACTTTGCAAAACTGCAGAAAGTGTAAGGTGACGAATATGAAAATATATAACGTAAATGATTTCGGTGCTGTCTGCGACGGAAAGCACGACGACGGTGAGGCAATACAGAAGGCTATCGACACCTGTACAGCCGAAGGTGGCGGAACTGTCGTTCTCGGTGCAGGTGAGTATTACAGTCACTCTATTCAAATTAAAAAGAATGTTGAGCTTTATCTTCAGAAGGGTGCTCACCTTAAAGCAAGTGCAGACATAAATTCCTATATAAGACCTTGCGAAACCATTAATGACCCGAAAACCGCTCTTGTGGGAAATCCCGTAACGGGTAAGCCTTCCTTCGCCTTCATTTACGGCTACGGTGCAGATAATGCGACAATCAGCGGTGAGGGTGTTATCGACGGCAACTGTTATGCCTTCGTGGAAAGAAAAAGTCAGTATTATGTGACGGGCAATTTCTACCCGAGACCGACAACAATTTACATCGAAAACAGCCACCATATAACCGTGAAGGATGTCACGGTAAAGGATGCTCCCTTCTGGACACTTCATCCTGCAGGCTGTGACGATGTGCTTATTTCAAATATCCGTATTCTCAACCCCATTGACGTGGCAAACAGTGACGGTATTGACCCCGACCACTGTTCTAATGTGAGAATCGTCGGCTGTCACGTGGTCTGTGCCGATGACTGTATTTGCCTTAAAGCCTCAAAGGGTAACAGCGAATACGGTCCCTGTGAAAACATCGTAATCACAGGCTGTACCTTAACATCTACCTCCGCCGCTATCAAGATAGGTACCGAGGGCGTGGGCGATTTCAGAAATGTTATCGTGGACAACTGTGTTATTTCGAAGTCAAACAGAGGTATCTCCATTCAGATAAGAGACGGCGGTAACGTGGAAAATGTAAGCTTTTCAAACATTATCATCGAAACCCGTCGCTTCTGTCCCGATTGGTGGGGCAGTGCAGAGCCTATAGCTATAACCGCTTTCAGAAGAGACGAAAATACCGTGTGCGGTCACATTAAAAATGTCCGCTTCAATAACATCACCTGCAAGGGTGAAAACGGTATTTTAGTCCACGGCACAGAGAATAATCCTGTCGAGGATATTACCTTCGAAAATGTGAGAGTAACTCTTGACAAAACCTCCAAGTGGGACTGCGGTATCTATGATCTACGCCCCGCTATCGACTACGGCATTACCGAAAGTAAAAACTCCTGTATCTTCATAAAGAATGCAAAAGATGTAAGTATCAAAAAAACTAGAGCCTCCTTCGGTAAGATTTGTTCCGATTATGCACACGGACTTTACTGCGAAAAGGTGGAAAACCTCGAAACGGAAGGCTTTTATGCCGAAAGTGCTTCAGAGAAGTATGAAAATATAAAAATTATATGAGAAAAAACCTAAAAACCCTTTACACTTTACTTTATATTTAGTAAAATGAGAGATAAGAGAAAATAACGGAGGTACATTCATAATGGCAAGTAAGTATAAAAGAATACTCCTTAAGCTCAGCGGTGAGGTTTTAGCCGGCGAAGAGGGTAAGGGTATTAATTTTGATATTGTTAATGATGTCTGTCAGAGAATCAAAAAATGCACAGAACTCGGCACACAGATTGGTCTTGTTGTCGGCGGCGGTAATTTCTGGCGCGGCAGAAGCAGCGGAGAAATGGACAGAACCAGAGCCGACCACATGGGTATGCTCGCAACCTGTATCAATGCTCTTGCACTTTGCGATACATTAGAACAGATGGGCGTGAAAGCTTATGTGCAGACGGCAATCTCAATGCCCCTCGTAGCTGACCCATACACCAAAAGAGGTGCAGTTGAGCATCTTGAAAAGGGTGAGGTAGTAATCTTCGGTGCAGGTATCGGCTGTCCCTTCTTCTCCACGGACACCACAGCCGCATTACGTGCCGCTGAAATCGGCGCAGAAATTATTTTCAAGGCAACAAATGTTGACGGTGTATACGACAAAGACCCGAACAAATTTGACGATGCAGTGAAGTTCGATACACTTACTCATTCGGAGGTTCTTTCAAAGGGTCTCAAGGTTATGGACGCTACAGCAGCATCTCTTTGCAGAGATAACAATATTGACATTCTTGTTTTCAATCTCAACGATTACGATAATATCGTAAGAGCGGTTGAGGGTGAAAGCATCGGTACGGTAGTTAAGGAATAATTCCTTAAAAATATAAAACTAAAAATTATTTACATAAGAGAGGAAATAGTTATGAAAACTGTATATGAAACCGCTAAAACCAAAATGGGTAAAACCGTTAACGCACTTATTTCTGAATACGGCGCAATCAGAGCCGGCAGAGCAAATCCCCAGATTCTTGACAAGGTTACCGTAGATTATTACGGCACCCCCACACCTATCAATCAGCTCGCATCCGTTTCTGCCACAGAGGCAAGGGTTCTCACCATTCAACCCTGGGACAAGAGCGTTCTTAAGGGTATCGAAAAGGCTATCCAGACCTCCGATATCGGCATCAATCCCCAAAATGACGGCTCCGTTATCCGCCTTACCTTCCCTCCTCTTACGGAAGACAGACGTAAGGAGCTTGTTAAGGATATTCAGAAAATCGGCGAAAACTCAAAGGTTGCCGCACGTTCAATCCGCCGTGATTGCCTCGAAAAGCTTAAAGCAATGAAGAAGGCATCCGAAATCACAGAGGACGACCTTAAGAACGGCGAAAACGAACTTCAGAAAATCACAGACGAATTCGTTAAGAAGATTGACGAAATCGCATCTGCAAAAGAAAAAGAAGTTATGGAAATCTGAGTCTGACAAGTCAGAAAATAAGGGCAGACTACACAGTCTGCCCTTTAATTTCGAGGTAATCAAAATGGAAAGAAAAATTCCCGAGCATATCGGCATAATTATGGACGGCAACGGCCGTTGGGCAAAGCAGAGGGGTCTTGAACGTTCCGAAGGTCACAAGGCAGGCGCAAACGTATTCAGAAAAATCTGCGA
>JAZUNX010000059.1:0-37967 GCA_045604385.1 Acutalibacteraceae bacterium
ATACCGATTATATCTTCAATTTCCTTTTTAACGTGGTCAGGCTGTGCACTTGGCAAGTCAATCTTGTTGATTACAGGAACAAGCTCAAGGTCGTGGTCAAGGGCAAGATAGGTATTTGCAAGGGTCTGTGCCTCGATGCCCTGTGAAGCGTCGATGATAAGAACTGCACCCTCACAGGCGGCAAGGGAACGGGAAACCTCATAATTGAAGTCAACGTGACCCGGTGTGTCGATAAGATTCAGTTCGTATTCCTCGCCGTCCTTGGCTTTGTAGTTAAGCTTTACGGCGTGGGCTTTTATGGTAATACCTCTTTCCCTTTCAAGGTCCATATCATCAAGAATCTGGGCAGACATATCTCTTTTTGCCACAGAGTCCGTTATTTCGAGAAGTCTGTCAGCAAGAGTGCTTTTGCCGTGGTCAATATGGGCAATGATGGAAAAGTTTCTTATATTTTCTTTTTTAGCAGCCAAAATATCACCTCGTAAGGGGTAAAATTATTATATCAATATATTTTAGCATAAAATATGACTTTTGGCAATAGTTTTAAGGAACATAAAAAACCGTCATGAGAGATAAAATCACGGGGAACAATTCGCACCGTTCCCCGTGATTATCAGATTAATCAATAAACTCCTATATCGGCTTCCGTATATCCAAATATCGTACCACCGTCGGTGCCGAATTTAAGATGCACCTGTTTACCTTTTATATCTACAGAAGTATATGCTGTTGAATAATAATCAAGATACATATCTTTTGTTTTATAGTAATTAAGATAGAAAATATCGCGGTAATACTTTACAACAACATAATATCCGTCTTCAAGAACATACTCAAAAGCATCTGAATTATAACAACCCTTTCCGTTAGCAAAAACATGAGAAGTCAATAATACATCACTGCCTGTATGATTAGTATATTTTACCTGACAGTATGAATTCTGTGTACCTACGGACGGAACAATAAGTTCGGCAGTAAAACCCTCTTCCATAATATCAAGCAGGCTTGTCACCTTAACTGTACATTCCTTCTTATATTTCTTTCCGTTAAGTGTAAGTGTGGCAGTTATAACTGCTTTACCCTTTCCTTTTGCGGTAACCACACCGTTTTTGACCGTTGCAACGGAAGCATCACTTGTTGCCCATTTGATTTTTCCGTTCGAGGGAGCAACTGTGGCTTTAAGAGTAAATTTTTCTCCTTTTTCTAATGTAGCGCTTGTTTTATTGAGGTTTAATGAAGGTGCTTTAACAGTTACCTTGCAAGTAGCTTTATAGGTTTTACCTTTATACTTAAAGGAAGCGGTAATTACAGCCCTGCCTTTTTTCACAGCCTTTATTTTGCCGCCGCTTACTGTAGCCACGGATTTTTTGTCCGTTGACCATTTAATTTTTGCGTCTGAAGGATAAACAGAAGATTTTACTGTTTTGGTACCACCCAAGTATAAAGTCACATCTGTGGTATTAAGACTTATACCGATATTCTGTTTGGTTGTTATGTTTTTGGCAGCAGACCATGCTGAATAAACTTTGGTCTTACCGACAATTTTATAGGTTCTTATTCTTACATAATACTTTTTCTTGCCCTTAAGACCCGTGATTTTTTTTGATACGGTTTTATTCTTTTTTACTGTTACTGTCTTGGCAGATTTGAAGTTCTTTTTGGTTGAATACTGAATTTCATAGCCTGTAGTCTGTGAAGTCTGCTTTGACCAGCTTACGGTAAAAGCACCTGAATCAGCCTTAAGTGATTCAAAAGCCGTTTCTTTTGGTGCGATGCTGTATTCGAGTACCTTCTTTCCCGTATAATTGCCCATAAGAGTTACGGTAGCCTTATATTTACCGACATTTTTTGATTTGCTGTTTGAATAGTTAATTTTATAGTCCCTGTTATTTTGGAGAACCTTGCCTGCCGAGTCTTTAACGGTTACTGACGGCTTTTTGGTTTTTCCGTTATACATAAAAGATGATGCTGACAGCTTTATGCCGGAGACCTTTTTTATTACTGTTCTGTTTTTTACTTTTCCGCATTCTGTGCATTTTTCTTCCATTCTGCCGTCTGCAGTGACAGTTGCCTTAACGGTAGTTTTTTTGTATGAATGAGTATGCCCTGAATAATCACCAAAGTGAATCTCGGCAGAAGGCAAATGATTTTTACCTGTAATCTCTGACCACTGCTTTTCCGTACCTTTGAAATATATATTCTTAAGACTGTTACATCCTTTAAAGGAATCTGCGTGAATTTCTATAATTGTATCAGGCAAAACCACTGCATTAAGAGATGAACAGCCTTCAAAAGCATAAAACGGAACACAATCCCAGGAATCAGCAATCGTTATAGTGCTTGTAAGTGAAGAGCAACCACGAAAAGCACCGTCACTTATAGTTATTCCGTTTTTACTGAAATTGGCAGTTTTCAATTTACTGCATCCGGCAAAAGCAAACATATCAACATTTTTCACAGCTTTCGCATCAACAGATACAAGTGAAGTACAATCGGAAAAAGCACTTATTTCTATTTCTGCTTTTGCTGATTCATGAAGCGAAACCTCTGTAAGCTTACTGCAGTTTTTGAATGCTGCTTCGCCGATTTTTGAGAGATTTTTTGAAAAGCTGACACTTTCCAAATTTATGCAATCTTCAAAAGCACTGGAATTTATTTTAGTAACACTGTCAGCTAATATAACGCTTTCAAGTGATTCACAGCTTCGAAATCCCCCTACATTGGTTACACCGCTTTGAACAGAAACGCTTTTAATTCTGTAGTTATAAGAAAATATTTGTTTAGGCTTCATGCTTCCGCTGCCGCTGATAACAAGCTTTCCGTCACTGTACAGGGTATATTTTACATTATCCCCGCAATTACCTGTGTCCTCTATATCAGCCGCACTGACACAGAACGCAAAACAAGCCATAAGCACCGCAACAACAGAAAATAAAAGAACTTTTTTTACCGTATTTTTCATAAATTCAACCTCCTGAAAAAAATAAAAAAGTGTGTGCCAACCGAAATCAGCACACACGAAAAATGCAGAACTTCGATTAGCTACCACACTAAAATATATTTACCGTCACACAAGAAATGAGGAAATAGAAGTCAGCATTTTTACCGAGGTAAAAAATGCCCACTTCTCGTGCGACAATCATATTATATTTTAGTGTGGTAGTTTCATTATAGCAAATCGAAATTAAGTATTCAAGTGTTTTTGTAAATTTAGGTAATAGAACTCCCAACGTCTTTGCAGAGCAAAGCCACATCTCTCCACCGCCTTTGGTTGACGGAGAGGTCTCACACCAACTTCCTGCCCATCAGCACACCCATAACCGAAGCCATCATAAGACCTCTGGTCCAGCCCGATGAATCACCGAGGCAGTGAAGACCCTTTACATTGGTATTGAAGTCTGCATCCATCTTAACACGGTTGGAGTAGAACTTCAGTTCGGGGGAATAAAGGAGCGTTTCAGTCGAAGCAAAGCCGGGAACAACATGATCCATAGCCTTGATAAAATTGATTATGTTCATCATCGCTCTGTAGGGCATGGCGGCTGTTATGTCACCTGCCACCGCATCGGGAAGAGTCGGCTTTACGTTTGACTGTGAAAGCTCCTTTTCCCAGGTTCTTTTACCGTCGAGAATGTCACCGAAGCGCTGAACGAGGATATGTCCTGCACCGAGCATATTTGTAAGCTCTCCCACCTTCTTTGCATATTCGATAGGCTGATTGAATGGGTAGCTGAAATTATGGGAAACGAGAATGGCAAGGTTTGTGTTGTTGCTCTTAAGGTCTTTATAGCTGTGTCCGTTTACCACGGCAAGGTCGTTATCATAGTTTTCCTGACTTACAAAGCCGCCGGGATTCTGACAGAAGGTTCTTACCTTGTTTTTGAAGGGGCCGGGATAGCCGATAAGCTTTGATTCGTAAAGAACTTCGTTAACCTTTTCGATAATCTCGTTTCTTACCTCCACACGGACACCGATGTCAACGGTACCCGGCTGATGAGCAATGTCATATTCGGCGCAGATTTTTTCAAGCCAATCTGCACCTCTTCTGCCTGTGGCGATAACTGTGCTGTCGGCTTCGATGGTCATCTGCTCACCCTTGCTGTTTTTTAGGTGAACACCCTTACAGGTACCGTCCTCGAGAATAATATCGTAGCACTCATAGCCGAAGATAAGCTCCACACCCTTTTCTACGAGGAACTGCTCGATGGCATAATAAATACTTTGTGCTTTTTCAGTACCCATGTGTCTTATGGGGCAGTCAACAAGCTTCAGACCTGCCTGAATTGCCCTCATACGGATTTCCTTTACTTCCTGTGAATTACTGATGCCCTCAATGTGTGTATCGGCACCGAATTCGAGATAAATTCCGTCGGTGTAATCAATAGTTTCCTGAGCAAGCTTTTCACCGATAAGCGTAGGCAAATCTCCGCCTACCTCATAGCAAAGGGAAAGCTTACCGTCGGAAAATGCACCTGCACCGGAAAAGCCCGTAGTGATATGGCAGTAGGGCTTACAGTTTACGCACTGCTTTGTTTTATCCTTGGGACAGTGTCTTTTTTCTACAGGCTGACCCTTTTCCACGATGACAATGCTTTTCTCCGTGCCTTTTTTGATCATTTCGAGGGCGGTAAAAATACCTGCAGGGCCTGCACCGATAATTACAACATCTTTTTTCATAAATTTCTCCTCCGAAAGAAAGCCTTTATCCGCGGAACAGATAAAGGCTTTCTTTAAAATATTCCTCTTTAGTTTAACACTAAAAAAGATTACTTGTCAAGATAAAAAAATATTGTCAACAAGAAAGAATAATATTTTTCATCGTTAAGGAATATACTATTTAAAATCAGTTTGCGGAGGCAGATAATGGAAAGTTCACTTAAACGCTTCGGAAAAATCGGCTTTATCTTTACGGGAATTATGGGTGTTTTTCTCCATTTCCTGTATAACATCACAGGAGAAAGCATTATCGTCACACCCTTTTCAGCAGTAAACGAATCCACCTGGGAGCATATGAAGCTGCTGTTTTTTCCTTTGCTTATATTTGCCTTTATCGAATACAGACTAATCGGCAAAGGCTATGAAAATTTCTGGTGTGTGAAGCTTTCGGGAACAATGGCAGGTCTTCTTGCAATTCCCTTTCTCTACTACACCTATAAGGGTGCTTTGGGCGTTTCGGCGGATTGGTTTAATATCGCTATCTTTTTTATTGCCGCCGCTGTGACCTTTATTCTTGAAAATAAAATGCTCAAAAAAGATATTGCCTGCCCTCTGTCCCCCGCCCTTTCAATTGGCGCATTAATTCTGATTGCTCTTGCTTTTATCGTCTTCACCTTCGCACCGCCTGAAATCCCTCTGTTTATGGACCCTGTCACAAACGGCTACGGCATCTGATTAACCGCCGACTATCCCCTCACAAACCTTCCTGAAAACGGGAGCGCAATCCACATTACCGCCTTCACCGTTTTCGTTAAGCACTACCACGATATAGCTCGGATTTCCCGAAGGAAAAAATCCCGTAAACCAGGTACGGCAAATCTCCTTTTCCCCCGAATAAATACCACTCTGGGCAGTTCCCGTTTTACCCGAAAGGGAAAGGAGACTGCTTTTTGCTTTGTCTGCCATACCGTCGCTGACAACGCTTCCCAGCATTTTTCTTATCTGCTTCACGGTTTTGTCGGCAAAGATTTTCTCTTTCTGTGTCTTTGACGTCTGTGTCATAAGTCCGTCGGAGTTAGTCAGACCTCTGACGAGTACGGGAGTTACCGTATAGCCTGTGGCAAGGGCGTGATAAGCCTTTAAAAGCTGAAGAGGTGTAGCAGAGAAGTCACCCTGACCGAAAGAAAAATTGGCAAGATTACCCTTTAACTTAAGGCTCTCTTTTGCGGGCAGAGTACCCGAAGAAGCAACCATAGAGGGAGCAAGAGTATCACCTGCACCAAAGCCGAGCTTACGGCAAAGAGTGAGGAGTTTTTCTGTATTGATTTTCTTTGAAAGATTTATAAAATAGGTGTTGCAGGAATTTTCCAGTGCAGATGCCATATCCGTTTCACCGTGGGCCGTTCCCTTATAGCAACGGAAAACCGTATCTCCCACGGTAATTTCACCCTTACACTCATAGGTCTGTTCGGGAGAAATCCCCTCTTCAAGAGCGTAAGCCGCCACTATACTTTTAAAAACAGAGCCGACGGAATAAGCACAAAAGGCTTTATTGACAAGTGGTGAATTTTCTTTGTCAAGACTTTCCCCTACCCTGTCGGGGCTGAAATCGGGCACACTTGCTACGGCCAAAAGCTCACCTGCACCTGCTTTCATCACAAGCACAGCGCCGCTTTCTATCCTGCTTTCCCGAAGAACACTTTCCGCAATAGCCTGTATACGACTGTCCAGAGTAAGAACAACCCCTGCCTTCGAGTAAAAATTACTGTCCGTTACTGTCTTATCAAGACCTGCAAGCACTCTTCCCACAGCGTCCACCTGAAAGGAAACCGTCAGCTTACCGCCGTTTTCCGTAAGATATTGATTGTAGGCTTTCTCTATACCCGAAACACCCTTACCCTCCGAGTTAAGGTAGCCGATAATATGGGGTGCAAGAATATCTTCCCCGTATCTTACGGGAACGGAAAAGGTGTAGATATGGTCGTTGATTATCTCCTTGTTAACACTGCAAAGGAAAGGGTAGCCGTCACTTATCTTGTCCGTAAGCTCTTCACGGCTGAAATAAGACTTAAGATATTCCCCTGACTGAACCGTAGGTGTCACGGCGGCAATAAGTCGGCTTTGCGAGTTGGTAAGAGGAATATAATTCCTGTCATATATTGTGCCTCTCTTCTCCCCCACCGTAAGAGTTTTTGTTGACTGACTGCGGGTAACCGATGAATAATTCTCTCTGTTTATATCAACAATTTTTAATAAAAGTGCCATAAAACACAAAGTTATCAACATATATAATGAAAGGGCTCTTTTAAGCAATTTTATCACCGATAATAGTATTAAAAGAGAAAATAAATCTATTCTGTGAAATTTTTTCCGGCTTTTTACCATTATTTTCATAAAAAGACTTGACTTTATTGGAAATCTCACCTAAAATATAAATTAGCACTCGAAGACCGTGAGTGCTAAAACCAAGAAAGAAAGAATTCAGGAGGAATGAATTATGAATATTAAACCACTTCTTGACAGAGTTGTGCTTAAAAGCGCAGAAGTTGAAGAAACAACCCAGAGCGGTTTCATCCTTACCTCTGCTTCCCAGGAAAAGCCCCAGTTTTCCGAGGTTGTTGCAGTAGGACCCGGCGGAATCGTTGACGGTAAAGAAACAGAGATGTATGTTAAGGTCGGCGACAAGGTTATCACCGGCAAATATTCGGGCACAGAAGTTAAGCTTGACGGCGAAGAATATACCATCGTGCGTCAGAGTGAAATTTTGGCTATCATTGAATAATCACAGGAGGTAAACTATAAATGGCTAAACAGATTATCTATGGCGAAGAAGCCAGAAAAGCATTACAGACAGGTATCGACAAATTAAGCGATACCGTAAAAATCACTCTCGGCCCCAAGGGCAGAAATGTTGTTATTGACAAAAAATACGGTGCTCCCCTCATCACAAATGACGGCGTTACCATCGCAAAGGAAATTGAGCTTGAAGATGCCTTTGAAAATATGGGCGCACAGCTCGTAAAGGAAGTTGCTACAAAAACAAACGACGTGGCAGGTGACGGTACCACTACCGCTACTCTTCTTGCACAGGCTCTTGTAAGAGAAGGCATGAAAAACGTTGCAGCAGGTGCTAACCCAATGGTTGTTAAAAAGGGTATCAAAAAGGCAGTTGCAAAGGCTATCGAAACAGTCAAGGCTAACTCAAGCCCCGTTACCACCTTCGAGGACATCGCAAGAATTGCCACAGTTTCCTCCGCTGACGAATCAGTAGGTCAGCTTATCGCAGAGGCTATGGAAATCGTTTCCACCGACGGTGTTATCACTGTCGAGGAATCAAAGACAGCCGAAACCTGCAAGGAAGTTGTGGAAGGTATGCAGTTCGACAGAGGCTATGTTTCACCCTATATGGCTACAGATCTCGACAAAATGGAAGCAGTTATCGACGATGCCTTCCTTCTCATCACAGATAAGAAAATCAGCAACATTCAGGAGGTTCTTCCCCTTTTAGAGCAGGTGCTCAAAATGGGCAAAAAGCTCGTTATCATCGCTGAAGATGTTGAAGGCGAAGCACTCGCTACTCTTCTCGTTAATAAGCTTCGCGGCACCTTCACCTGCGTGGCAGTAAAGGCTCCCGGCTTCGGTGACAGAAGAAAGGAAATGCTTCAGGATATCGCTATTCTCACCGGTGGTCAGGTTATCACAGCCGACCTTGGCCTCGACCTTCAAACAGCTACTGTGGATATGCTCGGTACTGCAAGACAGGTTAAAATCACCAAGGAAAACACCACCATCGTTGACGGCGCAGGTGACAAGGAACAGATCAAAGCCCGTGTAAATCAGATTAAGGCACAGATTGAAGCCTCCACATCTGAATTTGATACAGAAAAGCTTCAGGAACGTCTTGCCAAGCTCGCAGGCGGTGTGGCAGTTATCAAAGTAGGTGCCGCAACTGAAACAGAAATGAAGGAAAAGAAGCTCCGCATCGACGACGCTCTTGCCGCTACAAAGGCAGCCGTTGAAGAAGGCTCCGTAGCCGGCGGCGGTGTAGCTCTCCTCAACGCAGTTCCCGCAGTAGCCGCTCTCGCAGAAGCTACAGAAGACCCCGACGAAAAGACAGGCGTACGCATCGTTCTCAAGGCACTCGAAGAGCCCGTTCGTCAGATCGCAAAGAATGCAGGTCTCGAAGGCTCAGTTATCGTTAACGCTATCCTCGAAAGCGGTAAGACAGGCTACGGCTTCGACTTCGCAAAGGAGCAGTATGTAAATATTGCTGAAGCAGGTATTCTCGACCCCACGAAGGTAACCCGTTCAGCTCTCGAAAATGCTTCCTCTGTAGCAGCTATGGTTCTTACCACAGAATCCCTCATCGCTGATATTCCCGATCCCGCAGCTGATGCAGCAGCCGCTGCCGCTATGGCTCAGGGCGGAGGAATGTATTAATTTCCATAAAAATTAAAACACAAAAAAAGCAAGGCGTTCAACTGAACTATCCTTGCTTTTTTGTTTGTAAAATATTTCAGCAGATGACGGATGTGTGCCTGATATTAAAAAAGTAAAGCTACTATCTCCGCCGAGCCTGCGAAGGCGTCCCACGGGAAAGGCATCTTTCCCGCCAAAGTAAAAGTCACAGCGGCTCGAGCGCTAAAAAGGCTGATACTTCGCATACGGTGCGATAAAACACAGATTGCAGGTGGCACAACCCTTACACCTTCGTCCTATTCTCTGTATTCTGCTTCCATACAAAGGCTTCTTCGCTATTCTCATTCCTAATTGATATAACCGTCAGCACCTTACCTTTAACCTTGAAGCTCACCTCAACACCGCCGAAGTTAAATCCATAAACTCTTTCCTCATCGTTCTGATAGGAAGGTCTCGGGTCACAGGCTAAAACTTTAATAAGTGCCGTTCTTTTCTCCTCGGGAACTTTCAGAAGCAGTTCTTCGGGAAAGTCCACTTCGAGGCATCTTTCGTCGAGGTTTTCCGTGAAGCCGCCTACTGCCTCGGGGTGGCTGTCCGCATAGGGAAGGTAGGGCTTTATGTCGTAAATGGGAGTGCCGTTCATCAGGTCGGCGCCTTTTACATATATCACGGTTCCCTCTTTTTCCGTCTGCTCTATTCGGTCAAGCTTTACCGATGAAAGACCTATAGAATTAGGACGGAAGGGTGAACGGGTAGCGAAAACACCCATTCTCTTATTTCCGCCTAAAAGGGGCGGTCTGACAGTGGGCCTCCAATCCTCTCTGACAGCCTCGGAAAACTCCCATAAAAGCCATATATGAGAAAAGTCCTCGAGTCCTCGAAGTGCTTCGGGGTTACGGTATTCGGGAGTGAAAACTATCTTGCCTTCAAGCTCTTCGATAAGTCCGCTCTGACGGGGTATGCCGAATTTTTCGGGAAAGTCTGTGTGTATATGTGCGATTACTTTCATTGTTTTACTCTTCTTTCGGAGATGTTGTTTTTATCATTATATAATAAAAATGCACCCCTTTCAAGAGTGCATTTCATTTTATGATATATATTCAATATACTCCTCCAAGCAAAGATTTTTCTTTTTCATTTCTTTCGCCGCCTTTTCTCCCACATAGCGGTAATGCCACGGCTCATTTCCGATACCCGTGATTTCTGTCTTATCCTCGGGGTAGCGCTTTATAAAGCCGTACTTATGGGCGTTTTTACCGAGCCACTCATATACCTCGTCACCGCTTTTCTCTCTGTCAGGGTTTATATCCACGGCTAAACCTAATTCGTGCTCGCTTGTTCCCGGAGTCGCCACCCATTTTTCCGTAAGCACCCTCGCCTCTTTTTTACTGTGTCCCTCTTCACGGAAAGCAGCGTATTTGTTTTCGAAAATACTCTCCTGATTTTCACGGCTACGGTAACCCGAAACCACCTTTGGATAATAGCCCTCTACCCTCATATCGTCAAACATCTCCTGCAGATAAGGGTAGATTTCACTGTCTATCCTTTCGCCGTTTGTAAGAGTGATAAGCTTCACCTCATAATCTTCGGGAATTTTATTTTCAGCATTTACGAGTATAAGCTCTCTGCCGTTTTCCATTGTGGCTTCACTTATGAAAAGGCTGTCGGAGTTTTTATAAAGTATATCCCCCGTCACCACCATAATAAGAACTGCGAAGAAGGTCAGCACAAGCACATGAAAACGGTTTACCTCTTTCTTTTTTCTTTGATTTTTGTTCACGGTAATCACCTCTGTGACCACTATAAACCCTTAAAAAAGAGAAAGCAATACAAGTAAGATTTCTTTCAGTAAATCTTAAGATTTTTGTAAGAAAAAGGCTGTCATCAATGCGACAGCCTTTTACATTTTAATTTACCCCATAGGTCTTTTCTTCGCCGTATAATCGGAAACATCTATTCTTATGACAGACACGATACCTGCCATTTTGTCCGTAATATCAAATTCTCTGCCCGTTTGGGTTTTCATAAGCACCTGAAGACCTTTTATCTTTTCTTCCGTGTCCTCTACTATGACAGCCTTACCTCTGCCCATAACAGAAGCGTAGGTAATTCCGTAATTACAGGCTGTCTTGCCCTCAAAGGGAACTATGTCACAGTCCATTTCAAAAAAGACCCTGGGATTTGTTCTCATAAGGTCAATCTTTCTTCCCTCTTTAGCCCCGTGAAGATAGACCGTAAGCCTTTCTCCGTCCATAATATAGCCGTAATTCATCGGCACCACATAAGGCTCATCTCCATCAACAAGACCTAAATGGAGCACCTTTGATTTGTCGAGGATAGAGATGATCTCTTCCATATCCGTTACTTGTCTTTCTCTGCGTGTTATACCTTTTTGCATTGTTTGTCTCCTTACTCTTTTCTTTCTGGTTTCGTCACGGATTGAACCGTTGCTTCACTGTCCCAACAGATTTGCGTTATATTATCCTCCCAGTCAGACAACACAGGGTGAAGGTTCTTACTGTTCAATATCATACTTTTTTGACAGCATACTCAAAGCCTGTTCCCTAGTGATTTTACCTGTGTTGCAATCGATCATCACCTGAACATCCTTGTCCTTCAAATCATAGAACAGCCAGACGATATATGCCAACAGACCGCCGATTGCAGGGATAAGCATAAATATCAGCCAAAGCATATTCAATGCGTGGGGTGTTTGTGTTACTCCGCTTTGCTCCAGCTCCTGGAATGAGCCTACCTCCACTATTTTCCAGCCGACTGAATCGAGGCCAAGTATAAACAAGCCCAATGCGCTGGAGACAGAACCGGTAAGCTTCGCCATAAAGGTCTGTACGGCAAAGGTTATACCCTTTGCTTCGGTACCGCTTTTGAAGCGACCGTATTCCGCACAGTCAGGTGTAAACATAAACATTTCAAGTGCAACCACTGCCAACGGAATGGAACGTATTGTGAACAGAATGATATAAACAACAACGTTTCCGTAACCTATCAGCCATGTGATGAAGCTTAATATGACATAAAGCAGCAAACATACGCGATTCACCTTCATCTTATCAAATTTGCGGATAAGATTTGGCAGGAGTAACGCAATTAAAAGCTGCGGTACCGTTCCGATTGCACCCACAAGCAGTGAGAACAGCGCACTGTGGAACAGATAATAGGAAACATAAAGAGTGAATGCGTTGCCGATATTCAGTGCAGAATAGAAGAAAATTCCCACATAATATATAAGCAGATACTTGTTCTGGAAAAGATATGAAAACATTCGTCTGATGGTAAATGTTTCTTCTGCCTCGGCATGGTAACGCTCTTTGAGCTTAAAGGATGCGGGCAGCATCAAAGCGAATGCCATAACACAGATTATCAGTGTTATCATACCGTAGTTCATACCAACCTTTTCACTGATAAGAACAGTCGACAGCGTGGAGGTGATACCGACACCGGCGTAAGTGGCGATGCTTTTATATGACTGAATGGTATTTCTTTCGTCGATACTCTGACTCATGGAGGTCAATATTCCGAATATGGGTACATCGCACAGAGTGTAAGCGGTATCCCAAAGTATGTATGCAACGGCAAACCAAACCAGCTTAACCGCTTCTGAAGAATCGGAAGGAATAACGAATGTAAGTATCGTGGCAAACGGAATGAGCATAGTTGAAATCCGTATCCAGGGCAGATACTTCTTTCCGCTTCTGAACTTGATTGAATCAAATATCACGCCAAACAGCGTATCGTTTACAGCGTCCCAGATTTTTACGATAAGCATAATCGTTGCTGACTTGGTCGGGTCGATGCCCAGAAACAAAAGATAAGTCGTCAGGCACACATTAAAAAGCGTGTAAATCATATTTTGTCCGGCAAAATATGAATAATAGCTCACCCTTTCAACCGGCTCTGTTGACCAATCTGCTCTGCCTGCAAAAACGCCTTTAACTTTTGAAATGATTTCCATATATTCTCCTCCTTGACATTATAGATTTAATATAATATTACCGTAAAGAATTATCAATTACAATACGATACTTTATCAGTGTTCAATGCTTAAAATCGTCGGGAGAAAAGAGCCACGGATTCGACTGCAATTTTTTCATTTGGAAAAGAAACTTCAATCGCTTATCTTCTAGTATATTATACCAAAGTATAAAAGAAATTGATATACTTTTTCCTGAGAAATTTTATCTTTACGGATATTCTTGAGCAAAAAAACACCCGTTAAAATCCGATTAGTATTATCAAATAAATCTATCGTCTTAACACGGATAATCCGCCGGATTATACCGTGACGGTTTTGCTGTTTCAGTTTGAATTATTTGTAGTCCTTTTCCTTGCCGCATTTGCTACAGACTTTTTTGAAGGTGCCCTTGAAACCTCCTCCGCAGTGACGGCACCGCTTGTTCCGCCTCCAATTTCTTTCCCGTTCTTCATAGTATTCTTTTTTTCGTTTCTCAACATATTCGTACCGTTCATTATAAATTTTTAAAACACGCTGTTTTTGTATTTCATTCTCGGTATGTAAAACTTGCCGCATACTTTCGGGTTTTTCATTGATAATTTTTTCTGTTCTTTCGAAATCTAAATCAATAAAACGTTTGTATTCAGCGAGATTTTCATCCACCTTATGAAAATCTTTTCTCTCAAGGTACTCATCATATAAGCTTTGAACCCACCAAGCTTTATCAAGTCTATCGGCTACAATTCTGATCAATCTTAAATGAATTTCCTCATTATAAGGAAAAATTTCTATCAGCTTCATCCAGGCAGTATCCAATGAAAATGGAGCAAAGTGTTTTTCACTGAATTTATCCATAAAGCCGTTTAATTCTTCATTGGAATCCGCATTGATTTCAGCTGCTTTTTTCAAACAATGCCAAAGCATATCGTCTTCTGATATCTGTTCGGCAAAAAAGAGATAACGGCCGTAAACCGTTTCGGGCTTACCCTCCTGAGCAATAATACCGAACAATCCGTCTTTCATATTGAAAATCTGAAAGGGATTACACCAGCTGTCTATAAGCTTAATATTCCTCTTCAAGGCTTCCGGATATTTTTCAGACTCCTTTCTTAATCTTTTTAAGTTGTCAACAGTATATACTCCATACCAAGTAAAATCCGGAATGTACTTAGGATTCGGCGGCAACACGAAACATTCCTTAAACACCGAATTCATATAATCACAGTACTGCTGATAAAGCTCGTAATGCTCTGGCGTTCCGTTTATTCCGCTGTATTTACAGAGAAAGGCCGTCATAGCACCCGGCAGATAAAAATCACTTTCAAAAACACCGCATATTTCCTTATAAGTCTTTCTGATTTCGCTCATTACAGCTGAAAGAATGCTGTCCGCCTTTACCAACGAAGCCACCTCGTCAATATAGGAAACAGTATCTTCATCGTGGCTTATCAGTTTCTGAAACATCACATCTGCTCTGCTGACAATCCATTCATCGGAAAGGATGTTTCCTTTTCGGGACTCTGCTGTTTCTTCCTTTGGTTTTTCTTCGACTGTGTACACAGACACTTCTGCAGGAAACTCTTTTACGGTCACCCTTACCTTTTTCTCTTTCCCAGTCTTTTCTTCTGTCTTTTCTCTTACAGTTTTTTCAGCGAGAAAAACAGCTGCCTTTGAAAGGTTAGACGACCATTCATCACCGAAACCAAAATTATCTCCGATATATTCTGCTATTTTTCCTTCATCGGTCTGCCTAACCTCGGTCAGAGCCTTAATTATAACCTGTTCAGACAGAATGTTAAGAAGGGCATTCATTTCCTTTGCACAGTCGGGAGCAAGATCCATAAGTAAACCCTTAAGCCTTTTAAGGTCGCTTATTATGTCTGCTCCAAATTTTTCGTTTATGTACTTTACCGCTTCGAAAAGCTGCTGCCATTTTTTATTCAAAGCAATCCGTCTCCTTTTTTTCAGGTGTATATCTTTCTTTCTTCTAATACTTTTTCAAAATCACAGTCTTCGAAAAGCTCCCAGCCCTGAACATTACAGCGCCCGTTAATATTGTTTTCCACGGAAACAAGAGTTCCGTCTTTTTTCAAAGCTACTGTATGAGAGTCGCCGCAGCACACAGCCACAATATCTCTCCAGTGCGAAACATCACATTGACCATGCTCGTTTTCGCCGACAGCCAGAACTGTCAGGTCTGTTTTTAAGGCTACCGTGTGGTCTGCACCTGCAGAAAGCAGAAAATAAAGGTGTTCATAAAGCTCTCTTGTTACTTTAAGCTTATAGAGATTTGATTCTCCTTCTCTGAATTTCAACATAATAATCCCCTTTTATAAATCAGAATGTATCCGTT
Organism: Acutalibacteraceae bacterium; assembly: GCA_045604385.1. Taxonomy (GTDB): domain Bacteria; phylum Bacillota; class Clostridia; order Oscillospirales; family Acutalibacteraceae; genus UBA6857. The sequence goes on from JAZUNX010000059.1 coordinate 15,402, forward strand.
TCCACATTGAAGCTCTCTTGTTCAACGAAATTTTCCATCCAATGTCCGCACCAGGGACAGCTGTATGCGGTTTCATTATTGTAGCAAACCATCTTCTTACAGCTTCCGCAAATAACAAAATACTGTGAGCCGCAATAAGGACAGCCGGGATAGCCCTGCACTGCGAGAAGTCCTCCTGTAACAGAGGCTTTGTCGTAGCCTTCATTGATGGCTACCTTATCATTAAGCTCAAATGCCCATGTGCGGTACCAGTCACCGTCATAGCCTTTCTGAACCCTTATTCCGAAGGCTTTATTGTTTTTATTGCATTTACATAAAATAACTTTTGCTTCCATAATGATTCCTCCACAGAAAACGATTTACTGTTGTCTGAATTTTTTATAAAGTCTTTCCCGCTTTTCAATAAGCTCTTCTAATTTTTTATTAAACTGAACACGTTCTTCATTAAGACGCTGTATATCATCCTGTATTTTTTTCTTTGTTGCTTCATTTTCGGTTATGAACTCTTTTATTTCTGTTATTCTTTTGTTCAGGATATCAGCACAGGCCTTTACATCGGGAATACCTCTTAGCGCCTTTTTTAAAACATTATTTTTTGTTTCTGATTTTATTTTCACAAAACAATAAAATCTCTCAGTTTTATGAAGTGCAAGCAACAATGCTTCACTTCTTTTTTTGCAGTTCCCATATTCTTCAACAGCTTTTTCATAACTGTCTTCCAGATGCTGTAATCTCCCGCCGTTAAGAATAGAATGTATTTTTTCTTCTGTTGCCCTTAATTCTTCTTCCAAAGCGGACGCTTCGTTCAATTTTATGAATTTATCTGTAACGGATGATGCGTTTTCGACATCAACAAATCCACAGATTGTTATATCGTCCGTTGAGCCTGATTCACTGAGTTCAGACAGGGACTTTTTCATTTCTTTTTCAAAGCTCTGCCTTCCTTTTTCGCATATATCATTAATACATAAACGCATATATGAATATAGGCTCTTCATAGATGGGAAGGAATCCTCTAAACCGTCAGTAGCCGCCATACACGCTATTACGGACTGCTCTTTCAGGTCGATAACCGAAAAACGGCAGCTGCAGAAGGCATCCTCATCACAGCAGGAGGTTGTAATATTACCTATGCAGCGTTCATCCCAAGGAACAGGCTGAGAAGCCTTTCCTTCTCCGTCGAAAACGACACATCTTCCGTCGCCCTGCTGAACAAGAAGCAAAAAATCCTTCGTCAGAACGCCTGCTATGAGTGTACATCCGTAGGCATATTCCGGATTCTTTCCCTGACGGTAACAATCTCCGTATTTGTCGGCTCCTACCAATTCTTCTTCCGAAAACTCTTTTTCTGTGGCATCCTTTTCTACTGCACACAACCATTTACCGATTATTCCTACCGATATTCTTTCAAGGAATTTTTGAGGATTTTTTAAAAACGCTCCGAGAAGGCCTTCAGAATATATATCACCTGCAAAGCCGTCTAAAATTTCTACGGCAATTTCACATACCAAACATGCACCGATATCGCTTCTGAAAAAATTGGGATTTCCGTGGCCGTCGGAAAGCGCAAAAAGTTTTCCTCTTTTTGTTTCTTTTATCAGACAGTAATCCTGACAGGCCAAGCCGCTTATTATATGCGATGCACCTTTTACGCTGACACCAAAAATATCATATCCCATTAAAACACTTCCCGTAAAACTAATTTATTATTCCCAGTCGCTGTCATCGTCCGAATCGCTGTTTCCCTCGTCCCAGTTATCTTTATCGGTGATTTCAATAAACTCTATACCTTCTTTTTCTTTTACTTTGTCAAAAGCTTGTTTTGACAATTCAACTTCAGGATCTCCCGCAAGATGTGACTGTCTCATCATCGAAGATGTCGCACTTACGGCAACAATAAATGATTTAAGTGCTTCAAGATTATCTGCCTTTATAACACCGTTACTGCTTCCTGCAAGCAGTGCCAGTGCATCAATGTCAGTATTATTGTCTATGGCCACACAAACCTTTATAGCGTTTTTAAAACAAGGGTTTTCTTTGTTGATTCTCGTCAATGCACCTTTCCAGTCATCAGTGGGATAACCGTCGGTGATAAATACAAGTACAGGGCTGACATATCCTGCAGAAAAATTCAGATAACCTTTTTCAGACAGCTTATCATTAAGCTCAAGTAACGCAAAGCCCAGATCGGTAAGACCGTCAGCGGAAATATTAGTCCAATAAAAATCTTCTATATCTACAAGTTTGTTTGAAAGCCATCTGCAGCCGTTGGAAAAAGTAAGAACACCAACCTTGATGGCAACATCCGCATTTTCCTTTGCCTTTTCCTGCATAATCTCAATACTGTCTCTCATTGCCTCGTTAACTACAGCTATTCTTTCTCTTCTCATGCTCGTGGATGTGTCTATTATATATATAACCGGCAATGTCTTTTTTACGATAGTTCCTTTGGTGTTCATATTGCTTTTCCTTTCTGAATTATTTTAATATTTTTATCTTACTGTCAAAAATCCTTAATTCTATACCCGCTTTCAAAGGTACCGTTTCTCCGGGTGCAACAGACTTTGATTTGCCGGATGGAGTTGTTGCCGACCATGTAATATCGCTCAGATTTCTCAAACCTAAATTATTATCTCCCTTGTCTGTAACCAAACCTACCCGATCCAGAGCACGATCACCGTTACAGAATCCTAACTGACATCTGTAAATCCGTGTTCCTTTTACGGCACACACTTTGTAATCGGGCAACTGAAGTGTATGCTCAACAGCCAAACCTTTACCGCAGTTATCACATATTAACTGCGAGTCTTCTTTAATAACAAGATTATTTCCACATGAGCAAATAATAATATCACTTCTGAAGCGAGTCAGGACTTTAAGCCATTCATGCTCCGTAACTCTGCTTTGAGGATTGTGTATTGCCTCTTTACTGAAAGCACGGACAAACACCGCCTTAAAATAATCCGGCATAAACGGCCATCTTTCCAATACGTGTTTATGTATGTTCTTTACAGGTCTGTTTGAATCATCGCCCGGGTCAAGGATGAAGACAGGATTCGTAACATAAAGCTTCATCGACTTTTTATCCGTAAGGCAGCCTAACCACTGTTTCCCCTCAAGAGGATGAGACCAGAAAAACAAAAAGAACAGAATCACCGCCAATGAATATCTGTCAGACTGTGTATCGGGTCTGGTTTTTCCTGCTCCAACCTCGGGGGCAAGATATCTCGGTGTGCCGATTATTCCTAAATTTACTCCGTCGGGAGCAATATTGTCATTATCTCCTATAAGAACATCACCGGTGTCAACATTGATATACAGATTGTTATAATTTATATCCTGATAGGAATACCCACTTTTGTGAAGCTTTCTGTAAGCAAAGGTTATCCTTATGGCGGTTTCCGTCACCTCTTTAAAGGATTTGAAATCCAAACCCTCAACATTCATAATTTCTGACAGCTTATGATATTCCTTTGGTATAAGCTTCATCAGATAACCGAAAGAACCGTATTTCTTTTCGGTCAGTTCTTCAGGCCAGATAAAAACAGAATCAGGTGAACCGCGGTTTATAATCTCCTGCAGATTTTCATAAAAGGCTTCCTTATCGGGTATTTTATCTGCTTCAAACCACTTCAAAGCCTTATAATCTCCCTGATATTCCACAAGGTAAACTACTGCCTGTCCGCCCTCGCCCAACTCCTTAATTATTTTTATAGGCAAACCCATATTGGTTTTTATTATTGTTCCCTCACATAATCTTTTCATAACAATCTCCTGACAATTAAAGGTAACATTTTTTATTGTAGCAATATGTTTCTGTTTTTGTCAACATATAAGTTAACATAAGCATCACAAAAAGCAAATACCTCTGCTCTTTATTTTTATTCTGATTTATATAGACCGCGGTTTAATATACTTATTGCTGCTTCCACATCCTCTTCTTCCAGACCGTTTCTGTAATTTGATGTTCTGATAAAACGCCCGTCAAGAAAATCTGCACTCAGGAACGCATCATCAAGAACAGCATAAGCTTCAACATCAGAATTATTATCAAGCCATGACCTTATTTCTTCTTCACGGTCTTTGAGCTTCGGTGTTTTGTCATAAATTGTCAGCTGATACTCACCGAAAATACGGTTAATTTCATTTCCCGTATCATCACAAAGTCCTTTTTCTTTTTCCCAATGCTCACGCCATGAAGTTGACAGAACAATTTTAGCTTTTGTCGAATCAATTATATGCTTCAACAACACCATTCGCGCAGGATCAATTACTACGCCGTAATGCCCACAGGAACGGACATATCTTTCACTGTTAAGAACTCCGTCAAAATCAATAAACAAAATTTTCATTTTTTCGCTTCCCATCATTTTTCTACTGTTCCGCCGATGCTTCGACAAAGCAACAAATCATATTATATCAACCATCCTGCATCCCTTTTCTAGCTTTATGAAACTCTGTAAATTTCTCCAGCGTTCTTGGTGTAAAATCCATATATCCTACCATACATCCCACATTAAAGATTTTATCATTCATTCCGATTTCTGCTATTTCTTTTCTCCATTTTAAAATCAAATCGTAATCATGAGTTGTGTGTACATGACCGTATATCATATACCCGTCTTTATGCTGACCGGGATAAAACAATACGGGGTAATGAGACAGAAACACTTTTCTTCCGTCATCAATGATGCTTCTGTGTTTATCAACAGATTCAAAACAGGAGATAAACTCAGCACCACTGACATCGTGATTACCAAAAATTAAATGCTTTTTACCGTTAAGTCTTTTTAATATATCAATAACCGCAGTTCCATCGGATCCGCACATCACATCACCAACTATATAAACCTCATCTGTATCTTTTACAACGCCGTTCCATCTTTCAACAATCATATTGTTTCGTTCTTTTATGCCTATATGATAAATATGGTCAATTTTCAATACTTTTTCACTGCCGAAATGCAAATCAGAAATATAGTATTTCATTGTTTCACTCTTTTTATTTTAATATTATATCATAGTTACGACCAATAAACAACTGTATACTGTCACGTATACAAAGCTTTCATTACCTCGGGATAAGCAGAATCAACAATGTTGCCTATGCAGTTCAGTGCCAGAAACAGCATTTCACAAGCCGTTTCTTCTGTATAACGAACATCCATACCTGCATTCATTTTTCTTTCAGGTGAAATGCTAAATGTTACCCAACGGTATCTGTTGTTAAGAACGTTTACGGTCTTTAGCATCATCAGGCTTTTATCCTCATTGAATTTACATACATCAAATATTCTAAGGCTTGCGCTGTTCATTTTCTCTTCGTCAAAGAAAATCTGTACAAATAATCCTGAAAAAGCCTCACCTTTTATTCCAACAGTAAGATAGTCGGCTCCCTCCACGGTGGTGCCTTTTGTATGCTTGATATTTTTTTCATTGAACATTTCTGATAGTTTATCTATCGCTTTCATTTTATCATCCTCCGATATTGAATATGTCTGAAATTAGGTCTAATTCCTCTTTTGATCCTGACTGTTCAGCCATTGTTTTTCCGTTACTGAGATACCCATAAGAAAATTTTTCGTCCGTAAAAGGAAGAGACTTAAAGCCCATTTCTCCCGGCATAACCTCTTCACATTTGAATTCTTCGCAAAGATATGCGCGACAAAACTGCGTTTTGATAACCGGTAAGCCTATTTTCTTTGTGTACATCTGTCCGGGCTCTAGATTTTCAAGGTCTCTGACTCTTAAAACTGCTACCTCTTGAGTCTGATTGACATCGGGATACAGTTTTGCAGATAAGGTGGGAATCGTTCTCACTCCGCACTCACGGGAAAAAACACTTTTTGTCTGAAAGTTCTGGGAGCCTAAAAAAGTCTGTGCGTTGCAGTTATCCCGGATAATCTGTGCTTCACCGGCGCCATAAACAGCCTCTATCTGTGCAAAAGACTGTACATATAGCTGAAAGCCTATTCCACGGGAAAGAGAGGTTGAAATTTTATTTGAGAAATCGTTGATTTTAGGAATATTGCCGAACTCATCACAAAGAAAAAACATTTCTCTCTTCAGCACACCCGAATTTTCCTCTGCCTTTTCAACCATTTGCTGATATAACCAGTCTATAAATAATCCTGCAACCTTAAAGTCACTTTTTTCATAGTCACGGGTAATCAGAAACACCGCAAAGGGTTGCTTTTCATATCCTTCAACATCTATGTCATGCCCTGTTGATATTGAATACATCTTAGGTGTAAACCAATTCTGCATAAGGTTATCAAAGACACCCATATAACTGCGTGAAGTGGCAGGCGCATTTTCAAGGTAGGGGCGAAGGTGTTTCAGGGATTCATCACTGTAGCTTTTATGCTTTAATTTTCTTGTGTCGGTAAGCGAAATCATTGTGTTTGAGGTACTGCTGCCTCTGAAAATACTACTTCGGATCAAAGAATAGTATTCCTGCATAGTTTTGAAGCTCATATGCTCACGCTCAAAACCGCTTCTCTCATCAAGAGCATCCTCAAGCATCAGATATATAAGCCCTCTCAATATTTCCTGCGCACCGAGCTCCCATATAGGATCCTTTGAACTTTTGAGAATATCCCCCGAAATGGTGGCAATCAGTTGTCCTACCATACCTGCAGTATCCGTTTCAATTTCGGCTTTCAACGCCGCTATCACTCTTTGAGCATCCTTTTGGTCGGCATAAGCCTCATTGCCCACAGACCAAAACTCCTTCCCTTTAATGAACAGCTCTTCTTCGTCCTGTAATATGTAGTTGTTCAAATCCTTCAGGGATTCGTGATGCTCTATCCTTTTATCAATATCCTTAAGCTTGATCCACACATCATAAATGGGCACCAACGGATTCCACTGATTTGAATGAACCGCATCCTTAAAATTCAGCAGAAAAAGCTTATATCCCTGCTCTTTAAGAAATTTTGCATTTCTCATAAACAGCTCACCCTTCGGGTCGCTCAGGAAAAGACAAGGCTTATTCTTTTTGTTTGCAAGAGCCCTTAATCTCGGTTCCAGTAACCCTGTGGTTTTTCCTATTCTGGTGGTGCCGCAACACAGCTCATGGGCAAGATCCTGAAAATAATAAACCAGTTCACCATAACTGTTTCTCTTGTTTCCCACAGGATAACCCCATACTTCTGTATAAGGTAAATCACAGTATTTGATTCCCCTTTTATTGCTTTCTCTCACAAAAGTTTCCAAAGACATTATATCGTCATCACTGCAGTATCTCTTTTTGTATTCCTTTTTGATTTTATTTGAAATTGATATTTCATTATATACACTATACATTATTTTTCACCCTGAACCCTATAAATTGATTGTCTGTGTCTGATAAAACTTCTTTATTCCACGGCCTGTTTTTATAATCAACAATGTATGCTGTTTTTTTCTCCGCAGGCACTGACGGATTTGCCATCACATCAACGAATTCAGTGTCTATTACGTTTGCATCAGACTGAAGAATAACAACATTTTTTATGAACCTGATTAATGAAAAACTCCACTCCGCCTCGTCGCCGTTAAAGAAGCAATAGCTTTGAGTGATTGCTGTGTCTTTTTCGAGCTCATATATCTTCTCACAGCATTTTTCCTTTTCCCCGTTATTCAACAAACGGTAAAGATATGCGAGAAGCTTTACCGATACCTTGTCAGACCAGAAAACACACCTTAAAAGAAGCTGTTCGGCCTTCTGTAAGTTCTTTTCACAGCCTATCCCTGTTATATAAAGCAAGGCCACTTGCCTTGTTGCTGTCATTTCGCCAAATTCAACCAATTTGTTAAGACTGAAAAACCTTCGGTACGCATTGTAAGGATGATGAAAAGCTTCAGACTGTTTCTGATTTTTACTCACCTGACCTGCCTTTGCCGATTTATTGGTATAGTCACGGCTTTTAATATGGTTTACCTGTTCAATTATTTGTCCCTTGATGTCATATAAAGCTATATTCTGTCTGTCTTTGTCGTCAAGCATATCCACAGACGACAATGCAAGATAGTCAGAAATCAGTCCCACACTCATCATATCACCTAAAATCTTTTCTTTGCATTCGTCAATGAACCTGTCATCCAGACGGTAAGATTCTCCTATGTAACGTATTATTTTTTCTGCGTCACTGTCACTTTCTTCAGAATTATAGGTACTGACCATTGCCGCCGCCAATGTCATTGCATAGAAAGCTTCCATATTACGATACACTTTTCCGAGAAAATCTTTTTCATTCATCAGTTATCACCTCGTCAATAATTCCGTATTCTTTGGCCTGTAAAGATGTCATAAAGTAATCTCTGTCCGTATCCTCGGAAATCTGTTTTTCTGTCTTGCCCGTCAATGAAGCAAGTATTCTGTCAAGCCTTGTTTTGGTCTCTGCAATCAACTGTGCATGAATCATGATGTCCTTTGTCTGACCATAGGAGATTGCACTCATCGGCTGATGAATCATTATTGAGCTGTTTTCAAGAGAGTATCTTTTGCCCCTGGTTCCTGCCGCCAGGAGTAAGGCCCCCATACTGGATGCTTCTCCCACACAGTAAGTGGCAACATCACATTTTATGTGCTTCATAGTGTCATAAATTGCAAGGCCTGCTTTCACGCTTCCACCGGGAGAGTTGATGTAAATGCGGATGTCCTTTTCCGGGTCCATCGCCTCCAGAAAAAGCAGCTGTGAAATAACAGTACAGGCAGTATGGTCATCTATCTGGTCAAAAAGCATTATGATGCGATTTGATAAAAGCTTTGAAAAAACATCCCACTGTTTTGTTCCTGCAATAGTGTTTTCATAAAATATCGGTGTCGGTATCATTTTTCGTACCTCCTTGATTTTTTCGTTTTCAATACCATTTTCTGCCGCCGCAGCCTTTTGACCGCGGCAACAGAATCCTATGGCTTACATACCGTCAGCTGAGCTGTCCACACCCGTTTCGTACTCACCTAAATCCGAGCCACTGTCTTCGTAGGGATCTACACCGGTCTCATAAAAGCCGAAAGAGTTTGAGTAGTCATAGTATTCATAGAAATCGTACATTGTATAAACCTCCTTTCCTGTTTTGTAAACCATAGATTCCGCTTGACTTGAATTTGTTTTCGTGTTACACTCGAATCAGAATCAATGTTTCTGATTATCATTATAAAAAAATCCTACCCGATGTATAGCGCAAAACCGTGTAATTTAGGAACATAATTCATGTAATTTTCTACATATTTTCTTCAGTAAAAATACAAGGAGGATGTTAAAATGGAGCTTACCAGTGAAATGAATTTTCACATAACTGTCAAAACAAACCTTCGTACCTTTCTAAAAACCGTCGGCTTTGAAATCACCGAAGAAGGAGAATTTCTCACTGGAAACGGTACAACAAACAGAATGCAATTTGCAAATAAGCTTGCGAAAAGAATCGAAGAGACAGAAAATATTGTCGAAGAAAAATACTCTGCTACTTCTCTCTATCGGAAAATGTCGAGATTCTTTAAAAATTGCGATATCGAGCCGGAAGGCAAAGAAGACAAACCCGACAAAACCCTAAACGCTTACCTTACTTATCATATATGTGAACTTTTCAACTTCCCCATCGAAAAAATAATATGTAGAAGAGAAATCTCTCTTAAGGAAGCCGAAGAGGTTATGGCCAATGTCCGCGCCGAAAAATACTTCGGAGAGTCTGTCACTCCCCTGACGAAAAAGCATTCAGCGTATTTCGGCACATTCCACGGATGCATTCTGACCAATAACCCGAAGAAGGAGAACTTTAACAGATTCGAATTAACCATCGAACAAAATGAAGACGAATCTGTAAGTGCCAGATACACTTATTTCGGCAGAAGCAGCACGGATGTTTATCACGGCAGACCCTATTATTCGGATACAAATGATACAATAATGATAGAAATGTTGGAAGAAAAGCGCGGAATTTACCAGTATCTGTACTTCTACGGCAGAAACTATAATGAAGGCATCAAAGCACGCTATAAAAAGGGTATCTGTGTAAAAACATCCATTATCAAGGAATTAAGTGTCGACCCCGAGGTTAAAAGCTTTATTTTCACGAGAGAAAGATTATCTGACTCCGAGCTGGAACGCTATGTGATTCCTCAGCTTAAAATGACCGGAAGCTCATTCTATGTGACTAAATCGGTTCTGGATAAGCTTAAAGCAGAAGCGCCCGCAGTCGACCAATTCTGCAGTGAACAGTGTAATTCTCTGCACATTATTGACGATGCAGTGTACCTGATTAATGAGCAGAAGATACTCGATTCACTAAAGCATGCGACAGAATCGGAAAGCATCAACAGCTATGCCTGTCTGTGCGAAATAAAAAAATATGCTCTCGCTCCCTACCGCATATGTTATCCGACCATAGACTGCGGATTTGACTTTTTTAATAATCTTAATTCACAGAATGAAGACAATACCATTTCTTTATAATTCAAATAACAGTAAAAAGATGACAGAAATCAATGATTTCTGTCATCTTTTTTATAAGTTTATTCTATCATCGGCTTTATCACTTTCTTTACCGGTGAATTTTTATCAGATATTGAAATTTATGAATCATTTTCAGATAAACAATAAGAATTTCAGTTACTTAAAACGAAAGCTTTCCTTTTTATATCTGCTTAGTTCAAAACAAGAAGGGAGGTTTATTATTAGAATCACACCATCCTGAAATGCCTTAACGCATCCACAATAGCATCTTCTTTTTCCTTCGGACATTTGGGCACTCTGTGTCCATCCTTGCCCTTGTTATAATTCTTACGCTCTATTATTCCGTACTTGGCTTTCACCTGTGAAATATACAGCGTTGATACCTTTAAGCCAAACTTTTCAAGCACATAATCCTTGATTTACTGATACGTTGCTTTTGACTCTGCTACTGTTAAATCAAACTCGTCAAGACTGATTTCAAAGTCGATATGTGTGTCGGGATTTTTTCTAACCAACTGAACAACACTTTCTGTATGGACCGTTCGCGGAAACATGTCCACGGCACAAAGTTCGGTTACCTTATATCCTTTGCTTTCAAATATTTTGCAATCCCTTGACAGAGTGGCGGGGTCACAGGAAACATAAACCACCCTTTCAGGTGCCATGTTCACCACCGTATCAATTACATCAGCACTGCAACCCTTTCTCGGAGGGTCAAGGATAATCACATCAGGTCTTATGCCCTCTTCAAAAAGAGTTTTTGCCGCACCCGAAGCATCGTCACAAATAAAACGGGCGTTGGTTATGCCGTTCAAAGCAGCGTTTTTCTTCGCGTTTTCGATAGCCTGAGGTATAATCTCCACCCCGATAAGCTCTTTGCAGTCCTTTGCCATGGTAAGACCGATGGTACCCGTACCGCAATATAGGTCAAGAAGAACCTCGTTGCCCTTAAGACCGGCATATTCTTTCGCCTTACCGTAAAGAATTTCCGTACCTTCGGGATTAACCTGATAAAAAGACAAGGGTGAAATTCTGAAGGTGAGAGAGCAAAGCTCATCTTCAATATAGTCTTCACCCCATAAGGTGATACATTTTTCACCCAGAACAACATTGGTATCTTCTTTGTTTATATTGAGAACAATTGACTTTATGTTTTCATTTGCCGAAAGAAGATTTTCAATAAGCTTTTCCTTTTTCGGCAGAGTGTCCCCATTTATTACAAGACAGACCATAATCTGCCCCGTTTTTCTTCCCTGACGGAGATAAATATGCCTTACAAGTCCCTTTCCCGTCTCTTCGCTGTAAACGGAAACGGGATTTTCGAGAATATACCTTCTTATCGCAATAACTATATCCCTGAAATCGGGCATCTGCAAAAGGCAGTCGTCACAGGGAATTATACGGTGACTGCGCTTGGAATAAAAGCCTGTGATAAGATTGCCGTCCTTGTCAAGACCTACGGGTATCTGTGCTTTGTTACGGTAACGGCAGGGATTTTCAATGGTATAGATTTTTTCTGCCTTTATATCAATTCCGCCTATACGGTTCAAAGCATCGGTAACTGACTGCTGTTTTTCTCTTTTTTCAGCTTCATAGGAAATATGACGGTAGCTGCAGCCGCCGCATTTTCCGAAAGCCACGCAGTCAGGCTCAATTCTGTCGGGTGAGCTTTTATATATCTTTTTGATTATTCCCACGGCATAGTTTTTCTTTACCTTTATTATATGCACCAAAAGATCGTCACCGACAGCACTGCCCTCCACAAAAACCGCCATTTCACCGTATCTCCCCAAACCGCTTCCCTGAGAGGTCAGGGTGGTTATCTTAAGGCGTATTTCGTCGTTCTTTTTAATAGCCATATTTTTCCCCTTTATTTTTTTCTGTCAAGCTCAATACATATTTCAAGTCCGCCCAGATCACTTTTTCCGGCATAGATTAATCCCGAATGGGCATCGATTATTTCACGGCAGATAGAAAGTCCGAGACCTGCCACCTTTCTGCCCTCATCAGAAGTAAAAAGAGGCTCAAAGATAAGCTCAAAATTTTCTTCAGGTACGCCCTCACCGTTATCGTTGATATAGAAATAGACACTACTTTTGTCCGCATATATATCCACACGGATAATCTTTTCTTTTGTTTTGAAATGCTTGACGGAGTTCGCAAAAATATTTCCGAAAACTCTTTTGAATTTCAGTTTGTCGATTTCCACCTCGGCATCGTCGGCATAGTTATTTACCGAAAGAGTAACTCCAACGTTTTCAAGGTCGTTTCCATAGTCGTACTTTATAGCATCAGCAATTTTTTGCGCAGATGAACCGACTCTTTTGGTCTGCTGTTTTTGGTCAAGACTCAGGTATTCATCAAATTCATTGACAAGTTCCTTTATCTCTATGCTTTTTTCGTAAACCGTGTTAAGATACCGTTTTCTTCTTTCTTCGGAAATGGTGTCCTTCTGTAATCTTTCCGCATAACCCATAATCGAAGTGAGAGGGGTTTTGATGTCATGGGATATGGAAGCTATGATCCTCTTCTGGTTGCGCTGGTTAGATTCAAGGTTTTCCGTCATTGACACAAAACGTCGGTACACCTTGCCTGCATATCCTTTGATGTGAGTTTTTTCAAGTTCACCTGTTTTGTCATATTCTTCAATTGCTTTGAAAAGCTTTGTGAAAGGTCTTAAGAGAAGAGTATACGTTATGAAAACCATAAGAACAAGAGCGGAAAGAAGAATAAACAGTTCCACCATAATAAACTTCGTTCTCGCCCTCACATCAGCCACATAGTCCTCTAAAAGATAAACGGAAGAGATTATAAGGTAAGCCTTGCCCTTAAACTCAAAGGGTGTTTGCACTTTAACGTCAAGAGCAGTCCAGGTATTCTCCTTACTTTTAGCGATTTCGTTATTCTGACTGTCCTCAACGGTAACGATAATTTCATCGTAATCATTAACAATTTTGTTCCATGTGTCAACAGACTCTTCCTTGATAAGCTTCCCGATTATTTCATTGTTGTACTCATACAGCACTCCCTTTGCCTGACTTGCGGCATCACTGATTGTTGCCCTTACGGAAGCATTATACAAGTAACCGAAAACTGAAAGAACGGTCACAAGCACAAGAAAAGTTATGATATTGGCTTTTTTGCTGCGCATTTTTATCTCACCTTTTGTGTCCTGCAGTTTTTATTTTACTACCTTTACAAATTTATAGCCTACACCCCAGACAGTTTTTATATATTCATTATCCGGGTCAATTTTATCACGGATACTTTTGATATTTACGGCAACGGTACCTATATCACCGAACTCCGTATCCCATACGTGTGCAAAAATCTGTTCACGGGTAAGAACCTTACCTGCATTTTCCATAAGATACTGCAAAAGCTGGAATTCACGGGTAGAAAAAGATATATTTTCTCCCTTTTTTGTGACTGTAAAAGATGAGGTGTCAATTTCGATATCTCCCACCCTTATAATATCATCAACAATCACCGAGGAGTGCCTCTGTTCCCTTCTTAAATGAGCCTTTACTCTTGCCACAAATTCTTCCACCACAAAAGGCTTGGAAATATAGTCATCGGCACCGAGCTCAAGACCTAGCACCTTGTCAAGAGTTTTTCCCTTGGCAGAAACGAAAATAATGGGACATTCCACACTTCCTCTTATGAATTTACAAAGGTCTACACCTGAAATTCCAGGCATCATAATATCAAGAGTGATGAGACAAATTTCATCCTTATACTCATTGATATACTCATAAGCACTTCTGCCGTCAGTTTTTATTACCGTTTCAAAGCCTTCATCTTCAAGAGAGTCGGAAATAAGCTCTGCAATAGCAATTTCATCGTCTACTATAAGTATTTTATCCATTGTTTTCACCCTTCCGAGGAACCGTATAGTTATTCATTTTATATAATAATATACCTTGCAAAAAAAATAAAGGTATTAAGTGATTATTTTTTATTAAATTAAGTTATTATTTTTATTCAGATAGCTCCTCATTTCAAAAACTTAAGATAATCTTAAGAAATGACATATTCCAATATTTGAAAATTGTGGTATACTTGATAAGTAATTGATGTCATTAATTACAAACTTTCCGATAAAAAAGAGGATACTTAAATGAGAATTCTTATAGTAGATGATGAAAAAGAAATTGCCGATTTAGTCGGTGTATATTTGCATAACGAAGGCTACGAGACGGTAAAAGCCTTTGACGGGAAAACGGCTCTTGATTTAATCAGGAATGAAGTTTTTGACCTTGCTGCGCTTGACGTTATGCTTGGTGACATTGACGGCTTCACCCTTTGCCGTGAAATCAGAAAAAACCACACCTACCCCATCATTATGCTTACGGCAAAGACAGATTTCACCGACAGGATTTCGGGTCTTTCCCTAGGTGCCGACGATTATGTGACAAAGCCCTTCAATCCCCTTGAGCTGACGGCAAGAATAAAAGCACAGATAAGGCGCTGTAAGCAGTATAATGACACAACCGAAAGAACTGACACCATAGAAATTTCAGGTCTTGAAATCAATATTTCCACCCATGCCTGCACTCTTTACGGTGAAGAAATCATCCTTACTCCCATTGAGTTTAAAATACTGTGGCTTCTTATGGAAAATGCAGGCAGAGTGGTTTCCACAAAGGAGATATTCGAAAGGGTATGGGGCGAAGACTATCTTGACAGCAATAATACAGTTATGGTACATATAAGAAGAACCAGGGAAAAATTAAAGGAAAAGCCCCGTAATCCGAAATTTATAAAAACTGTGTGGGGAGTTGGATATAAAATTGAAAAACCCGATTAAAAGAAACAGACGTAAAAAAGGAGCAGACAGCGTTGTAAAGCTCATACTGTTCTCCTTTTTCAAATGGAATTTAATATGCTTCGGTATGGTAACGGCGATATACATAATCTGCTATCTTTATGCACGGCAGACCCCTTCCTTTTCCCAAAGTGTATATAACTTCCTTGATGCCCTGCTCAATTCACAATGGGCAGACTATATATGCCATAATAGCTACATACTTCTTTTTCCTGCCTTTGCAGGTATAATTTTCCTTAACAGCGCAATTTATTCTTTTTCTACTCTGATTAACTTCGGCAGAGTGTACAAGAGCATTAATGCTTTTGTAAAGGAAGACGGACGGATTCTTTCCTTCCCAAAAAGCTATTCGGAGGTGGAGCTAAAACTCAGCGACGTTCACCTTAAGGTGGTGGAAAACCGCAGAAAAGCCATCGAGGCGGAGAAGAAAAAGGACGACCTTGTTATGTATCTTGCCCACGACCTTAAAACCCCTCTCACAAGCGTTATCGGTTATCTTACCCTTTTGGACGAAAGCCGCGACCTGACGGCAGAGCAAAGGGCAAAGTTTGTCGGCATCTCTCTCGATAAAGCATACAGGCTCGAACAGCTCATCAATGAATTTTTCGAAATTACCCGTTTCAGCATCAACACCGTCACCCTCGAAAGAAACCGCATTGACCTTAACATGATGCTCGAGCAGATGGCTGACGAGTTTTATCCTATGCTTTCGGAAAAAAGTCTTTCGGCACAGATTGACATTCCCGAGCATATCATAATGTTTGCCGACGCAGATAAGATAGCAAGAGTTTTCGACAATCTTTTTAAAAATGCCGTCAACTACTCCTATGAGGGCACAGTCATAAAAATCGGTGCAAGAATAAGACGAAACAGAGTAATCATAAAATTCCGCAACCAATGTGACGAAATCCCGAAAGAAAAGCTTGATCGCCTTTTTGAAAAATTTTACCGTATGGACTCCTCCCGAAATTCCTCCTCAGGCGGCTCGGGTTTAGGTCTTGCAATAGCAAAACAGATAACAGAGCTTCACGGCGGCTCAATATCCGCAAAAAGCGTACCCGAGCATACGGATTTCATCGTGGTACTGCCCTATGTCAATGCAGAATACCTTACTGATGAAGGGCTGGATTTTTAAACCACTTGACTTTCACTCCCGTAATTAATATAATCTTTTTAGATTATTTGATTGCGGGGTATTTTTATGGCTGAAAGAGTATTGGTGGGAATGAGCGGTGGCGTGGACAGTGCAATCTCCGCCCTTTTGCTGAAAAAAGACGGCTACGATGTCACAGGTGTAAACTGCCGCTTTTTCTGCCACAGCGAAGAAAGTTCCGCCACAGATGCGGAAGATGCCCGTGCCGTTGCCGAAAAGGTAGGTATACCCTTTCAGGTAATTGACTTTACGGAAGAGTTTAAAAATACGGTTATCGATAATTTTATTTCCGTTTACGAAAGCGGTGCCACACCTAACCCCTGTATCGTTTGCAACAGACATCTAAAGTTCGGCTCCCTTATGACAGAGGCTGAAAATCAGGCCTTCGATTTTATCGCTACGGGACATTACGCACAGTGCGGATACGACAGGGAAAGCGGAAGATATTATTTGAAAAAAGGTGCCGATGCCTCCAAGGACCAAAGCTATGTCCTTTACTGTCTTACACAACATCAGCTTTCTCACACCCTTTTTCCGCTCGGCTCAATGACCAAGGAAAAGGCAAGAGAAATTGCCCTTTCGGAAGGTCTTGTCAACGCAAGAAAAAAAGACAGTCAGGATATATGCTTTATTCCCGACGGAGATTACGGATCATTTATTGAAAATTGGCTCGGCAAAACCTACCCCAAAGGAAATTTCGTAGACACAAGCGGTGAGGTTTTAGGCACTCATAAAGGTATTATCCGCTACACCGTGGGACAGAGAAGAGGTCTCGGTCTCGCCCTGCCTGCACCGATGTATGTAAAAGAAAAAGACGTGAAAAACAACAGGGTTATTCTCTGCAGTAATGAGGAGCTTTTCACCCGTCACGTGGACGCTACGGACATTAACCTTATCACCTGCGACAGACTTGATACACCCATACGCGTTAAGGCAAGGACAAGATATTCCCATAAAGAGCAGTGGGCAAAGGTTTGGCAGACAGGTGAAAACAGCCTCCACGCCGAGTTTGAAGAGCCTGTAAGAGCAGTTACTACAGGACAGTCTTTGGTGCTTTATGACGGGGATTATGTGGTTGGCGGAGGAATAATTTTGAGGTAAGAAGTAAAAGGGAATAGTGAAAAAGTATGCAAAAAACGACCGACAGGTAATCTGTCGGTCGTATCTATTTTCTTTTAAGTTATCAGCCAAGATGATCCTTTACATTATTTTCAAAGTGGCCTGTATCCTGGAAGCCTGTCTGTGTGTTGAGTCTTTCTGCACTCCAGGCTTCGGCAATCTGCTCATATGTGCCGTTAAAAATAGGTGCTCTGTGGAAGCCATCCTTAGCACCGTACATACACCAATCGGAGCTCCACATACCGTGTCCTGTTGCCTTATAGGTCCAAAGCATCCAACTGTAGTTGAGCTTATTCATAGTGTTGAAGCAGTTTTCCCATGTCGTCTTCTTATGGGGATAGAACTCACCCATCATAAGAGGTACATTGGGATGAAGAGCTATGGTAAGAAGAAGGAAGAAGTTAAAGATAAAGTCAGAATTATTATAGAAATGCACCTGATATACAACATCATGCCAGCCCTTGAGATATGTGGGAGGAAGAGCAAAACCTGTCCAGATAGCTTCCATGGTAATGATGTGATCCTCGTCAACGGCACGTACTGTGTCATAAAGACGGGTGTAAATCTTTTCGTTTTTGATTCTTCTTTCGATTTCGCTACACTGAACATCGCACATAGGCTCATTGAGAAGGTCATACATAGCTACGGCAGGGTTACCGTTAAATCTTGATGCGATGGCTGACCAGAGCTCGTCGGTAAGTCTGCGGTATTCTTCACCGCGTTCACTGTTTTCCATAAGCTGTGCACCTGCAAAGCCTCTGCCTGAATGAGGAGCGTCACTCTGTGAGCCTACCGCACCGTGCATATCAAGGATAACATAAAGCTCTCTCTTTGAGCATTCCTCTACAACCCAATCAAGTCGTGAGAAATCCCATTCGCCGTTTTCATCGAGAATTTTGGTACCCTTGTCGTCATAGTAGAAGTTTCTGTACCAGAAGGGAACACGTACACAGTTGAAGCCGAGAGACTTGATGTTGTCAAGGTCCCATTCGGTGAACCAGTTGTCGTAGAACATATTGAGAAGTTCCTGGGATTTTTCTCTGTCGAATCGTTCCTCTAAAACATCGTATACCATTTCACCATCATATTTTTTTCCGTGGTAAGGATCGTAAACCTTTTTCTGTTCCTCGGTGAGATCACTGTAATAAACACCGTTGTATTCTGCTATCTCTTTTTCTGTCATTTCTTCGATCTTTTTAACAGTTACATCATCAGGATTGAGCCAGTCCTCACGGACAAGCCATGCGCCGATGTTTACGCCCTTGAGTTGAATTTCTTCACCTTTTTGGTTAAAGATTTTTCTGCCCTTTACTGAAAGAAAATCTTCAGCAGTAAAACCTGTCACTTCTTCTGCGGCCACTGCTGTTTCACCTGTAGCGAAAGCAACTGAACAGACTGAAAATGCCATTAAAACAGCAAGTAAAAGACTGAGTGTTCTTTTAAAAGTTTTCATATTGTTTCTTCCTTTCAAAACGTTTTTACGGTATACAAAAACCATTCATCGTTTTAATTATACCTTATGATTTTTAAAAGTCAATAGAGGGCACTTTCCCCCCTGCTAACTTCGTGCTTTCCTACAAAAATAATAGGATTTTTTTGTGCATATTACCTTTCAAAAACATCGTATTTTAAAGTCAAAAAAACCGCTTAATCCCTATAAAACAAAGGGAAACAGCCTGTTAAATTGTTAAAATTACCATAAAAAGAAAGTTTTTTTTGTTGAAAAGAGAAAAACCGAAATTTGACAGATTAAAATTAAAAATTCAGTAGATTTTTCGCGAGGAATATGTTATTATTTATGAGTATGGATTATTGCAAAGTTTTTACCATAAAAAGAGAGCTTTGCAACTTACAAAATTTAACGGAAAATCCGTTTAAAGGAGGACAAAAGTCAATGCTTAAAAAAATCAGCACACTCCCGTTCAAGGACACACCTGAACAGGCAGCAAAACTCGATGCAGTTATCGCTGAATGCACAGGAGACAACAGCCAGCTTATGCATGTTATGCAGGTAGCACAGGACATTTACGGTTATCTCCCCTTTGAAGTTCAGCAGAAGATTGCAGACGGTATGAACGTACCCCTCGAAAAAGTTTACGGCGTTGCTACATTCTACGCTCAGTTTGCTCTTTCTCCCAAGGGTGAATATGCTATCTCCGTTTGCCTCGGTACTGCTTGCTATGTTAAGGCTGCACAGGAAATTTTTGATGAGCTTTCCGCACAGCTCGGTATCGGTGCAGACGAATGCACTGCCGACGGAAAATTCTCACTTACTGCCTGCCGCTGTATCGGTGCCTGCGGTCTTGCTCCCGTTATTACAGTTAACGAAGACGTTTACGGCAAAATCACAGCTAAAGACGTTAAGGGCATTCTTGACAAATATATGAACTGATGCGGGAACTTTCTCTCAATGTGCTCGATATTGCCCAAAATTCAGTAAGAGCCGAAGCCTCTCTGATAACAATTGAGCTTATCGAAAGCACAAAGACAAATGAGCTTGAAATTTCAATAAGCGACAACGGTAAGGGTATGACACCCGAACAGCTTCAAAGTGTAAGAGACCCCTTTTTCACCACCCGTACCACACGAAAGGTCGGAATGGGTATTCCCCTTTTCAAAATGGCAGCGGAAATGACCGGAGGATCTTTTAACATCGAAAGCACCCTCGGTGAGGGCACAAAAACCACAGCCCTCTTTCGTACGGATCACCTTGACTTCACCCCTATAGGTGATATGTGTTCCACGGTAATCACCCTTATCACAATGAATCTTCACATTAATTTTGTGTATGTAAGACAGATTGATGACGGAAGCTTCACACTTGACACAAGACAGCTCAAAGAGATTTTAGGCGACGTTCCCCTTAACGAACCAAGCATCACCGCTTGGCTCAAAGATTATATCACTGAAAACACGAAACAACTTACGGAGGTGTAAATTAATGAAAACTCTTGAAGAACTTATGGCATTAAGAGATGCTGCCAAGGCTAACCTTACAGCACGTGATGATTCTACAGAAATCACCAGAGTTGTTGTTGGTATGGCTACCTGCGGTATCGCAGCAGGCGCAAGACCTGTTATGAATAAATTCGTTGAAGAAACAGCAAAACGTAACCTTACAAACGTTACAGTTGCACAGACAGGCTGTATCGGCATGTGCCAGTACGAGCCCATCGCAGAAGTTATGGTTCCCGGTAAGGAAAAGGTAACTTATGTTCAGCTTACTGAAGAAAAGGTTGCAAGAATTGTTGTTGACCATCTTGTAAACGGTAATCCCGTTGCGGAATACACCGTTGGTGCTATCACTAAATAAGGAGGAAGTATAAATGTATCGTTCTCATGTGCTCGTTTGCGGCGGTACCGGTTGTACCTCTTCAAATTCACAGAAAATTATCGACACAATGGAAGCCGAACTCAAGGCAAAAGGCCTTGAAAATGAAGTACAGGTTATCCGTACAGGCTGCTTCGGTCTTTGCGCTCTCGGCCCCATTATGATTGTTTATCCCGAAGGCTGCTTCTATTCAGAAGTCAAAGTAGAAGACGTTCCCGAAATCGTTGAAGAACACCTTCTCAAAGGCCGTATGGTTACCCGTCTGCTTTACAAAGAAACAGTAACTCCCGATGAAATCAAGGGTCTTAACGACACCAACTTCTACAAAAAGCAGAAGAGAGTTGCTTTGGGCAACTGCGGTGTTATCAACCCCGAAGACATCAATGAATATATCGCTTACGACGGCTATCAGGCTCTCGGCAGATGTCTTACAGAACTCACACCCGAACAGGTTATCCAGATAGTTAAGGATTCCGGTCTTCGCGGTCGTGGCGGCGGCGGTTTCCCCACCGGTCTGAAATGGAGCTTCACAGCAGCAAACAAGGCAGACCAGAAATATGTAGTATGTAACGCTGACGAAGGTGACCCCGGCGCATTTATGGACCGTTCAGTTCTCGAAGGCGACCCCCACTGTATCATTGAAGCTATGGCTATATGCGGTTATGCTACAGGTGCTACAGAAGGTTACATCTATGTACGTGCTGAATACCCCATTGCTGTTGCACGTTTACAGATTGCTATCAATCAGGCAAGAGAAATGGGTCTTTTAGGCAAGAACATTTTCGGTTCAGGCTTTGACTTTGACCTTTTCGTAAAACTCGGTGCAGGTGCTTTCGTTTGCGGTGAAGAAACTGCTCTTATGACCTCCATCGAAGGTAACAGAGGTGAACCCAGACCCCGTCCTCCCTATCCCGCAGTTAAGGGACTCTTCGGTAAACCCACCACCGAAAACAATGTTGAAACCTTCGCAAACATCCCCGCCATCATCCGTAACGGTGCTGACTGGTTTGCATCAATGGGCACCCTAAAATCAAAGGGTACCAAGGTATTTGCTCTCGGCGGTAAAATCACAAATACAGGTCTCGTTGAAGTTCCCATGGGTACAACTCTCCGTGACGTTATTTACGAAATCGGCGGCGGTATCCCGGGCGGCAAGCAGTTCAAGGCTGCACAGACAGGCGGTCCCTCCGGTGGCTGTATTCCTGCTCACCTTATGGACACCCCCATCGACTACGATAACCTCACAGCTATCGGCTGTATGATGGGTTCAGGCGGTCTTATCGTAATGGACGAAGACAACTGTATGGTTGACATCGCAAAGTTCTTCCTTGACTTCACAGTTGACGAATCCTGCGGTAAATGTACTCCCTGCCGTGTAGGTACAAGAAGACTTCTTGAAATCCTTGAAAAGATTACAGACGGTAAGGGAACACTTGAAGACATTGATAAGATGGAAGAGCTTTGCCACGCAATCAAGGCATCATCTCTTTGCGGTCTTGGACAAACTGCTCCGAACCCTGTTCTTTCAACACTTAAGTATTTCAGACACGAGTATGAAGCACACGTTGTGGACAAGAAGTGTCCTGCAGGCGTATGTAAGTCCATTATGAAGTACAAAATCGACCCTGACCTCTGCAGACGCTGCAGCATCTGTAAGAAACATTGTCCTGTAAGTCGGATCGTAGCCATGTCCTTC
>JAZUNX010000060.1:0-69075 GCA_045604385.1 Acutalibacteraceae bacterium
CTTGTGAATACTTTTTCCATTATTTGTCACCTCCGACAATTTTTTCTATCTTAGCGAGTATTTCGTTAGGTGTGGGAACGATACCGCCGGTTCTTCCGAAGAAGTCAACCTTAGCTCTGCCGTTAACGGCAATCTTAACATCGTCTACCATCTGTCCCATACTCATTTCAACTGACAAAATGCCTTTAACCTTATCGGCAATATCGGAAAATGCTTTTGTCGGGAACGGCCAGAGTGTGATAGGTCTTATAAGACCTACTTTGATACCTTCATTTCTTGCGGCGTTGATTGCATTTTTGGCAACTCTCGCAGCAATACCGAAGGCGGCGATACAGATTTCTGCATCCTCCATCATATATTCTTCGAACATAACTTCGTTTTCTTCGATAGCCTTATATTTTTCATATCTTGCGAAGTTAAGCTTTTCGAGTTCTTCGGGAACAAGAGCAAGAGAATTGATGATATTCTTCTTTCTTTCACCTTTTGTACCTGTAACTGCCCAAGATTTGTCATATTCGTTAACGGCTACCTCTTCAAGGGATACAGGTTCCATCATCTGTCCCATGGTACCGTCAGCCAGAATCATCGAAGTCATTCTGTACTTTTCGGCAAGATCAAAGCCTTTAATTGTAAGACTCGCCATTTCCTGCACGGAAGAAGGAGCAAGAACAATCATTTTAAAGTCACCGTGTCCGCCGCCCTTTGTTGCCTGGAAATAGTCAGACTGTGAAGGCTGGATACCGCCAAGACCGGGGCCGCCACGCTGAACATTAACTACAAGTGAAGGAAGATCACTGCCTGCAAGATAGGAAAGACCTTCGGCCTTAAGGGAAATTCCGGGGCTTGATGATGAGGTCATAACTCTTTTTCCTGTACCTGCAACACCGTAAACCATATTGATTGCGGCAACTTCGCTTTCAGCCTGAAGGAAACATCCACCGATTTTGGGCATCTTTTTTGCCATATAAGCGGCAATTTCCGTCTGAGGGGTAATAGGATAACCGAAGTAATGGCGACAACCGGCAAGAATAGCGGCTTCAGCAATAGCTTCGTTACCTTTCATAAGAACTTTTTCAGCCATTTTGTCAGCACCTCACTTTTCAACCTTAATAATGCAGTCGGGACACATGGTTGCACAGAAAGCACAACCGATACATTTTGATTCATCTGTCATTTCAGCAGGTGAATGACCCTTTGCATTGATTTTGTCTTTTGCAATAACAAGAATTTTTTTCGGACAAGCGATTACGCATAAACCGCAACCCTTGCACATGTCAGTTTTAAACGTTACTTTAGGCACAATGATACCTCCATTTAAAATAATTTGCTTTGTAATTCAAGCGGGAATGTTTCTTTTCCCGTTTTATTTAATTCTTTATAAAACTTCTTTTCACAGCTTGTAAAAAGCACCGGTAAAGAGCTTAAAACAGAAAGCTTTTCAGTTTCTGAAAAGGTGGAAATTACATCCTCGGCAATAGTGTCTTCACCTAAATTCGAATTATTGACTATAGCGGTGAACTTAAGAGACGATGCCGCTTCGATTTCCATCATAACCTCATAAGCCTCTTGTGCATTCCGAGTAAGAGGACGGAAAAAGTTGGCAACAAAAATCATTTCATAATCATTCTCGTCACTGATAAAAGGAGCAAATCTGCCCAGAGCAATTGCACCTGCATCATCACCGCCGATATCCATAACCGCACGGAATCTTTTATCGTTCACCACACGGTACATATTTTTCGGCAAAGAGGGAATATCAAGGTTTGTATTGGCAAATTCAGAGCAAATAAGCTCTATTCCGTTTTCCGCCAACTCCTTTTCACTGTCCTTTGTGCGGAAATATGGGTTAACTATATCCAAATCCGCAATAAGAACGGGAAAGCCTTCTTTTTTCAGCTTAATTGCATAATTGACTGCAATATTTGTTTTACCGCTGCCGTAATGACCTGCGAAAAGAACTATTCTCTTATCTGTCATAACAACATACTCTTTATTATATTACAATTTTATCGGCATTTCAACATCTGACGGAAAAATATTAAAGTTTATTTCTTTGTATTTTACCGCTGATTGTTTTGGGGAGTTCATCACGGAAGACAACAATTCTCGGATATTTATAGGGAGCAGTGTTCCTCTTTACGTAATTCTGAATTTCCTTTTTAAGCTCTTCCGTAGGCTCGGTTCCTTTGGTGAGAACGATACTTGCTTTTACAACCTGACCTCTTATTTCGTCGGGAGCGGCAGAAACACCGCATTCAAGAACATAAGGGAGCTCCATAATAACATTTTCGATTTCAAAGGGTCCAATTCTGTAGCCTGATGATTTAATAACATCATCAATTCGGCTGACATACCAGAAGTATCCGTCTTCATCACACCAGGCAGTGTCACCAGTGTGATACATACCGTCATACCATACTTCGTCAGTTTTATCCTGTGCATTATAGTAGCCCTTAAAGAGACCGCAAGGAACCTTTTTATCTGTTCTGACAACAATTTCACCCGTTTCACCCACAGCACATTCGTTACCGTCAGGATCAACAATAGCAATATCATAGCAAGGAACAGGCTTACCCATAGCACCGGGCTTTGGGGTTGTGCCGACAAGGTTTGCAATTGTAAGGGTGGTCTCTGTCTGACCGAAGCCTTCCATAATAACGAGGCCTGTTGCCTTATGGAACTGATGGAATACCTCAGGATTAAGAGCCTCACCTGCTGTAGTGGCATATCTTATTGAGGAAAGGTCATATTTGGAAAGGTCTTCCTTAATGAGCATTCTGTACATCGTGGGAGGTGCGCAGAATGTGGTTATCTGATACTTGGCAAACATAGGAAGAATGTCTGCCGCATCAAAGCGGTCAAAGTCATAAGTGAAAACGGCGCCTTCGCACATCCACTGACCGTAGAATTTACCCCACATAGCCTTGCCCCAGCCTGTATCCGAAATGGTAAGATGTAAGTCGTTGGGCTTTATTGAGTGCCAATATTTGGCTGTGATGAAGTGACCGAGAGCATATTTGTATGAGTGAGCAGCAATCTTCGGATAGCCTGTGGTACCTGAAGTGAAGAACATAAGCATTGTATCATTACCGCAGGCACTTTCAGCCGTTCTTTCGTAAATACTTCTGAAAAGCTTATATTCTTTATCAAAATTATGCCAACCTTCTCTGTCAGCACCAACAATGATTTTGTGGTTAAGTCCGTCATACTTTTCAGCAGCTTTTTCAATCTGTGCCGTTGTCTGTCCGTCACTTGTGCAGATAATCGCAGACACACCTGCCGCCTCAAATCTGTATTCAAAGTCATGTTCAACAAGCTGATTTGTGGCAGGAATGATAATGGCTCCGATTTTGTGAAGAGCAAGAGCGCATATCCAGAACTGATAGTGGCGCTTAAGCACAAGCATTACTCTGTCACCTTTTTTGATACCGATACTGATGAAATAGTTAGCCGCACGTGCAGATTCCTTTTTCATATCATTATATGTAAATCTTCTTTCGGTTTTATCGCCCGAAATATGAAGCATGGCAAGCTTGTCGGGATACTTGTTCGCAACAGCATCTACGACATCAAAGGCGAAGTTGAACTCGTCTTCATTTTTGTAATCAAGCTTTGTAAGAACACCTTTTTCGTTTTCTTCGGTTTCAATAAATTTCTTAACCTCAAGTTCATGGGAGACCTTGGTTGAAGAAAGAGTTTCGACTGTTTCAGTCTCAACCTCGCTTTCTTCACCTGCAACAACAACAGCGATGAAGGTACAGTCTTCACCACCCACAGCAATCATACCGTGAGGGGTGGAGCTGTTATAGTAGATGCTATCCCCTTCTTCAAGCACTTCGGTGTGGTTGCCTACTCTGACTTTAAGCTTACCCGAAAGAACATAGTCGAACTCCTGACCGCTGTGAGTCATAGTTTTTATTGGCTGATCCTGAAGCTCTGCTTTATATTCGTATTTGGCAAGATAAGGCTCTGCAAGCTTCTTTCTGAAAAGAAGAGCAAGATGGTTGATTTCGATACCGTCTTCCTTTGAAGTTATCTTGCCCTGATTTTTACGGGTTACGGTGTAAGAGGAAAGGTTACTGCTTCGGCCTTCGAGAAGGTCGGTTTTACCGATATTAAAAACCTTTGCGCACTTATGAATAAAAGAGAAGGGAAAATCAGCAATACCCTGCTCATAAGAAATGTACTGTTCAGTGCTGATGTCAACCTTTTCAGCCATTTCTTCAGGTGTGTAGCCTGCGATTTCACGCATTTCCTTAATTCTGAAAGCTACCTCTTTAAGCTCGTTATTCATTTTATTAAGTTCCATAAATCTGTCTCCTTAATAATTATTTTTACAAAAACAAAACCCGTCCCAAAGAAAAACTTTGAGACGAGTATAATTACAATACCCGCGGTACCACTCAAATTGCGGAAGAACCGCCCCTTCAAGCTCTGACAAGCTCTATGCACTGACGTAGCATTCACGGAAAGAACTACTGCTGTTTCGCCCTTTCAGCTCAGAAGTGATGGGATTTGAAAATTCGCAATACCGACATTACAGCACCGTCGGCTCTCTGTTAATGCTCCGATTCATCCGTCTTCGTCATAGCTTTTATATTTAATTTGAAAAGATTTTAACACTTTAAAATGTCTTTGTCAATATTTTTAAAGATATTTTTAGCAAAAATTATAAAATTTTGCTTTCATCTATCCCAAAAAGCCTGATTGCGTTTTTATAAAGGATTTTTTCTGTTTCGTCAGCTGTAAGTCCCATTTCAAAAAATCTTTTAAGCTCAATTTCATAAGACCACATAGGGTAATCAGAGGCAAATAAAACCTTATCAGCTCCATAGGCTCTAACTATGCTTTTTGCCTTTTCCGCCGTCATCCAATCAAAAGACGATGAACAGTCAACATAAAAGTTAGGATAAGAGGAAAGCTTACTCGCAGCCTCATCCCACACGGACCAACCGCCGAAGTGAGCACCGATAACCGTAAGGTCAGGATACTTTTCGAGAACGGGTATAATTCTGTCAGGATTCGAAAAATCATATCTGCTGTCACCTGTATGCAAAAGAACAGGAAGATCTCCTCTACACAGCTCATAGATCGATTCGCAGCGTTTATCGTCAATTGGTACCCTTTGAAAATCGGGATGAAGCTTAACTCCTTTAAGACCAAGCTCCTTTATGTGACTATAATCCTCTTCGATATTATTGGAATCCGGGTGAAGAGAGCCGAGGCCTGTCATAATTCCGCCGCTGTTTTTCACTGTTTCGGCAATAAAGGAATTAATAGCCTGCACCTGCTTGGGAGTGGTTGCAACCGAAAAAATCACGTAGTGTTTAATACCGCTTTTGCTACCCTCTTCTACAAGAGTAGAATATCTTCCGTCATAACCCATGTGCAGATTATAGAAATTATGAATACCCTCTACAGCTCTGTCTGCGATTTTATCGGGATAAACGTGACAATGACAATCAATAATCGGAAATTTCACCTTATCACTCTTTTCTTATGCTGTAACAACAGAATCTGCTTTCTGAAGGCCGTACTTTTTAACGGCTTCTTCACGCATTTTGTATTTAAGGATTTTACCGGCAACATTCATCGGGAATCCGTCAACAAAGTCAACATATTTCGGTACCTTATGCTTCGCCATATGGTCACGGATATACTGCTTCATTTCATCCTCTGTCATAGTTTCGCCATCTTTAAGAACAATCCATGCGGCAATTTCTTCACCGTACTGTTCATCGGGAACGCCGATAACCTGAACATCCTTTACCTTGTCGTGAGTGTAGATAAACTCTTCGATTTCCTTCGGATAAATATTTTCACCGCCGCGGATAATCATATCCTTAAGTCTGCCTGTGATTTTGTAGTTGCCGTCTTCGGTTTTACAGGCAAGGTCACCTGTGTGAAGCCAGCCCTGTTTATCAATGGCGGCAGCAGTTGCCTTGGGCATTTTATAATAGCCCTTCATTATATTGTAGCCTCTTGCCACAAATTCACCCGTTTCACCCACAGGCATATCTTCGCCTGTTTCGGGGTCAACAATCTTACATTCGATTTCGGGCAAAGCGCGACCGACGGTACCTACTCTGACCTCAAGTGAATCATCGGTCGAACTCATTGTACATCCCGGTGAAGCCTCTGTCTGACCGTAAACGATGGTAATTTCCTTCATATTCATTTTATTAACAACATCCTGCATTACGGAAATAGGACAGGGCGAACCCGCCATAATACCCGTTCTCATATAAGAGAAGTCTGTCTTTTCAAAGTCGGGATGCTCCAAAAGTGCTATAAACATTGTGGGAACACCGTGAAAGCATGTAATCTTTTCCTGATTGATACAGGCAAGAGCCGGCTTCGGTGTAAAGTAAGGTATGGGAGAAAGAGTTACGCCATGTGTCATTGATGCTGTCATAGCAAGTACCATACCGAAGCAGTGGAACATTGGTACCTGAATCATCATTCTGTCAGCTGTGGAAAGGTCCATTCTGTCGCCGATGCATTTACCGTTATTTACAACATTGTAATGAGTAAGCATAACACCCTTAGGGAAGCCTGTGGTACCCGAGGTGTACTGCATATTACATACATCATCAGGATTAACCGTTGCGGCTATGCGGTAAACCTCTTCAACAGGAACATTTTCACTTCTTGCAATAGCCTCATCCCACTCAAGACAGCCTTTCTTCTTAAAGCCTACGGTAATCACATTGCGAAGGAAAGGAAGTCTCTTGCTGTGCAAGGGCTTACCTGCCTCGAGAGTATCAAGCTCGGGGCAGAGTTCGCCGATAATATCAGCATAATGAGAGTCTCTGTAGCCTTCAACAAGAATGAGAGTGTGAGTATCGGACTGCTTAAGAAGATATTCAGCCTCGTGAATTTTATAAGCAGTATTCATTGTAACAAGAACTGCACCGATTTTTGTCGCTGCCCAGAAAGCGATGTACCACTGAGGAATGTTTGTTGCCCAAACAGCAACATGAGCCCCTGGCTTAATGCCTAATGAAAGGAACGCTCTGCAGCATTCATCGACATCGTCTCTGAACTGCGCATAGGTTCTTGTATAATTAAGTGTTGTATATTTAAAAGCATACTGGTCAGGAAACTCCTCAACCATAGTATCAAGCACCTGTGAGAAGGTTTTCTTGATAAGAGCTTCCTTTTTCCACACGAAGTGACCTGTTCCTCTTTTATTCCAATAAAGATGGCTCTTTTTTCTTGACGGAGTCTGGAACTGCTGCATATATTGGAAGAAATGGGCATAAATAACGTCAATTTCCTTAAGGTCTTCCATCCAATCGGGATTCCATTCGAGAGAAATGAAACCGTCATAGTTAACGGAGCCGAGAGCATTAATCATAACCTCTGTGGGAATTTCACCTTCACCCATAAGACAGTATTCGCGTTTGCCGTCAATCACTGCCGAATCCTTGATATGAACGTGTTTGATATATGCACCAAGGTTTGTAATAGTCTTTTCAGGGTCCTCCCCTTCTTCGCAGAAGGTGTGATACATATCCCAAAGTGCCGCAACGGAATCGCAGGCGAACTCGATAAGAATATCACGAAGAGCTGCGGTATTTCTGAACATGCCCGTTGTCTCAATAAGAACGGTCACATTCTTTTCAGCAGCAAATTCGGTGATTTCTCCGAGACACTCAAGAACATTTTCCTTGGCGTTTTCACTTTTACCTGAAGCGTAAACTCTGACATAGGGAGAACGTATGGAAGATGCAAATTCGATATACTTTTTAATATGTTCTCTGTTTTCTTCGATGTTGATGTCGGAAACATCCACACTTATATCAACACATGGAACAGAAATGCCTTTATCGTTCAGTGAACGAACTGTAGCGGCTGAATTATATTTATGGAAGGGTCCGTCTTTTTCGAAAAAAGAAGAACCGATAATGTTATGAAGCTCAATGCCGGCAAAACCGTTTTCTTCGGCAAGAGCAACGAAATCCTGCCAGGAACAGTCTTTCCATCCGTTGATTGAAAAAGAAAGTTTTGTCATTACTTATGCCTCCTCGTAAACAATTTTGTTGAGAGCATTAAGATATGCTCTGATGCTTGCCCCAATTATATCCGTAGAAATACCCTTACCCGAATAAAGTCTTCCGTTTGAACGGAGCTTTACAAGAGCGGAGCCCATAGCTTCTCTACCTTCGGTAACGGACTGAATCTGAAAATCGTCAAGCTCATAATGATGACCCACAATCTGCTCAATTGCAAGGAATGAAGCATCAATGGGGCCGTCACCGACGCTAAAGCCTCTTACCTTTTCACTGTTTTTATTAAGAGTAATGTTTGCCGTAGCGGAAATAACATTACCGCTGTTAATAACATAACTGTCTATTACATAAGTAGCCGGTACCTGTAATGCGGCAGAGGCAACGATAGCATCAAGCTCCTTTGCGCCCACATTCTTCTTGCCGCTGATACGCTTGAACTCTTCAAATACCTTTGAAATATCTTCCTGTGAAAGGTCGTAGCCGAGCATTTTTACAGCCTTTGTAACTTCTGTAATATCGTCGTGTTCATTGAGAACAAAATCATCGGCATAAAAATCAGCCACACTGCTCAAAGCGGTGCCTTTAGCATTTTTGGATGAAAGAATCCATTCTATCTGCTTTGAAACTCTGTTAAGCTCTGTGGTTTTTACGTCACATTCACAGCACATCTCATCACCGTGAATACTCATAACCTTACATATTGAGTCAAGATATGCCGCATCGGTGGAGCTTATAACTGAAGTTTTTATCTCATTTGCACCCGATTTCACGGCAGTTACGGTGCAGGCTGAAGCCATACCGAGAGTATTAATGCACTTAATTCCGAAATTAACCTTATCACTTTCGGCAACGCTCGCCTTTACATCATCAAGAAATACACTGATTTCATCGGAAAGCATTGTACCTGCGGCATCACTAAGTGTAACGGTTGAAGCGCCGGCAGAGATAGCAGTACTGATAGCCTTGGTTAAAAATTCAGGCTCACTTCTTGTAGCATCTTCAGCGATAAATTCAACATCGGAAACATATTCTCTAGCCTTTTTAACAAGTCTTTCAATCATTTCAATAACCATAGGAGGCTTTTTACCGCATACAAATTCCATCTGTACAATTGAAGTAGGAACCACAACCTGTATTCTGGATTTTGCGGCATTTTTAAGAGCATCTGCAACCCTGCTCACATCTTCCTCAGCAAGACATACAGGAACTGCGATGATGCTGTTTTTCACACAGGATGCAATTGATTTTATAAGCAGAACATCAGTTTTTTCTTTCTTAATTTCAGGAAGCTCAATAACACTTACATTAATTTTATCAAGCAGCTTTGCAATTTCAATTTTTTCTCTGAAAGACAAAGAAAAATCGGTCGATTTTGCCGCTTCTTTCAATGTTACATCTGCAATTAACAATCTTTCCATAATAAAGACTCCTTAAAATAAAATTCATCACATTTACAAGAAAAAATGCCCTTGAAATTACCAAGTAACTTCAAGGGCGAATTAAATCCGCGGTACCACCTTGTTTACTGTCAAAGACAGTCACTCTTCAAAGCTCTGACAAGCTTTTAGCCATGATAACGGGGCGTCCGTGACCGCCTACACAATCATAAAAGATCTTCAACAGTCCTGCTCTGAAACGAGACTGAATTATCCGCATCTACCGATTCACACCAACCATCGGTTCTCTGAAAGTATGGGAAGATAATTCATAATTTCTTCAACGCATTTGTGATATTGATAAGCATTTTATCACTTGTATAAAAATTTGTCAATAGTTTTTTATGAAAAAACATATTTATCTTTAACTTTTTAAAGTGTTAATACAAAAACAGAGAGCGAACTGAAAAGAACGCTCTCAAAATAATTATTTAGTACCGAAAATTCTATCCCCTGCATCACCGAGACCGGGAACGATATATCCCTTTTCGTTAAGCTTTTCGTCAAGCGCCGCACAGTATACCTTTACATCGGGATGAGCCTTTGTAAAAGCCTCGATGCCTTCGGGCGCGGCAATAATGCACATAAATTTTATTGAACGGGGATTTCTGAGTTTAATCTGTGAAACAGCATCTATACCCGAGCCGCCTGTAGCGAGCATAGGGTCAGCTACGATAACATCTCTTTCACTTATGTCCTTTGGAAGCTTGCAGTAATATTCTACAGGAGTAAGTGTTTCTTCATCTCTGTAAAGACCGATATGACCGATACGGGCGGAAGGAACGAGAGAACTGATACCCTCAACCATACCAAGACCTGCACGGAGAATAGGCACAATAGCAAGCTTTTTACCGCAGATATGCTTTGCGGTCATTTTACAGATGGGAGTTTCAATTTCAACATCCTCCAAAGGCAGATCCCTTGTAGCTTCGTAACACATAAGAGTAGCTATTTCAGAAACAAGAGCTCTGAAATCCTTTGAGCTTGTTTCTTTGTTTCGGAGAATGGAAAGCTTATGCTGAATTAAGGGGTGAGTGAAAATAGTTACATTACTGTTCATTTGTGAAATCCTCTTTTCTTCATATTTTTCTGCTATAGATATTATACACTTAAAATAAAATAAATCAAGTTAATACTTTTAAATATTTTCATTCCCACAATTTCAGCAAAAAAAATTGAGTATTCACAGGTAAAATCCCTTATGAATACTCGATATGGTCGGAGTGACGGGACTTGAACCCATGGCCTCTTGGTCCCGAACCAAGCGCGATACCAAACTTCGCCACACCCCGAAGTGTATAGTGTATTATACACGAAGAGTTTACAAAAATCAACTGTTTTGGTAAAATATTTTCTCGTCTTACTAGTACAAGTTATCAGCACAGAATGTCATTAATTCTTTTTTAGCTTTTCATACACAGTTTTTACACCCGTGTAAAGCAAATAAAGAGCAACAACTGCAGAGCCCATCCTGTCAAGATACACAGAAACCGGTGAATCGGGTGCTACAGCAACGGATAGAAGCGCCACGGTTACGCAAATATCCACAAGGCTTTTAGCGCGGTATAATCTTGCCTGAACCTCAATAATGGCATTAGGCTCTTCTTTGTTGAGCAGGGTATATTTTATCCAAAAAATTGTGTTGGCAATTACGCCCAGAACAGCGACAGCGAGACCGGGAATGACATTCCCCTTCTCTTCGCTTTCCGAAAAGATAGCAAGACCAAGCATTATCGCACCGCCGACACACATCATGGCACCGACAAAAATATTAGAAAATTTTTCGAGCTTCGCCTTTTTTATCTTGTCCTCCGACATAACCTTTGAAGTAATTTTGTAAACAATATACGCCATTATAATGGCAAGAAGCTCCGAACCGCGTCGTACAAAATCAGCTATCTGTGTGGAGCTTCTGCCGGACATAAGTCCAATGCCGACGATAAGAGGGCCGGGCGAAGACATCAACACAGACATAAGAAGAGTTTTTTCGCCTGATTTTTGATCTTTCATATTTAACCTCCAAACAACATCGTAAGCGTATCGACAACAACCATAGCAGTCAAAGGGCAAATAACAGTATCCAATCCATTTTTAGAATAAAGCTCCGCAATTGCGCTTACGGCCGCAGTAATTACGGAAATAGCAATATATCCAAAAGGAGAAAGACCGCCACGAAAAGTCAGAACAAAGGCAACGCTTAAAAATGAAGAAACAAACATAGCCGCTGTTCCTTCGTAGCTCTTCTTTCCGTCGGTGTGCTTGTCTTTAATTTTGTGCCTACCGTATTTTTTTCCTACAAGAGCCGCAAAAGCATCGCCTACACCCCACGCAAGAATACTGGCCACCACAAGATACCTGTCACCCAACAGTCCCCAGGTTATGCTGATTACGACAGCAAACATAGTAAAAACGAGTAAAAGACTGGATTTCAGTTTGCCTTTTTTTCTTTCGGTAGTCATTTCGGAAAAATTCTTCAGATGCTCAAAAATCAAAAGAATAGGATAAACAATTACTTCAAATATAATAGCAGCAAGAGCTGAAATCCACCATGTATCAAAAGCAAAAGCGAAAACAAAAACAGACCCGAGTAAAATAAAATGGAGCGTTTTTCTGAAAATTTCGTCAGGAATTTTTACAAGCACACGTGCCGACAATGCCAATGTTGCCGCCACAGCAAAATAAATACTCAACACACCGAAGCCGTGAAGTAAATCCTCCATCTTTTCACATCCCTTTGAAATAAGATAAATTGAAGGATATTCTAACACAGCATAATAATTATTGCAAGAATTTACTTCACTCTAAAATAATTATTATACACAATAAGCGATAATGTAACATTTGAGAAGTACAAATGCCCGTGGAGTAAATAATCCACAGGCATTGTATTTGCTGATTTTATTTAACTTTTATACTCATAACCTTACTGTAAGAACCGTAAACATTTACACCGCTGACAGTTTTATAAGCTCTGACCTTAACGAAATACTTCTTACCGCTTTTAAGCTTTTTAAGAGTAATTTTAGTTGTTTTTTGTTTTTTAACGGTAGATGTTTTTGTAGTCTTGTCAGTAAACTTCTTTGAGGTTGAATATTTAACCTGATAGCCTGTAGCTTCCTGCACCGGAGTCCATACCAGGGTTAACTGTTTTTTCTTTGCAGATTTTAAAGACTCAACGGTTGCTTTTTTTAGCTTAAGCTTCGCTATATCAGTGGTCTTCACACAGCCGCATTTACTGCAGGTGTACACCTTGAAGCCATTGCGAAGATATGTAGCCTTGGATGAGGTTTTTCCTTTACCGTAGGTGTGCTTATGACCGTAATGCTTATCCGCATCGTCAAGTGCATCCTCGCCGAATAAGTCTTCATATTCGGTAATCTTAATCTTTTTCCATTCTTTCTTTGTACCGGAATAGTAAACATCGGAAAGATCCTCACATCCCTCGAATGCTGCTTCACCTATGGTTTTGATTTTGGTTGAGAAGTACACGCTTTCAAGGTTTTCGCAGTAATCAAAAGCGTAAGCGCCCACAGTTTGAACTGCCGTAAGATTAATAGTCTTAAGTTTCGTACAGTCGGCAAAAGCATAATCACCTATAGTTTTTGTTTTTTCTGAAAGTGAAACATTTTTAAGGTTTTCAGCAGCTCTGAAAGCATAAGCACCGATTGAGGTGACGGTTTTCGGTGCAGAGTAAACGCTTGCTTTTCTGCCAGTGGGATAAGCAACAAGCTTTGTAAGTTTTTTATTGAGCAGAACACCAAAGCCGTCTGCGGCAAAATATTTATTAGCGCTGTCAACGGTAAATTTCTTAAGTGACTCGCAACCGCTGAAGGGGTTGCCTTTAACTGTTTTCACGCTTTTTCCAAAAGTAACACTTGTCAGTGCAGAACAGTTGCTGAACGCATCCTCACCAATAGTCTTAATCTTGCCGCCAAGATTAAGTTTTTTGAGACCGGCACAACCTGCAAAAGCCATAGCTCCGATTGTTGTCACATTTTTTCCGAATTTAACGGAAGAAAGAGAAGAACAGAAGGTGAAGACTGCGCTTTCTATCTTTTTAACCTGATTGGGAATTACGATGCTCTTCAGCGACATACAGAATGAAAAAGCACCCTCGCCTATTGAGGTAATGTTTTTGCTCATATTCACTTTTTCGAGGCTGATTGAAGCTGCAAAAGCGGCTTCTTCAATCTTTTTTACAGATGAGGGAAGCGTTACTTCCAAAAGGTACATTGTAGCACCGAAAGCACCGTTGCCGATTGTTTCTGTTTTATCAGCAACCTTATAATGAGTTGAAGCGGCAGCGGCAGGATAAGCAATAAGCTTTTTCATATCTTTAGTGTAAAGTACACCTGAAGCATCCGCAACAAATTTGCCGTTTTGTGAGTCAACGGAAATCCTTTTAAGACCGGCTGAAACAACAGAAGCTTCACCTATGTAAATGAGAGAAGCAGGAAGATGTAGTTCTTGAGTATCGGAAACATACGCAAGCGCTCCGTCAGCAATACCGAGAGTACCTTCCGCAACTTCGATTTTTAAAGGAGATGCACCCTCGCCGTTGAAGCCGCAAAGCACTTTTCCGAAATAAACAAGCGAATTCGGATTTGCTGTGAACCAAGGTGTTTCTGCAAAAGCATCAAGACCGATTTTATAAAGAGTTTCAGGTCCTGTTATTGTCTTGAGTGCGGGGCAGGAATAAAATGCCTGAGTTTTAATTTCAACAAGAGATGAAGGTAAATGCACAGCATTTATTTTCGAATTTCCCGAAAAAGCTGACTCCCCGATTACCTTTACACCTTCAGGTACGGTATATTCCGACAGAGCAAGACCGGACGGGAAAGAAATAAGTTTTGTTTTGTTTTTATCGAACAAAACGCCCTTTTCGTCTGTAGAAAAATGCTTATTATCCGCGCTGACTTGTATTTTCGAAAGAAGTTCGCAACCCGTAAAAGGATTATCAGCTAACTTTTTGAGCCCTTTACCGATTTTTACATTTTTTAGTAGTGAACAGTAAGAAAATGCTCCGGAACCGATAGTTTCAACCGTATCGGGAATAGTAACATCAGTTATGAAGGTGCTGAACATAAAAGCTATATCGTCAATGGCAACTACAGGATAACCGCCAAGCTTCGAAGGGATCTTCAAATTACCGCGAACTTCATTCACCGTGGATACAATTGTTGCTTTTTTATTCTTAACCGTATAAACATAATTGCCCTGTGTGTGTTCAGCATCGTCAGCGGCGATAACTTTCGTTGCGTCAATACCCGCATAAGGAACAGCACTAATGGTCATTATTACAATCATAATGACCGCGAATATTTTCCTCAATTTGACTGTGAGATTATTTTGCATAATGTTTCCTCCTTAATTTTAAAGAATTTTTCTTCACAGTATTAATCTACCATATATACCGTGAAAATTCAATGGTATAAAAATTAATTTATTCCAGAATTTTGCCTTCACCTCCCCTATAAAATATTCATTCATAATATATAAACGCAAATAATAAGTAAATCGTTACAATAAAAATTAATTTACTATAAACAATTATAGATGTTTTATATCTAAAAGTCAATAGAAAGTTTATATCTATTGTAAAATATATACTGGTGATGAAAATGGATTTGAATTTTGGCGAAAAAATTAAAAACCTGCGAGAAGATGCTGAATTAAGCCAGAAACAGTTAGGCGAAGCAATCAACGCCACACAAAGAAAAATATCATATATTGAATGTGGCAAATTCGAACCAAGTTTAAACGACATCGTAGCACTTTGCAAATTCTTTAATGTTTCTGCCGACTATCTTCTCGGAATAGAATAAGCGACAAAAAAGGGGGTGTACTCCCCTTTTTTATTTTTTACTTTTTAAAGATGAAGACTGCAACAGTTCACGATAATCGATTGCCGTATGTGTCCAGTCAGAATATCTGTTATCCCCTCTTTTGTCAGCAAAGCCGTATTTTACGGTAAGATATTCCGATAAAAATCTTGTTACCTTTTCAGCACCGTTTATATTCATATGTTGTGCATTATAAAAATCTTTTTTCGGATCGAGGCCCATTTCATCAATGTATCTGCGCAAATCAAGAACATCAAAGCCTCTTGACTGAAGAATTGATATTGTGGTGTTTTGTTTTCCTGCTTTGTCGGAACAGTCTTCTCCCTGTGGCACGACAACAAACAAAGCTCTTATATTTTCCTTTTTACAGTAGTTCATAATATCAACAAGACCTTTATAATCACTATCAGTAAGGGTTTCTCTTGTTAAAAAATCATGTTGCACCGAGCCTACATCTTTTGCTTTTTTCAAAAAAGATGTGTAATGGCTTGCCGATTTATATTTATCTTTTTTGTAAAACAAATCATTATATGTAATTTCCGACCATCTATCGTGGTATTTGATAATAGGAAAGAAAATCTCTACCATCTTCTTTAATGAAACCTTTCCTATATTACATAGATAAGCGGACATTTTAAGCTTATTGATCGTCAGCGGATAAGTCTCAATAAAATTCGACAAGTATTTTTCATAGTCGATAAGATAATGGGTAACATTGATTATATACAGTGCATCAGGCTGTGTTCTTCTCATATCTTCAATCATATACTTTGAGGCAAAAAGAGGCTGTGCGGCACTTGCCATGGAATATACCGCTATTCCGTACTCGTCAAAGGCAATCGGTGCCACCCATGAAGCATAGGTTGTACTCGGCCCAAGGAAAACAGCATCAAGACTGTTCTCTTCCTGTTTAAAAGCACTGTCAAGTCTTGCTTCATCCTTGGATTCATAAACACTTACAAATATATTCTGTATCCATATCATCGACACGGTAACAATGAAAACATAAAATAACACTGCCAGAATTTTCTTAACTTTCAACCCTGTTCACCTGCACACATTAAATATCTGTGTGATTCTAACTGTTCATTGTGAAAAGAAAATGTAAAAAGCCTTCCTTGAAAAAGAAAGGCTTAAAATAATTTTACATCGGAATTATAAAGCTGAAAATATTTTTTCCGTCCATGCATTGAAGATTTACCGTACCCTTATGAAGTACGGCTATCTGCCTTACCATTGAAAGACCTATGCCGTGGCTTTCATTTCTTTGTCTGGATTTATCATTTTTATAAAACAGATCCCATATATTTTCTTTTTCGCTGTCGGGTATTGCTTTACCTTCATTCGCAACAGCAAAGACATAAGATCCGTTTTTGATGCTGCCTGTTATTTCAATTACACACTGCTTATTTCCGTATTTAACGGCATTTTTGACAAAATTCATAACTGCTCTGGTTATAAGAACAGGATTACACAATACCTCGGACTCTTCAAAAGAGAGACTGAACTGATTATCCCTGAATTCAACGCTGAGTTTACCTTCGACGATCTTTTCGATTGATTTAACATCAACCTTTTCCATATTGCAGATATAACTTTGACTTTCAAGCCGTGACATTTCAAGCATTTCCTCAACAAGATTATCGATTGCATCACATTCTTCGGCGGCAATTTCACAATAGGTTTTAAGCCTGTCATCACCGGTAGACACAGCTTGTATATTTTCTATATAACCTTTGACGGTTGTAACAGGCGTTTTAAGTTCGTGGGAAATATCGCGAACCAATCTTTTCTGCCTTTCCACATCCTCTTTAAGCCCTTCAATGCTTGCTTTGAGTTCATCGGACAAAGTATCTATTGAGCGGGCAAGAACACCGATTTCATCATCACTGTTATGGTTGATTTTTTCATCAAAATTCAGTTCTGACATCTTTCGTGTTATAATGCTCATCTTTTTGATGTTGTCGGTGAACTTCTTTGTAAACACGCTCCACACGGCGGTACCGATAACCGAGACAGTAAAGCCCGTAATCAAAATAAAATATGATACGATTCTTATATCCTGTTCAATACCTTTG
The DNA here is from genome assembly GCA_045604385.1 of Acutalibacteraceae bacterium. Classification (GTDB taxonomy): domain Bacteria; phylum Bacillota; class Clostridia; order Oscillospirales; family Acutalibacteraceae; genus UBA6857. The sequence goes on from JAZUNX010000060.1 coordinate 17,373, forward strand.
ACGGATTTGTTCATTATTGTATACTTACCGTCAGAGACTTTGCCGACGAATATAATCTTTTTTACCATATCACTTTCATCGGTACGCTGTCTGAAAAAGTAATTCTCATCCGACTGTCTCTCGTCGTAAAACTTTATCCATTTTTCATATTTAGAGGCAAGAACTCTGTTAATTTTGATTTTTGTATAAGAGTGAATAACATCACCATGTTCACCGACAATATGGGTTGTTATGCCATATGAAATATTAATATCTTCAAGCAAAGAGACGATTTTTTCGGGATTATTTTTAAGACATTCTTCAATTTTTACACCGCAATCTTCCATTATCTTTTTTGAGTTGGAAATAAAAATAGGTCTTAAAAGAACGGTAGAAAGAAAGGTCAGCGTAAACATAGATATAATTATACCTGCCAGAAAAACCGCCACAACTTTAAGTCGGAAACTTTTTTTCATATCTTTTTAACCTCACCCTCGAAGCTGTATCCCGTACCTCTTACGGTTCTTATCTTTTCTCCGTAACCGGCAAGAGATTGCCTCAACATCTTTATATGAGTATCTATTGTTCGGTCATTTCCGTCATACTCATAGCCCCATACCTTTTCCAATATTTTATCTCTGTTAAGAACATTCGGACTGTTTTTCATAAGAAAGAGAAGTAACTGATATTCTTTTGGTGTGATTTTGACCTCTTTGCCGTCAAGATATACCTTCATCTCTTTCTGAGACACCCGGATGCTTTCACTCACAAAATCGCAGGTGTTTTCGTCGAAGGAACTGCCCACAAGTTTTTTCACCCTTTCCACAAGGGCCGCTCTCTTAAAGGGTTTGACAACATAGTCATCGGCACCCTGACGAAGCCCTCTTGCTTCACTGTATTCATCGGTGATTGCCGTAAGCATAATAACCTTTGTATCATGATGATCCTTGACATAGGTTAAAACCTCCCAGCCGTCAACCTCCGGAAGCATAACATCAAGAATCATCAATGGTATATCACTACAGTTGTCAATAATATCAATTGCCTCTTCCCCGTCGAATGCGCAAAGAACATCATAACCTTCAATAATAAAAATATCCCTTAAAAGATCATTAATTCTTTTATCGTCATCAACTATAAGAATCTTTCTTTTCATTTTACCACCAACTTAAAACTACATTATTAACCGAATATAATAGTAAACATCAAATGTGTAAATTCAGTGAAACAGCCCCTGATTTACAGAGGCTGAATTTTTATTGTTCATTTACAGAATAAAGCATAGAGTAATTGCAAATTATACCCTTTTTCAGTGTCTGCTTTGAAATAACCTTAAACCCTAAATTTTCGTAAAGAGAAATATTGTCCGGATTCTGGGTTTCAAGACCAAGATTATAACCAAGAGGCACAAGGTCGTCTATTCCCTGTTTTATCAATGAAGTGGCTATACCCTTTCCCTGATGCTCTTTCGCCACAAAAACAGGCTCAATAAGAAGAGTATTATCGGGGAAAACAGACAAATCGCGTCTTGCATAAATAATAAGGGTGCGAACGGTGGAAATCCAATAAAGAACAAGAAATATCCAATGAGGGCATTTAAGAAAATCAAGCACCGTGTAATCGTTTTTTGCATCTCTCCAAATGCACATACCTCTTTTTTCTTCATCAAGATAAATTATATCTTCTCCGTTTGATGATGAAAAGCGTTCCATCATAAAGTGATAAAGAAACCTCTTCCTTATTTTAATCACTTTGGTGCAATACTTATGTACCGGATCGTCAACAAAAACCTCCGATGCTGTGAGAGCCATCTTTTTGAGCGTCCTTTTATCCAATTTAATCTTTTCCATAAATTATCTCCAAAAATATTACTATTTGGGATTATACCATAGATTTCACCTGTTGACAATAGAAAACAGCCGCAAAATAAATTGCGGCTGTAGTTTTATAATTCATTAAGCGCTTCTTCTATCGCGGTGAGACCCCTATCAATTTCTTCATAGGATATAGTTAAAGGCGGAAGAAGACGCACCTTGGCTTTAGCGGTAAGAAGTAGTGCACCTTTTTCGATAGCTTTTTTTACCACGTCAGCACTCTTAACACCGTCTTTGAGGCGGACGCCCATCATAAGACCGATGCCGTCAATGCCTTCAACATGGGGCATTGAAAGGATTTTTCCACGGATGTACTGCCCTTTTTCTTTTACCTCGGTAAGGAAAGTTTCATCAATACGGGTAAGAATATGCGCCGCACCTGCCGTAACAACGGGATTACCGCCGAAGGTCGTGGCGTGGTCAGAGGGACCAAACACATTTTCTGTTTTTTCTCCGAAGATAACACAGCCTAAAGGCAGACCGCCGCCTATTCCCTTTGCGGTAGTAACAATATCAGGGCTTAAGCCGTAATGCTGAAAAGCAAAAAGCTCGCCTGTTCTGCCCACACCTGTCTGCACTTCGTCAACAATAAAAATAAGGTCATATTCTCTGCAAATTCTTTCAACCTCTTTTACATAATCGGCATCAAGAGGCATAACACCGCCTTCACCCTGAATAAGCTCCACCATAACTGCACACACAGTACCGTCAAGAGACTGCTTAAGCACCTCAATATCATTTGCAGGTACAAAATCAAAACCCTCCGTAAATGGGAAGAAATACTTGTGAAAGACATCCTGTCCCGTCGCCGCAAGCGTGGTAACGGTTCTGCCGTGGAAGGAATTCACAAGAGTGAGAACCTTGCTTCTGCCATCACCGTATTTTTCATAGCTGTACTTTCGGGCGCACTTTATTGCACCCTCGTTGCTTTCGGCACCGCTGTTTGAAAAAAACACCTTTTTCATCCCTGTTCTTTCGCAAAGAAGCTTTGCAGCATCGGTACATGGTTTGGTATAGTAAAGATTTGATATATGCTGTAAGGTATTAAGCTGTGCCGTTACAACCTCAATCCAGCCCTTGTCACAGAAACCGAGAGAGTTTACACCTATGCCACTTGAAAAGTCAATATATTCTTTACCGTCAAAATCATAGCAGGTGGCATTTTCTCCCCTTTCAATAGCAACGGGAAATCTGCCGTATGTACCTGCAACATAGCTTTGGTCAGCATCTTTTATAATGTCAAAGTTACTCATCTTCGTCACTCCCTTGCATAAGTGTACCAATACCCTCTTTGGAGAACATTTCAATAATAATCGAATGAGGTATTCTGCCGTCAATCATAACAGCCTTTTTAACACCTGAACGGATTGCCTTTTCACAGCTTTTGATTTTAGGTATCATACCGCCGTAAATTACTCCGCTTTCAATAAGAGAGTCGATTTCATCAATATGGATTTCGGGTATAAGAGAGTTTTTATCGTTAACATCGTGCATAAGACCCGGTATATCGGACAGAGTGATGATGTTTTCAGCACCCAGAGCCGCCGCAATTTCTGCCGCCGCTGTGTCTGCATTGATGTTATAAACCTGACCGCCAGCATCAATACCCACTGTAGCTATAACAGGGATATAATCCTCTTCCAACACCTTTTTAATCGGATTCGGATCAACGGAGATAATCTCTCCTACATAGCCGTAGTCGAAGTTATCATCCTCAAGCTTTTCAGCCTTTATCATACCACCGTCAATACCGCAAAGACCGATCGCCTTGCCGCCACAAACACCGATAAGAGAAACAAGGTCTTTGTTTGTCTTACCTGCAAGCACCATCTGCACCACCTCGGCAGTATCGGAATCGGTATAACGCAGACCGCCCACAAACTTTGACTCAATGCCGAGCTTTGAAAGCATACCGCTGATTTCAGGGCCTCCGCCGTGTACAAGAACAATCTTAACGCCGACAAGCGAAAGAAGGATGATGTCACTCATAACCGCCTTTTTGAGTTCGGGATTAATCATAGCATTACCGCCGTATTTCACAACAACGGTCTTGCCGTAATATTTTTGTATGTAAGGAAGGGCATCCGTCAGGATTTTTGCCCTCGTTGCATCATTAATTTCCATTTTGTCACCTCAGGTACGGTAATCACCGTTAATTTTAACATAATCATAGGTAAGGTCACAACCCCAGGCCGTGGCTGAAAATTCACCCTGATTCATTTCAATATCAAGAATGATTTCATCTTCAAGAAGGATTTCCTTTGCCTTTTCCTCGGAAAACTCTATGCCAAAGCCCTTTTCGCATACCTTCACCTTTCCCTTGCAGGAAGAGAGGTACACATCAATCTTATCAACGGAAAAGTCACCGGGTGTGTAACCGATAGCGCAAAGAATTCTCCCCCAGTTGGCGTCAGCGCCGAACATAGCTGTTTTAACAAGAGAAGAACAAATAATGCTCTTTGCTATGTTCTTGGCTGTCATTTCGTCACAGCAAGAGGTTACGTTGCATTCAAGCAGTCTCTGTGCACCTTCACCGTCACCTGCAATAAGGCGAGAAAGCTTTACGGAAACGGTTTTAAGCGCCTCCTTGAAGGTGAGATAATCTTCATTTTCACAGTCGATAAGAGTGTTTTCAGCCTTGCCGTTTGCCATAATGCAGACCATATCGTTAGTTGATGTATCACCGTCAACGGAAATCATATTGAAGGTATCCTTAACCGTATCGGAAAGAGCCTTCTGAAGCATAACTGACGAAATTGCACAGTCTGTAGTCATAAAACAAAGCATTGTTGCCATATTGGGATGAATCATACCTGAACCCTTACAGCAAGCTCCCAGAGTTACAGCGTTTCCGCCGAGTGTGAAGGATACAGCGCATTCTTTGGCTACGGTATCCGTGGTCATTATAGCCTCTGCCGCATCGTGACCGCCATTTTCACTCATTTGTGAGGCAAGTTTATCTGCACTTTCAGCAATCGGAGACACATCAAGGCTCATGCCGATTACGCCTGTCGAGGCAACAATAATATCTTTTTCATCCACACCGAGTGCCTTTGAGGCGATACCGCACATAAGCTGTGCTTTTTCTACGCCATCGTGGTTACAGGTGTTGGCGTTACCGCTGTTTACAATAACCGCCTGTGCCATACCGTCGGTGAGATTTTCTCTTGTCACCGTAATGGGTGCGCCGTAAACCTTATTTTGTGTGTACACAGCCGCGGCAGGACATTTCACCACACTTTTAATCATAGCAAGGTCTTTTTTTGTCTGATTTTTTCTTATTCCGCAGTGGAGACCCGAAGCAGTAAAACCTTTTGCCGCTGTAACACCGCCATTTATAAATTCCATAACAATACCTCCAAAATTAAACAAGTGCCGTATCAATCGGGAAACCGAGAGCAATATTCATGTTCTCAATAGCCGCCGAGGACGCTCCCTTTCCAAGATTATCAAAAACCGATGTGACGGTAATTCTTTCATCACCGCCGCAAAGGTAAATTTTCATTTTGTTTGTACCTTCAAGTCCTATGGGAGAAAGCATTGGACTTTCGGCCTTATGAACGGAAATAAAAGTGCTGTCTTTATAAAAATCACAATAGAAATCAAAAACTTCTTCCAAAGTCATTTTCTTTTTGAAGAGTTTTGTAAATAAAGAAACTGTTACTGCCATGCCGCAATAATAGTCGCTGACTATGGGTGAAAAAACAGGATAGTCGGAAAGTCCCGTAACAGCCTTCATTTCGGGCAAATGCTTATGAGCCTGACCGAGTGCATACTGACGGGGTGTACCTATTTCCTCTTCCCTTTCAGGATTTTCATAGTCAGCAATCATTTTGTTTCCTCCGCCGCTGTAACCTGTAATACTGTGGCAGGTTACGGGGTAGTCAGGCGAAATTATCCCTTCCGATATAAGAGGATAAATAAGTGAGATAAAGCCTGTGGCGTGGCAGCCCGGATTGGCTATACGTTTTGAATTTTTTATATCGTCATAATGCTTTTGTGAAAGCTCGGGAAAGCCGTAAGTCCAACCGTCGGCAGTTCTGTGAGCCGTACTTGCATCAATAATAGTTGTTTCGTAATTTGTCACTAGTTTAACAGCCTCTTTTGCCGCTTCGTCAGGGAGACAGAGAAAGACAACATCGCTTTCATTCATAAGTTTTTGTCTTTCAGCCGTGTCCTTTCTTTTACTTTCATCAATTTCTATTAGCTCCACAAACGGATGCTTTTCAAGTTTTGCTTTAAGTTGAAGGCCTGTGGTACCTGCCTGGCCGTCAATAAATACCTTTGCCATAATAAACCTCATTTATATATTTATGCATAAATTGTGCACATTTTTTAATTATTATACATCATTAATTGTATTTGTCAATATAAAATGTATATTTATTTAAATATATACATAAAAATACGGAGAAATATTCATGAGAAATTCCTCCGTATCTGCTGATTAAAAAATATTTTCTACTGCAGTTTTTACTGCTCTTACAAAAGCGGAAATGCGTGCGAGGAAAAGATTTTCATTGTGCCAATTGAACAAATTATCTGCCTGACCGATACAAACACGGTCAATGGGGAAGGAAGTGGATTTGGTTTCAAAGAGTGAGCCTACCTGACTGTAACAGGTGGCGGCGGATTCGTAGATGTGATAAACCTTGCCGTCATAAACAGCAAAATTCTGCACTGTGGGAGGAAGTGTATAAACATCCTTCTTTTTAAGAGCCATATTATCTTCGCCGTAGGAATCAACAAAGTAAAGATATGTCTTGGAAAGATTTTTTCTGCCGTAGGATGTACCGACTGCAAGACATGTTTCACCGTTAATATCACAAAAAACAGCACCGTTTGCTTTGGCGGGAATTTTTACCGAGGCAACCTTTTCAAGTTCAAAAGCACCGATTTCGTAGCCGTTAAGCTCACCCTCTGCTTTTTCATTGAACACACCAACCCATAACATACCATTGTGATATGTTACGAAAGATGCGGTGCAGCCACAATCAAAACTATATTCATAGACGGCTTTTACGGTAAGGGATTTTGTGTGCATAGCAAGAGCGATTTGTGAGGCAGAGATAACACTCACCTGCTTATCACTACTCTTTGCGATGAAAAGATTTTTACCGTCGGTGGCAAGACCGCCTACGTGATTACTGTCAGGAAGGACAAGTGTTTTAAGAAGGTCACCTGTTTCACGCTGGAGGATATAAATTACGGAATTATGTACTTGGTGATTTTCTTCAGCGGCGAGTTTGTCTTTGTTTTTGCCGAAAAACTTGTTTTCTTCAAGGTCGGCTTTATATCTTTTTATACCGCAATATGCAGAGATAAACACATAATCTTCCGTTACGCAAAGCCCCTGCGGAGTCATGGCAGTGCAGTTTTCTTCACCTCCAAGGACAGTATTTTCAAGGCCGGGAATCGCATAGTAATCTTCCGTAACAAGTGAAAGGTCGTTGAAAGTCACAAGTGCGGCATTAAAACGGCTGTTATAGCGGTAGTCTTTTGATGTTTCAGCCGCAGATACGCTTAAAGAAAAGCAGGAAACAGTGAGAATAACAGAAAGGAATAATGCTAAAGTTTTTTTCATAGTAATCACTCCTTGATTTTATCCATAATAATATATCATTTATGAAGTCTAAAGTCAATAAATTATTAGCTGTAAAATGTAGTTTTAACCTTAAGATATAACAATAAATCCACCCCCGAAGGAGTGGATTTAAAACCGAAATCAATTATTTAACCATTGAAGCGATTTCTGCTGCGAAATCGTCAACTTTCTTTTCGATACCTTCACCCTTTGCAAAACGAACAAAGCTTGAAACCTTGATATCTGCGCCGAGAGCTTTGGCTACTGAATTAATATAGCCGTTAACATCGCCTTCGAAAAGGTCAGAACGTACAAAAGCCTGCTCAAGAAGACAAACTTCCTTGATCTGCTTTGAAAGACGGCCCTGAACAAGACCAACAAAGATCTTGTTTTCAGAAATTTCAGCCTTGTGAGAAACAGCAACTTCAGCAAGAGCAGCGAGAGCTTCCTTGGAAATGAAGTTTGTGAAATTCTTTCTCTGCTTCTGGTCAAGACCCTGATAAATTGCGATATCTTCGTCGCTCCACTTCTTATCAGCAGTTACTTCTTCGATAAGGCTGTTAAGCACGGGAACAGGAAGTGTTTCAGGCTTATTAAGAGCGCTGTCAATAGTAATTGACTTCATCTTAGCAAGCTCTTCATCAGAGATGTCAGCCTTGCTTAAATATTCGGGGCTCATAGCAGCAATCTGCATTGCTACGTTTTTGCTCATTGCAACGAACTCATCCTTAGCAGCTGTTGCATCGTCAACATCAAATGCAACAAGAACGCCAACAGTACCGCCTGCATGAATATACGATGCAGTGTGACCTTCAACAAGAGCAAATCTGCGGACTTTCATATTTTCACGAAGAGCAAGGAATACCTCCTGAACTTCTTCATCAACTGTTTTGTCAGAGTCAACTGCCTTTGTAGCAAGAAGAGCTTCAAGATCAGCAGGCTTTGCAGCAACAACAGTCTTTACAACCTTAGCGGCAAGGTTAACGAAGGGAGCGCCCTTTGCAACGAAGTCTGTTTCACAGTTGATTTCAACAAGAGCACCTGCAGTAGCATCGTTGTAAGCTGCAACAACGCCTTCAGCAGCAACTCTGCTTGCCTTTTTAGCAGCAGAAGCAAGACCCTTTTCTCTGAGAATATCAACAGCCTTGTCTATATCGCCGTCAGCTTCAACAAGAGCCTTTTTGCAGTCCATCATACCAACACCGGTCTTTTCACGAAGAGCCTGTACGTCTTTAGCTGTAAATGCCATAATAAAATTCCTCCTATGATTTGTAATTTTTTTCAAAGAAACCCCGTTTTAGTTACGGGGTTATATTTTAATAATTATTCAGCAACTTCTTCTGCTACTTCTTCAGCTACAGGAGCGTTTGATTCGCCCTGTCTGCCTTCGATAACAGCGTCAGCCATAGCACCTGCGATAAGTCTTACAGCTCTGATAGCGTCGTCATTACCGGGAATTACGTAGTCAACTTCATCAGGGTCACAGTTTGTATCTACGATAGCAACGATGGGGATACCGAGCTTGTGTGCTTCAGCAACTGCGATTCTTTCTTTTCTGGGGTCAACGATGAAGAGTGCTGCGGGCTGTTTCTTCATTTCTGTGATACCGCCCATGAACTTTTCAAGCTTTTCGATTTCAAGGTTAAGCTTGATAACTTCCTTTTTGGGAAGAAGTGCGAAGGTACCGTCCTGCTCCATAACCTTAAGCTGAGCAAGTCTCTTAATTCTCTTCTGGATTGTGCCGAAGTTTGTGAGCATACCGCCGAGCCAACGTGCGTTAACGAAAGGCATACCTGCACGGATTGCTTCTTCACGGATTGAATCCATAGCCTGCTTCTTTGTGCCGACGAAGAGAACTTCACCGCCGTTCATTGATACTTCACGAACAAAAGAATATGCTTCTTCAAGCTTCTTTACGGTCTTCTGAAGGTCAATGATATAAATTCCGTTTCTTTCTGCGAAAATGTATTCTTCCATTTTCGGGTTCCATCTTCTTGTCTGGTGACCGAAGTGTACACCTGCTTCAAGAAGCTGTTTCATTGATACTACTGACATTGTTATGTCCTCCTTTTGTTTTTTTAACCACCGCAAGTTCAAAAGTATGCAACACCCTTTCGGGCGAAACGGGCATACCAATCCCCATGCGTGCGTTATCTCGAAGAGTATATCACAAGAAAAAATAAAATGCAAGTAAATTTTGAAAGTTTTTTACTTATTTTTACTCTTTTCTTTAAGTTTTTTTTGCATAAGAAGAAGGTTTTCCTTTCTTTCATCCCTCTCCTTTTCATCTCTAAGGCATTTTTCACCGTCGAAAAGAAGTATATCTCCCTCGCTCAAAGGGAAAAGAAAGGCTGAAAGTGGCAATCTGATATGGCTTAAATCCTCTTTTTCAAGCACGGCAAAACCTTCTTCAATTCTGTCTACAATCAATTTTTCCATATCAGTTCACCTTTTCATAGCCTTGTGCATCACATTTGAAAACTATGTCTCCCTCTTTATCTGTGCGGTAAAGAGTAATACCGTTCTGTGAAACATAGTTCAGCGCCTCTTTGTGCGGATGACCGTAAGAGTTATCTCTGCCGCAGGAAATTACCGCAACATCGGCATCCACAGCACCGAGGAAAGGTTTATAAATTGATGTGCTGCTTCCGTGATGGCCCATAGCGAGAATATCGGATTTATACTCCCCTGTAACCACCTCATAAACGGAAGAAAGCTCGTCTTTTTCAGCATCACCCAAAATCATCACATTGGTGCCGAGAGCATTGACTTTACAGATAAGAGACATATCGTTAAGATCTTTTTCCTGTTTAACAGGACCGAAGAATGAGACGGAGACATTTTCAAGATATATTGTATCTCCCACTTTTGGAAATGAAACGTCAAGGTCATTATCCAGAATATATTCCATCATTTTTTCATACACGCGGGTGGTGGGAATATTCTTTTCCGAAAGTTCAGGCATTACCACTGCACCCACCTTAAAAGCTTCAAAAACATCAGTCATACCACCGATATGGTCGGAGTGAGGATGAGAAGCTATAACATATTCAAGAGAATCCACACCACAGGAATTAACATATGAAACAAGATAGTCACTGTAGTCGGCTTCACCCGTATCAATAAGTATACCCTTGTTTCCCTCTTGAATTAAAGTGGCACTGCCCTGCCCCACGTCAATGAAATGCACATAGGCTTCACCGTCACCCACATAGGTATTGGTCAGCTTTCCCGGTTGTGTTTCACCAAAAAAGAATGAGAACGCAAGAACAATTATCGCAATAAGAATACCTAAAAGACTGTTCTTTCCTTTTTTACCTTTTCGTCTTCTTTTTGCCATAGCTCTTTACTCCTCTGCTTTTATTATTGCCGTAAGCATTTTTCGGCTTTGCGACAGTTTTGTCCGGCTTTACCAAACATTTTTCACCTGTACCGATAAGGTCATATCTGCCGCATTTTTTAAGGGCTTTGAGAATAATATCTTTATTCTGCGGATTGTAATATTGCAAAAGAGCCCTTTGCATAGCCTTTTCTTCGGCAGTTTTTGCAACATAAACCTCTTTCAATGTATATGGGTCAAGACCTGTATAGAACATACAGGTGGAAACAGTACCCGGTGTTGGGTAAAAATCCTGAACCTGCTCTGGTCTTATGTTTCTCTTTTTAAGGAAAAGGGCAAGCTCAACGGCTTCATCAAGCCTTGAACCCGGGTGAGAAGACATAAGGTAAGGCACAAGATACTGCTCTTTGCCAACGCTTTTGGTAAGCTCAAAATAACGCTTTGAAAAATTCACATAGGCATCAATATAAGGCTTTCCCATCTTCTCAAGAACAATGGCAGAGCAGTGTTCGGGAGCAACCTTAAGCTGACCGCTGATGTGATATTTTATAAGCTCCTTAAAGAAGGTTTCGTCTTTATCCTGAAGCATATAGTCATAACGGATGCCTGAGCGGATGAACACCTTTTTGACACCTTTTACTTTCCGTACACTTCTTAAAATATCCACATATTCGCTGTGGTCTGCCTTAAGAGCAGGACAAACCTTTGGTGCGAGACATTTTTTGCTCTTGCACAAACCTGCGCTCTTTTGCTTTTCACATGAAGTGTCGCGGAAATTTGCCGTAGGGCCGCCTATATCGTGTATATAGCCCTTAAAATCGGGCATTTTAGTAAGAAGTTCAACTTCACGGAGGATTGATTCCTTACTTCGTGAGGTTACATATCTACCTTGATGAAAGGCAATTGAGCAGAAATTACAGCCGCCGAAACAGCCTCGGTTATGGGTAACGGAAAACTTGACTTCCTCTATCCCCGGCACACCGCCCTTTTCTTCATAAGAAGGATGGTAATTTCTCATATACGGAAGACAGTATACCTCGTCAAGCTCTGCCGTGGTAAGAGGCGGCATTGGAGGATTTTGTACAAGCATTTTATTGCCGTGACGCTGTTTAATAAGCTTTCCTCTTATATGATCCTGTTCATCCTGCTGAATACGGCAGGAAACAGCATATTCCTTTTTACTTGCACAAACATTTTCAAAGGAAGGACATTCGGCACCGGTCAAAGGTGTATCCTTCACATCGCAGACATAACAGGTGCCTCTTACATCGGTGATGGTTGAAACATCCTCACCGCTACGAAGTCTTTCGGCAATTTCAACAGTCTGCTTTTCGCCCATACCGTAAGAGATAAGGTCAGCCTGCGAATCAAAGATTATGGAGCGTCTGATTTTATCGTCCCAATAGTCATAATGAGCAAAACGACGCAGTGATGCTTCAAGACCGCCGATAATTATAGGAACATTACCGTAAGCTTCACGGATGCGGTTGCAGTAAACGATAACGGCTCTGTCAGGTCTTGCCCCCGCTTTACCGCCGGGAGTATAGGCATCATCACTGCGCTTTTTCTTGGCGGCAGTATAGTGAGCAACCATAGAATCAATATTACCCGAAGACACCAAAAAGCCAAGGCGAGGACGCCCGTATTCACGGAAGTCCTCTGCACTGTGCCAATCAGGCTGTGAAATTATACCTACAGTAAAACCGTTATATTCAAGCACTCTTGAAATTATGGCAGGACCGAAGGAAGGGTGATCAACATAAGCGTCACCCGTAACATAGACAAAGTCTACCTCGTCCCAACCTCTTTCAAGGGCTTCTTTTTTCGATAAAGGTAAAAATCCGGTCATAAATCACCTATAAAATCAATCAGATAAAATGTCAAAATCGTCATTTCCCGGCTCCGCTCCTGCCTTCATTTCAAGATACTGACTGCGGGTCACAAGAACCTTACGGGGTTTATTGCCCTCGGCGGCACTTACGTAACCTAGCTGTTCAAGTTCATCCATAATTCGTGCAGCACGGGCATAGCCGACACGGAGTTTTCTCTGTAAAACCGTGGTAGAAGCAGAATTGAGTTCAGTTATAACATTGATTGCATCGTCAAGCATATCGTCATACTCGCCGTCGGAATCGTCAGCGACACTGCCGCCCGTTGAGCCGCCTTTTTTCTTGTCAGCAACAGCGTTACGTTCAATTTCGTCCATAATTTCGTCGTCGTATTCAGCATTCTCCTGCTCTTTGATGAAATCAACAATCTTTTCTATTTCTTCATCAGAAAGGTAAGCACCCTGTATTCTGACAGGCTTTGAAATACCTACAGGACTGAAGAGCATATCACCGTTACCAAGAAGCTTTTCAGCACCGATACAGTCAAGAACTGTTCGTGAGTCAACCTGAGATGAAACTGAAAGTGAAAGTCGGGAAGGAATGTTAGCTTTGATAAGACCTGTAATAACGTCAACTGACGGTCTCTGTGTAGCAACGACAAGATGCATACCTGCAGCTCTCGCCTTTTGAGCAAGACGGCAGATAGAATCTTCTACCTCTTTAGGAGATACCATCATAAGATCATTGAGCTCGTCGATGAAAATAACTATCTGAGGCATATACTGAAGCTCGGGATGATCCTTGATGTACTTATTGAAGGAATCGATGTCACGGACACCGCACTGGGCAAAAGTCTTGTAGCGGTTATCCATTTCACTCACTGCCCAGGCAAGGGAGCCGGCAGCCTTTCTAGCATCGATGATAACGGGAACAAGAAGGTGAGGTATACCGTTATAGACAGTAAATTCAACTTGCTTCGGGTCAATCATAAGAAGCTTTACTTCCGAGGGCGTTGCATTGTAAAGTATACTTGCAATCATACCGTTAAGGCAGACAGATTTACCTGAACCTGTGGTACCCGCAATAAGAAGATGAGGCATCTTTGAAAGATCGGCACAGTTGATGTTACCTGCGATATCCTTACCCAAAGCAACGGTGAGAAGCTTACCTTTGTGCTTTTTATATTCGGCAGAAGAGATAATCTCGCGTAATGTTACTGTTGAACGGGTTTTATTGGGAACCTCAATACCAACAGCGGATTTGCCGGGAATGGGTGCTTCAATTCTGACACCCGAAGCGGCAAGACCGAGGGCAATATCATCAATAAGATTAATAATTTTGCTTATCTTGACACCCGGTGCCGGTGAAAGCTCATATCTTGTTACGGAAGGACCTCTTGAAACTCCGATAAGAGTGGTTTCAACACCGAAGGATTTAAGAACATCAACAAGCTTTTTTGCGGTTACACGCATCTCACCTGCAAAATCTTCATCATTTCCGAAAACAGGTTCATTGAGACAATCGATGGGAGGAAGTCTGTATTCCTTTTTGACCTTCTTCTTTTCTTCTTTATAAGAAGAAACGTCATCCATATTCTTTTTCATTTTTGCATTTGCTGTCTTGATTGCATCCTTAACAATTTCGGACGCATCAACGGAAAGAGTGTCATCGTCAGGAACAAGCTCCTCAAACTTTTCTTCAGTAACATCGCTTAAAGGAATATCCTTTTCCGCTTTTACTTCAGCTTTTTCCGTGGCCGCGGCAGGTCTGTTTCTGCGCGGCGAGGAGATGAAATCAATTTCAAACTTTTCCTCCTCAGGAACTGCCTTCGGCTTTTCGCCGTCAGCATAAGTGAAAAGCTGTTCTTTTGGAGTAAAGGGCTTAAGAGGTCTTAAGGGTTTACCCGTCTCTCTGTCGATAGGGTCGTATTCTATTTCAGTTTCGTTGAAGTCGAAGCTGTCGGGAATATTTGTCTGCTGTTCCTGTTCAGTCTCTTCCTGCTCGCGTTGCTTTTGTTCTTCAAGCATGGCAAGGCGTTGTTGCTTCTTTTCAGCGCGGATAGCAGCTCTTTCACCTCTTTTAATTTTCAGTTCTTCTTTAGAGGAATCGAGTTTTGATTTACCGTCGTTAATTGTGGCGGAAACAGAGTCACCAAAGGCATTTATATCTATGTTAAGATGGAAGAAAAGGCTTACAAGAAAGACGGCGATAACAATTACAAAGCCACCTGCCTTACCGCATGTAAAGAGCGCAGTACCTCCGAAAAGAGCTCCGAGAATACCGCCGCTGAAGGAAAATGTTCCCATTCCGATATTCCATGCAGTCTGTGCTGTTTCAAAAAGCTGCAATTTCCATTCATCGAAACCGCCCTGTGCAATAGAAAAATTAATAAGATGAACAATTGAACAGAGGGTTGATACGGCAAAAAATCCCGATATATTTGTAACAAGAAGGCTTCTTTTAAGGTTACCCAGAGCAAGTCTTACACCAATAACAAGAATCTGCACAACTAAAAGATAAAGACTTAATCCAAAAACCGAAAACAGAAGTCCGCGAAGCTTTTCCCAAAGATTATAACCGGGAATAAGTGCTACACAACCAAGAAAAATACCCCCGATAATGTATGAAAGCATAATTGCATTGTGGTATCTTTCGGAAAAAGGTATGGAATAATTCTTATTCTTACCTACATATTTAGAATTTGATTTTGACTTCGAACCCGTCTTGCCTTTTTTGGATGAGGAAGACTTTTTGGTTGTTGTTTTTTTGTTTGACATAGTTTATCCCTTCCCCCGTATTATTTGAGTACAAATGAAAAAACTGCGAAAGCGATGCCCGACACAGCACAATAAGCAGCAAAGAATGCGAACAGACGTCTGATATTGATTTTGCTCATCTTTGTTATAACAAGTGCGCTCATAAGACCAACAACGACAACAGAAATAATGACCATAACCGGATTGATTATCATGTCGGAAAGAGCATATCTTATAACTTTAACAGTATTTACAAGGAGCATCTGCGGTGCGATGTAAAGATAAATTTCTCTTACGATAATCTTTGACTCAACATCGCATATAAGCATATTGGTGCCTGCAGAAGAAACGTGTGAAATGCCGGGAATGATGTAAGAAACAATCTGGTAAACGGATGAACGGATAACCGTTTTTGTGTCGGCACGTCTTTTTGTCACTGCGTAGCTTTGCTTCGTATACCACATGGAAATGACAAGAATGAAAGCACAGATAACACTTGCAAATCCGACTAAAAGAAGATTGCTCGCGCCAAGGAAGTTATCAAAAAGATCACAAAGAAGCTTATCTTCGCTTATGGGAACAAAAAGTATGAGCATCGGAACAAGAGAAATAAGAAGCTTTTTCATCAGTTTTCTGTAATTAATAAGCTTTTTGTCTTTATCAAAAAGAGACTTAAAGCAAAGCAGATAAATCTTTCTTAACAGAATAAATATCACTGCAGAAAAAGTCAGCGACATAACCGAATAATTAAATCCTAAAACTCCAGTATCGTCGGAAAATCTCATTAAACCGTTAAGGAAAGAGAAATGAGCCGCTGAAGATACGGGCAAAGCAAAGGTTGCACCGCTGATAAGTGAAAATATTATCATTTTGATGTATTCAATCATTTTGTACCTCCGTATATATAAACGGTAATATTAATATAAACTCGTACCATATAATTCAAATTTTATTATATCATAAAGAGATAAATATAACAAGAGTAAAACGACAAAAAAGGAGAGTTTCCTCTCCCTTTTTTATCACTGTGCCGTAACACCTATGACGGCATTATATTTTCCGTAAATCCAGCAGTCCTTGATTTCTTCATTTACGATTGAAATATTGGATACTTCAATTGATTGGGTACCTCTGGCTCTAACAGAAAGGCTTGAAACATTAATTTCAACCTGTATATCATCAGCTGTTATTTTGTCAAGACTTTTTTTAGGTCCCACAACCACCACGCTGTCAAAGTTACTGCGCGAAGTGTCAACCGAATAACTGAAGCCTTCAACCTGATTAAGCAAAATAACCTTACCACCTGTTATATCAAAAGTTTTTTTGCTCATTGACGACATATCAACCGTCACCTTGAATTCACCGAAAGAGGTATCTGTACCGGAGTTTTTGAGCTTTTCATCCACCTCAAAAGTAAAGGTATTGACAGTATTAAGAAGTGAACGAAAATCAACAGTTCCTACGGAAATAAATTCATATTCCTTACTTTCAGCAGGATTATAGGTAATCTTAAGCTCCGAAGGTGTGATTTTTACCTTGGGAGGATTTTCAGTAAAGAAAGCAGGTTGGTTGATAAATTTAACCTGAGTAGGTACGCTCTTGGTCACATAAACGGGAATGGTTACCGTAGCAGGATTTGATTCGTCATTTATGCTGTCGCAAGTAAGATACTGCTCATAGCGTTTGCTTTCAAGCTCATAGGATATATCTGCAGGAATAACCTTTGCCTGGGTGAGAGGAAGCTCATCCTCAATAACAGAGCCATCGAAATATACCTTCGTCATTTTGTTAAGAATGGTGGCGGGTCCTGTCACATCGACAGTACTCATGGAAGGCACGGGCTGTCCGACGGTAAATTCGCCTTCAGCAAGACCTTCAAGCTCATTGGTAATTCTAGCCTCAACATCAAATGTTTCCGTAATTTTACGGTCATAGTAAACCGAAATGGTCGAGGGTGAAACAGAGGCGATTTCAAAGTCGGCAAGACCACCTGTTTCAGACGGTTTTACGGTAAGATTCAGCACCTTATAGCCTGCCGAATCAATGTAACTTCCTGCCGCTTCAACAACAATATCATCCTTTGTGAGAGCATAGGAATTGATATTATATGCCTTGCCGCTTACAACAACCTCGGCATAAAGCTCATCTGCACCCACAAACGGCACAAGATCTGAACCGTCAGTGCTGTTTACTACCGTGATTTTTACATCACTTATGGTTCGGGTGGTTTCAGCGCTGTAATTAATTTTTACCGCCGCCCACAGTATTACGGAAATAATAAGACAGAAAACCATAAGCAGTTTATTGTTATAGATAATTCTTTCAATAATGCTTTTTTTGTTTTTACTCATTATTTTTTCCTCCGGAGAATTTTAAAAGCTTTTCCGTTTTCAGATACATCGCTTTTAAGAAAATTGCTGAGAGTTTCGTGAACTTCGCCTACGGAAAGATTCCTTTCAAGGGTACCGCCGCTTGCAATTGATACAGCACCCGTTTCTTCCGAAACCACAATTACCAGAGCATCGCTGTGTTCGCTCATACCGATTGCAGCTCTGTGACGCGTACCCAAATCAGCGCTGACATCGTTAACCGTAAGAGGAAGAATACATCCAGCCGCATAAACACGGTTATCACGGATAATTACAGCACCGTCGTGAAGAGGTGATTTCGGGAAAAAGATGTTTTCAATGATGACCGAGGTAGTCGACGCATCAATCATGCTACCCGTTTCGATAATTTCGCCTAGAGGTGTTTTGCCTTCAATAACAATCAGGGCACCTGTTTTACTGTCACTCATATTTGAGACAGCCTTCGAAATATCCGTGGCAACAGCTTCACTTTCTTCTTCGTAGAAGCCGGAATTTTTCGAGGTAAATATGGAGAGCTTTTTAAAATCTCCTCTGCCGAAGCTTTCAATGGCGTGACGAAGTTCGGGCTGGAAAAGCAGGAGCATTACGATGACTATATTGCTGAAAAGCTGATTAAATATATAACTGCTGGCACTCATATTAAAGGTAGACACAACAAAATAAAGAAGGCCCATAAGAACAATACCTTTAACAAGGTGAAACGCTCTTGTCTGCCTTAAAAGTTTGATTACATAATAAAATGCAAAAGCAACAAAAAGTATGTCTATTATATCATACCAGACAACAGATCTTATAAGCTTCAGCGCTCCGTCTAAAATTTCTTCTAAAAAAGCCAACATATTATCCTCCGCAAAAAGCCATATTTTTTCCTACAGAGTAATTATATCACACTTTTTTTCTCAATGCAATTTTATTACAGCAAAAAACAAAGTTTTTTATATCTTTTTTGCTGTTAAATATTCCCGGTGTAACCCTCACGCAACCACGGTCAGCCGTGCCGTAGTTTTCGTGAGTTAGTCTCGCACAATGGTAACCTGCCCGTACTGCAATTCCGCATTTATCAAGAATAGCAGATACCTCTTCACTGTGATAATCGTCAATGTTAAAAGATAATATCGGCGCACTTACAGGCGATCTCATATATGGGTAAAGTATTATATTTTTTATTACGGATAAATCCGTTTCCAGAATATCAATAAGTTCAAATTCTTTTTTATGAATTGCCTCTGTACCGCCAATGGAATGAATAAACTTTACAGCTGAATTAAGTCCCGCTATTCCGGGGAAATTTAGTGTGCCGCTCTCATATCTGTCAGGAATTACCTGCGGCTGCTCCTTATCCATGGAAAAACTCCCAGTACCACCTTGGGTTAGCTCTTCGGGCATAATTCTTCCCGACATAAGCATAACGCCCGTACCCATAGGCCCGTAAAGCCCCTTGTGTCCCGGCATACAGAGAATATCAATGTTCATCTTTTTCATATCGATTTTGAGTGTTCCTGCCGCCTGAGCACCGTCAACGATAAAAATCACGCCTTTTTTCTTGCAAAGTCTTCCTATTCTCTCCACAGGTAAAGTTGTTCCGAATACATTTGAAGCAAAGGTGCAGACGACCGCCTTCGTCTTTTGGGACATAGCACTTTCAAAGTTTTTAACTGTTTCTTCTTCATTCAACGGATTAACACGCACGGTTTCATAGGTGATTATCCCGTTTTTACGCAGTTTTTCGAGAGGTCTTAAAACAGAATTATGCTCCATTGTGGACGTAAGAACTCTGTCGCCTTTTTCACAGACACCCTTTATTGCCGTGTTAAGAGCGGTTGTGCAGTTATCGGTAAAGATTACGCCATCACTCTCGCAAGAAAACATTTCCGCGATCAATTCCCTTGTTTTGTAGACAATTTCCCCTGTTTTGATTGTGCTTCCGTATCCCCCTCTGCCGGGACTGCCACCTGAATATTTCATGGCATTAACGACACTTTCCGTCACACAACAGGGTTTCGGAAAGGTGGTGGCGCCATTATCAAGATATATCATATTCTCTCACGGTAGCTCTCTACACCCAAGCTCCTGATGCCACCGGTAGTTATTATTTCATATGCCCTCCAAATATTCCCGTCAACAAAAAGAGCAAAATTGCAACCTTGTTTACGGTCAGGATTAGGATTTCTTCTCAAATGAGATTTTATATTATTTTTAATAAGCAGACTTTTAGCTTTTTCGGCCTGTGTCTGACTTTCAAATTTTATATAGGTATATGTCAACTAAATTACCCCCTTATCGGTCTATTATATGTATTTTTCTTTCTGCTTGTTACCTTTTTCATATTGACCTTTATAAAGAAAAAAGCTATACTGTTAAGGAATTATTCAAAGGAGACAGAAAAATGCTTCATTTTAACAGCGGTACATTCAAAATTATGCAGATTGCGGATATTCAGGAGGATTATCCCGTAAATCCTGACACGATAAAACTAATCTCTCTTGCCCTCGACAGGGAAAAACCTGACCTTGTTGTTCTTACAGGCGACCAGATTCAGGCTTATTCTGCCTGCTACAAAAAAGACGGCGAAAAGAAAATCAGAGAGGTTATAAACGCTTTTCTTACACCAATGGAGGAAAGACGTATTCCTTTCTGTATGACCTTCGGTAATCACGACGATGACGGGTGCGTAAGTAAGGACACACAAATTGAAATCTATTCATCATATTCCTGCTCAAGATTCGGCACTCCGAGATGTGAAGAGGATAAAGGTACATATTCCCTGCAGATTTTTGATTCGACAAAGAAAAAGGAAATATTTAACCTCTATCTCATTGATTCGAACAAAAAGGAAGCAGACGGTGCTTATTCACCCGTAAAAAAAGAACAGATTGAATGGTACAGACAGGAGCGGGAAAGATTAAGAGAAAAAGCAGGAGAATATCTGCCGTCATTTGTCTTTCAGCACATACCTGTTCCCGAATTTTACGATACACTCATTAAGTGTCCAAAAAAAGAAAAAGGCTCCGTTGAAGCCTTTAAAAGCAGAAAAAATACCTTTTGGAAGCTTGATGACAAAATCGCAGCAGAGGGTGGATTTATGCACGAATCCCCTGCCGTACCCGAAATAAACAACGGAGAGTTTGATACCCTGAAGGAAAAAGGCGATGTCCTCGGTCTGTTTGTGGGTCACGACCATATAAACAGCTTCATCACCCAAAAAGACGGAATAGATCTTGGTTACTGTCAGGGTGCCGGCTTCAACACCTACGGCCCAGGAGATAAGCGCGGAGTGAGACTTTACGTTCTTGACGAAAATGATATAAGAAACTATAAAAGCTATACTGTCACTATGGGTGAGCTTTGCAAATATAAGCCGTCAAAGCCTGTGAAGGAATTCATTTTTTCACATATGCCCTCCTCCGTTGATGAAGGATTGAAGCTTGCAAAAAAAGTCGGTGTTGCCGCCTGTGTAGCCGCGGCAGCGTGTATCTTCGGTAAGAAGCTTCTTAAATAAAATATATAATACCGCCTCATTCATCCGACGATGAACAAGGCGGTATATCTGTTTACTCTGAAATCACAAAATTACTGTCTTTATCAACTGCCATGAACTGCGGATACTGAGGATTAATCTTAACTGTAGGCTGACCGTCAGAAAGAATGAGCCACATAAGAAAATCAGCATAGTCGCTTCCGTGTTTTGCGGCAACATGCTCGGCATCCTTTACAAACCAGGTTGTGTTTCTGTAAAGAGCTGTTGTGGCATCAATTATGCCGTCGGGAGAAACATATTCAGCTTCTGCAGAAGAAAGCTGTTCTTCACTTAATTTTTCACCGTAATCGGCAACTGTAGCAAAATTTGAGGTAAGCTTTGTTTCAAGCACGCCGTCACCCTGTAAATTGGAATGCTTGAAATAAGGAGCAAGCGGTGTGTTGTAGTTTGAAATAAAGGATACATTGACACCACTTTCGATTGCACCGTCGATTATTTCTTCCGTTGAAAAGATAAATTCCTTTGTTTCGTTAAGTTTTTCAATGATAACGGGATATTCATCTTCATATCCTCCGTAAAGAAATTCAACACCGCTTTCAAAAACATCATCGGGACACATAGCCCACAAACCTAAAAGAGTGCCGAAGTTATTGCGAAGAGTACCGTTGTTAAGCGCCTGTGGATTTTCTTCAACTATCCTATTTGCTACCGAGGTAATGGCATCAAATACACCGATTTTATCGAAAAGTTCAAGAAAAAAACAACTGATAATTTTGCCTGAAAAAGATTTTCTCAAACGGCCGTAAATCACATCGCTGTCAAAATAAATGTCACCGTTGAAAGCATCACCGGGACCGTATGTGCCGTTATGCGCAGAGGAAACATAAACAAGATTGTTAATTTTATCTGCGCCGTGCCAATAAAGATAAGCACTCGAAACCATACCGCCCATACTTACAGCAACAATATTTACCTTGTCTGTCTGTGCTTGTTCAAGAACATTTTCAACGAAAGAATTAAGATTACCTGCGATTTCCTTTGCACTCTTACGCCAATCATAAGTGAAATAATACACATTTTCGGCACCGATTTTGTCAACAGCAGTTTTTATGATACCGGTTTCTCCTATATCATCCATAAGATGGATTTCCTCAATGTAATTTGCCATTGATTTTTCATATTTGTCGAAATAAACATCGTGAACGGAGTTGCCTGCTTTATCAATAGCGATGGGATCGAAAATTTCTGCAGCAAGATTAAGAGCACTGTCTAAAAACGCATCTTCGTTTCTTTCAATTACAAGCCCGTTAAAGTATTCTTTTACAAAGGTAAAAACATCCTTTAATTCAAATCTGATTGCAGGACTTTTGTCTTCAAGATAAAATCCGCCGAAATCTATACCCCTTACCACCACAAGCGGATAACCGTCATAGGATTCCGCTCCGTCATCCGTAACAGCCGTGACAGGTAAACTCATACAGAAAAGCATAACCAAAGCAAGAAATATACTTAAAAGCTTTTTCATAATATTACTTCCTTTCTTTTATCAGTAATTTTCTTCGATATATCGCAGAAAATCCGCTACCGCGCCCTCGTTACAGTGACAGGCATGAAATTCGCACACCTTATGTATTTCGTCGGGCGCCTGTTTACAGCAGGCAGGATGTGCCACGGTTTTCAGCATATCAAGGTCGTTATAATAATCACCTATGGCACCGATATTCTCTTCGGGTATGCCGAGTATTTCCGCTAAAGCGAGAACGGCATTACCTTTATGCGTGGTACTGCTTACCATATCAAAAGATACTACGGATGTGTCTATATAAGATACATCCTCTCCCGAAAGTGACAGGACATATTTTTTGATTTTCTTTTTCAGATACGGCAAGCAGTAAAAAATCACCTTTCCCCATCTGCCCTCCGGCACCTGATCAATTGAAATACATTTTCTGTGATCAAGACTGTCCATAGCCATCATACAAGGTGACATAAATTTCGGATTGACAAGATAAATCATATCATCGGTAAAGATACCGATTTCAAGCGAAGGGAATTTTTTCATAGATTTCCTGATAATCTCTCTTCCCGAAAGAGGAATAGCATTGAACCATATCATTTCCTCCCTCGTGAAATCATAAATGCCTGCACCGTTGAGAACAACAGCAGGAGACTTAACATCAGGAAGATTCATATAGTGCGGTCTGAGAGACTGCACATTCCTCGCTGAAGCGAGAGTAAAAGAACCGCCAAGAGTATGTACAAAACGGTCAATTGCGCCGATATTAACCTTAGGTGTTCGCCTTAATTTGTTATTCAGAGTGCCGTCAATGTCTGACACTACAAGCCAATCGGAATAATCTTTTTCTTTCATCACTGCACCTTAATAATTATAAATTATATTGTCCTTGTGTTTTTCTGCAAAAGCATAAAGCTCTTCCCTTGTCACATAAGCAGTGGTACAGCCTACGGCAGTAACGCATTTGCCGCCTGTGATATTACCGAAAAGCACACACCTTTCAATAGGCTCATCTGTCATTATTCCGAACATAAAGCCTGCAAAGAATGCATCACCTGCACCCGTGGAGTCAACGTGAACAAATTCATCAATGCTCTTCACATAGGTGTAGCTTTTTTTATCGTAAATAAGACAGCCGTCCTTATCAAGCTTTACAATCGCCGTGTTAAGATATTCACTTAAAACCTCTGCGGCTTTTTTCGGGTCACTTTCCCCTGTTAGAAGCAACGCCTCCTTACGGTTAGGCAAATAATAATCGGCAATAAGGAGCTTTTCTTTAAAGGTATCCAGGGACATTCCTTCAATAAAACCTGTGTCAAGAATAACTACAGTTCCCTCTTCTTTAAGCTTGCGGTAAACCTCCGTGTAATTTTCGTGCATAGCAACAGCCTTTGCTCCCTTAAGAGCAGAATAAATTTCATCGGCAAACGCTGAATCCTCGGCATTACCGTAAGACCAGAAGGTACGGTCATTCTTTGTTATGGCGGCGGCAGTAATGTTGACAGCCACCTTGTCACCGTGGAACACATTTACAGGCTCCACGCCTGCCTTTCTGAACTCATCCATAGCAAAGCGTGAAAACATATCGTCGGAAAGCTCTGTTACGGTTTTACACTCTATACCGAGTCTGCCAAGAGTTATCATCGTACCCGGCACACCTCCGCCAATACAAAGGGAAAATCTGTCAGTATAAATCTCTTCACCCTCTTCGGGAAGTCGGGGCATATTTTCAAACAACAAATCTACATTTGTTTTTCCGTATCCTGCAGCAAAGCTCATATTTTTGCCTCCTGTGTTTTTTTACATTTTATAACATTTTCCTCTGCCTTGTCAACAAATTACTGTTCTTTTATGAGCTGTATTTTAATTTTTTCGATTATTCTTTTTTCAAGTCTCGATATGTAGCTTTGCGAAATACCCAGCAAATCGGCTACCTCCTTCTGGGTATACTCCTTTGAGCCGAAAAGACCAAATCTCATGGTCATTATCTGCCTCTCCCTTTCTTCCAAACGCGAAACGATTTTCAGAAGCTGATTTTTTTCGTCCTCCATTTCGATATTGCGGTTTACCACGTCACTGTCACTGCCAAGAACATCGGATAACAGAAGTTCATTTCCGTCCCAATCCACATTTAAAGGCTCATCTATTGACATTTCATTTTTAAGGTTAGCGGTTTTTCGCAGATACATCAGTATTTCATTTTCAATGCACCTTGATGCATAGGTTGCAAGCTTAATTTTTTTGCCCGGACAGAAGGTGTTGACCGCCTTTATAAGACCGATTGTACCTATCGAAACCAGATCTTCTATATTTATGCCCGTGTTTTCAAACTTCCTTGCAATATATACCACAAGGCGAAGATTATGAGTGATGAGCAGTTCACGGTTTGAAAAATTATCTTTTGAAAATTCACAGAGTATCTCTTCCTCTCTCTCCTTCGTCAGCGGTGCAGGAAGATTTTCCGAGCCATTCACATAATAGACCTCGTTTTCCTTTTTCACGAACATTTTTTCAATTCTTTGGAATATTTTTTCAAGTATGTAAAACATAATCTTCACCTTTTCTTAAATAGCATTATCAAAAACAGTTGAATACAGAAGTGCTCCGTATTCTCCGCCGTGTATTTTTTCTTTACACAGCGCAATTACGGGATTATCAAGAGTTATATTGTTTTCAAATCCAGTGATTATAATTCTATCCACTCTGAACGAAGGAAGAAGCTTCGTTCCTGAAAGAGATTTGACGGGAATAAGCTTGATTTTAATATCTCCGATTGCATTTGAAAAATCGTAAAAAATATCCTCGGTGATTATCTCTTTAACCACATCGGCATTTATTATGATTACACCCTCACCGCTGAAAGGGTCACATAAGCTATTGCCTGAATCGAAAAAGCCTTTACAGAAAAACTCTTTATCAGAAACATAAATCCGCACGGTGTATATAAGATTATCCGGCATTTTGTTTTTGGTAAAAAGAGAAATTATCCGAATCACTGCATAAGCACCAACAGTGAGAAGAACAAGAGTAAGAGCATCGATATCGAAATAGACAACTCCGCTGTTGAAGTACATATTTTCAGGATAAACAAGAAACCAAAGCATAAACACAGCACCTGCAAAAACGAGGTTTATTCCTAAAAAAAACAAAACAGATTTTAAATATTCTTTTATACTGCCAATACCGAAAGCAAGAAATACCATGAATCCGAGAGCAGGCAGACGGGAAAGAGAAATAACAAAGTCACTTATATCAGGTACAAGAATTACAAGAGAATAAATGCCGCCGAAAAGAGAGGCAAGAAGCATTTTCAGCCTTACAGGCGGGAGTTTTCTGAATAAACAAGTCAAAAGTAAAAGCCCGTAGTTTATGTAAATGTTTAATATAACAAGCACATCCACATATATCGTCTGTCTCATAGCATCACCCTGTTTATTATATGGCAAAGCAAATGATTATTATGTCGATAAAAAGAACGTAAAAAGGGCAACTGCCGAAATTTCGACAGTTGCCCTGAATTTTAAAAATATTTATTCGCCCTGTGCGGCTTCTCTTTTTTGTCTGTTTTCCGTAACCACAGCGGTAATTTCGTCCATATACGAGCCGTGGAGCTTGAATTTGGTTGAGAATACGATAAGTGAAACAAAGAAGAGAACAGCAGGAATTACGGAAAGCATAAGGGTAATTGCTGTTTTTGCACTTGCAGGGTTCTGATTGTGAAGCTCACCGTTATAATTTGAAAGACCGAGAGAGCCGAAAAGTATAACAGTCTGGAAGGTGTATGCCATCTTCTGAAGAAAGCCCTTCATTGAGAAAGTAATGGATTCGGCTCTGAAGCCCATTTTTATCTCACCGTAGTCAACAACGTCTGCAAGGAAAATAGTCTGTGAAATGAACATCGAAGCCATACCTACAGCGCAAATGAAATAAGAAATATTCATAAGCATAAATATGCCCGTAAAAGCACCGACAGAAATACCAACATAGCCTAAAGCAGCAAAAACAAGCGAGAACTGATAAGCCTTACGCTTTGAAAAATACTTTGTAATAATCGGATGCACAAAAAGACCGATAACGGAGCCTGCACCCTGGAAAAGAGAGAAGGTGGACTGCTTATTCGGGTCACCGACGACAACATCGAAGTAGTAGGTTGCGACGCCAGATGTAAGATACCAACCAGCGTTTGAAATCATGGCAAAGAGCATAAATACTAAAAGCTGATCATTTGATTTGATAATTTCAAAAGTCTTTTTGAATGAGAACTTTTCAGGTGCTTTGGGTGCAACAGTTTCCTTTGTGGAAGCGACAGAAACAGATGAGAAGAAAATAAGACATACAGCACAAACGATGGCGCACACCAGATAGCTTCGTGCATCGTGCACCTTCACCGCATTACCGCTTTCATCAAGAGCAGTGGTCACACTTACTGCAGTCATAAGAAGAGGCGCACCGATAGAAACGATGCCCTGTCCTAAACCCGAGAAGGTACGTGCGATGGTGGAAACGAGGTTTCTTTCCTTGGGGTCACTTGTAAAAGAAGGCACCATTGACCAATAAGGAATATCAGCCATAGTATTTGTCATACCCCATGCAACATAAGCCACGGCAACATAAGCGCAAAGAGCGGCGCCCTTAAGACCGAAGGGATTGCTGAATAAAAGAACAAGAACGAGAGCATTACAGACAGAGCCTCTCATTATCCAAGGTCTGTATTTACCCATTTTAGTGTGAGTGTTGTCAACGATTGTACCCATCATAGGGTCGTTGATGCCGTCCCAAATTCTCGCCACGGCGGTAAGAATAAGAAGGAAGGAAGCACCAAGTCCTAAAACATCAGTAAGGTATTTGGCAAGGAAGGAATAGAACATACCGTAGCTCAAGTCAAGACCGATAGCGCCGATACCGTAACCTATTTTTCCTTTTATGTATTTTATAGTTTCCATAGATAATCTCCTTTCAGAATATCCTCCATATTATAATACAAAACACGACAGAATAAATCAAGCGTGTTTTTAAATTAAGCCATCAATATACTCCGAAATTTCTTTCTTTGTAACAGACTGAAGCTTTTCAACCGTTTTTTCAGAACAGACCGAAATCATATAGTCTCCACAGGTACGGCAAACAAAATTACAGCCGTAGGCAAAAAACTCCTCTTTCCCCACATAGTCTGCGAAACAGTAGGTATCAAGTCCGCCGCCTATACCTGTACCGTGTTTTTTCAGTATACTTTCTTTCAGTGTCCACAGCTCGGCAAAAACCAAGTCTTCCGTCTCTTTGTTTTCGAGAAGCTCCGCTTCCTTCTGTGTAAAAAATCTTTTTCCTACTTTTGGATTATAGTCTTTGATTTTTTCAACATCACAACCGATTTCATTTTCCGACAGGCAACAAAGAACATATTTGCCGCTGTGGCTGATACTGAAAAATATATCTTCGCCCTTAAGATAAGGCTTTCCGTTTTCACCGTAAAGATAAGAAAAGGTATTTATTCCATAAAATTTATTGAGCATATAGCCTAAAAGCACTCTTCCGTACAAGGAATAGTTGTTGCCTCTTTTCAGCTTATCGGTAACAAACACTTTCCTTTCGGCTTCTTTAATACTGCCGATAAAAGCTTCATCAAAGTCCTCAATATTTAAAAGACAGAGCATTATAAAATCTCCTTTAAAACAAAAGAGGCTTACAGAGTAAACCTCTTGATATTTTTACTGTCTGTATTCTTCGGGGGTGTGGAAAGTGGGCATAAAGAGAAGGCTGATAAGATAAAGCCAGAAGCCGCCACCGATGAAAAGAAGAAGAATAGCAAAAATAAGTCTTACAATGGTTACATCCACACCAAAATATTCTGCATATCCGCTGCAAACACCGCTGATTTTTTTATCAAAGCCTCTTGTAAGAATTTTGCCCGTGTTCACCTCAACATAATCGTCGGGAGCCTGGGGCACAACAAGAGACATAATGAGATAAATTACAAGAGTGGGGAAAACAGCAGTAATAAGAGACACAAAGGTTATGAATATTCTGATAAGAGTGGGGTCAAGGTTAAAAAAATTACCCAAACCTGCACACAGACCGCATAATTTTTTGTCTCTGCCTAAATAAAGCTTTTTCATATTTCATCATCCTCACATTATATTTTAAACATTGTTTTGCTTTTTGGTTACTGCAAGAGTGTTTTTCATAAGAACGGCAATTGTCATTGGCCCGCATCCACCGGGTACAGGAGTGATAAATGAGCATTTATCCTTTACGTTTTCGAAATCAACATCTCCGCAAAGTTTTCCGTTTTCATCCCTGTTGATACCGACATCAACCACCACGGCACCCTCTTTTACCATGTCAGCCGTAACAAATCTCTTCCTGCCTACAGCAGCTACGATTACATCGGCATTACGGGTAAAAAAGGAAAGGTCAGCCGTACGGGAATGACAGATTGTCACCGTGGCATTCTTTTCAAGAAGAAGCGAAGCCATAGGCTTGCCGACAATATTGCTTCTGCCGATAATAACACAGTTTTTGCCTTCAAGAGGAACATTGTAATAATCAAGAAGTTCGATTACGCCCTTCGGTGTGCAGGAGGCTACATCGTAATCCCCTACCCACATTTTACCCACATTAACCTCGGAGAAAACATCAACATCCTTTTCGGGACTGATGGCATCAATTACCTTTTTTTCGTCGATATGCTTCGGTAAAGGAAGCTGACAGAGAATACCGTTTACTTCATTTTCAGCATTAAGACGGTCAATAAGCTCCAAAAGCTCCTTTTCTGTGGTTTCTTGGGGAAGAGAATACTCTCTTGACTGAATACCCGTAGCCTCACAGGCTCTTTTTTTATTGTTAACATAAACCCTTGAAGCAGGGTCTTCACCGACTATAATTACGGCAAGAGTTGACTTTATTCCCTTTTTTCCGAGAGAAATAATCTCTTCCCTGACCTTACTTTTAATATAATTTGAAACTTCTTTTCCGTCAATTAGTTTATACATATTTTAAACCTCTGTCAGATAATTTTGCTTGTTTTAATTCCTTTATCCGTGGTGGCAGTAACATAAAGCTTATCTGCCACACGGTTATACTCAAACTTCCAGTTCTTTCTTTTTGCTCTTTTATCAAGGGCTTTTGTTATGCGGTTATATTCCTTATCGCTTGAAACGGCGATATAGTCTGTGCCTTCAACCTCGCGGGGATTTTTGGAATATTTGATAAGCTTTGCAACAAGTAAAACACCGCATACAGCAACAATTACAATAGAAAGCACCTGCGAAACACGAAGTCCAGTATTTCCTATATAGAGGCTGTCGGAACGAAGTCCTTCAACAATGGCTCTTTCCAGACCGTACCATAAACCGTAAATAAGGAACATCTCTCCGCTGAATTTACGGTATTTTTTCATAACAATATAAAGAACAAGAACGCCGAGAATACACCATACAGATTCATAAAAGAAGGTGGGATGAACATACAGGTTGTTATCGGCTATATACTGCGGAATGTCAGGAACATTTTCAAGTCCGTACTGAACAGCAACCTCGGGCTTTGAAATATAGGAAGCAACCGTGTCACTCATCATACCGAAGTTTTTATAGGTAAAGGAGCCAAAGGCTTCCTGGTTTGCATAGTTGCCCCATCTGCCGATACCCTGACCGACGAGAAGACTTATGCCGCCCATATCAAGAAGATTATAGAAGTTTATCTTTTCTACCTTACAGACGACGAACGCCGCAAGAATACCGCCGATTATACCGCCGTAAATGGCAAGACCGCCTTCCCATATCTTATATATTTCCGAGAGGTGCTGTGAATAATAATCCCACTCAAAAGCAACATAATAAGCCCTGGCACCGACAATGCCGCCAACGGTACCGAAAAGAAGAATGTCAATCATTTTATCAAGATTTATCTTCCACAAATGGGCAATTCTTCCGCCCAAAAGCACGGCGAGCAGAAAGCCAAAGGCAATAATAGCACCGTACCATCTGACTTCCGCAAAGCCTAAATTGAGAATTTTAGAAACAGTAAATTCTGCATCAATTCCCGCAAATTTAACTAAAACAGTATCCATAATCTCTCCTGTAATCAAACCTCGACAGGTTCATCTTCTTTTTTGATAAGATTGATAACAAGTACAACGATGAAAAGCGCAATAACAAAGTCACAGACCTTGAAGGGGTATTTAGCATAAAGAGCATCCGTTCCTTCTGCAAGAGCAAAGATCAAACGCGGTACATTAAGAGTAAGAGAAACAAGTGCCGCAGGAAGTCCGATTCCTGCCATGCGCCAACGGGCATTTTTAATATACACGTCCGAAGCAAGCTGTGCAAAAGCCATAAAAAACAGAACGAAAAGAGCAAATAATACAAGCTCAAGAAGAAGCTCCGACACACGAATATAGCTTATCTGTTCAACAAAACGGTGGATAAGTCTGAAGCCTGCCCAGCCTACAGGAGCAACAGCAAGTATTTTATGCTTGCCTGCACTGTAAGTACCTTTGATTATACCTTTTGCAAAGATAAGAAAATATATTGCTGACAAAAGAGCAAATACACTCTGGAAAAACTGCGGAATAGTACCCGAAAGCATCATCGACTGAAAGGCAGAAACACCGTATGAAGCTCCTCCCACAGAAGAAACGGAGCCGATAAAAGCCGAAAACGAATCATACAAAAAGCTTAATGAAAGAATACAGGTGAGTACAGAAAGAAGAGCATTCTTTTTCAGCTGTAAGGTTACCTTTGCCGTATCTTTGCTCAAAAAAGAAGTAACTGCAAAGATAACTGAAGAGACAGCTATTATGAGATAAAGCAAAACTTTGAGAAGATTTCCGCCTGTGTAAAAACCTGTTTCGCGGTCAATGAAAGAGAAGATCTGTACTGTTCTTATTATTACTGTAACAGCACAACATAAAAAGAAAATTAAAGGCATCTTTTTATAAAGGGAAAATTCCTTGCTTTCTTTAAGCTTCATTACTGCCGTCCTCCTTGTAAATTCTTTGGTCAGAGGGTATGTATTCACTCTTTGAGTTATAATTTTCAATACGCTCATCCATAGGCACATACTTTTTGGGAAGTGCAATACTCTTATAGGCGGGTCTTATGATTTTGCCGCCTGTGATAAGCTCTTCAAGACGGTGAGCAGACCAACCTGCAATTCTTGCCGAAGCAAAAATCGGAGTATAGAGGTCTTCGGGGATACGGAGCATTTTATAGATAAGACCCGAATAAAGGTCAACATTGGCACACATAATCTTGTTTCTTCCCTTGACTTTACGGAAGACCTCGGGTGTGAGCTTTTCGATATTAGCAAGAAGTTCGAAATCCTTTTCAAAGCCATTTTTATAGGCAAATTCCTTTGCTTTTCTTTTAAGAATGACAGCTCTCGGGTCAGAGAGAAGGTAAACGGCGTGACCCATACCGTAAATAAGCCCCGTTCCGTCTCCTGCCTGCTTTCTGACGATTCTTTCGAGATAATCGAATACCTGCTTTTCATCAGTAATGTCTGCAACATTTTCCTTTATTTCTTCGACCATGTGGCTTACCTTGATATTGGCACCGCCGTGTCTACCGCCCTTAAGAGCACCTATAGATGCGGCAATAGCGGAATAGGTGTCTGTACCGCTTGAGGTGAGAACTCTGGTGGCAAAGGTAGAGTTGTTACCTCCGCCGTGTTCAGCGTGAAGAATAAGGCAGATATCTAAAAGCTTTGCCTCTTCATCGGTATATTTACGGTCAGGACGAATGGAACGAAGAATACTTTCAGCTGTGGAAAGCTCCTTTTTTTCAGGGTGAACATACATGCTTTTGCCGTAAAACTTCATTCTTTTGACCTGATAAGCATAGCACATCATAACCGGAAGCTGGGCAATAATCTGCACAGACTGACGCAGAACATTTTCAATGGAAACATCATCGGGGTTTTCGTCGAAGGAATAGGATGTGAGGACGCATCGCGAAAGCTTATTCATAATATCCATTGAAGCATTGGTCATAAGCACGTCTTCGATATATGTGCCGGGAAGCTGACGGCAGATGCCTAAAACCTCCCTGAAAAGTTCCACCTGACTGTGGGTGGGAAGTGAGCCGAAAAGAAGAAGATACACTACCTCTTCGAAGCCGAAGCGATCTTCCTTTTCACAAGCTTCAATAATGTCGTTTATGTTTATACCTCTGTATTTAAGCACGCCGTGCTTGGGAACTCTTTCACCGTCTTCGATATAATAACCGTCAACGGAACAGATGTTGGTAAGACCTGCCATAACACCTGTACCGTCAGGGTTACGAAGTCCTCTTTTCACACCGTACTTCCAGAAAGCATCAAGGTCAATCTGACTTTTCTTTTCAATCTTATCGCTCATTACCTCAAGCAATTCGGGCGAGATTGGGTTTATACTGTTTTTCATTTGCGTATCCTCCCGAAAAAAATTATAATACCTCATAATAATGTAATTAACTTATATTTTATAACATAGTAATAATATTGTCAATAAAAAATTGGTTACTTTACCAAAAATTTCATTAAATTACAGGAGAAACTACAAATGAAAAGCTACCTTATTATGACATTAATCCTCTTTCTGATTATGGTATTTTTCCCCCTTATAACCCTTGTTGACGGTGGCAACAATCAAGCACAAACTAAAACAGAGCAAACTGCCACCGAAAAAGAATCGGAAACAACCGACAATGAAGAAGAAACGACAGCAACCGAAACAGTAAGTCTTATGGTATCAGCCACAGGAAAGCTGACAGAAATGAGCACCGAGGAATATGTTTACGGTGCTGTCTGTGCAGAAATGCCTGCCTCTTTTCACAAGGAAGCACTTAAAGCACAGGCTGTCGCCTGCTATACATATATGAAGTGGCTTAAAGAAAACGCTGATAATACATCTGAATTAAACGGTGATATTACAGACAGCTCCTCCATTCATCAGGCTTTTATCACAGAAGAGGAGCTTCGGGAAAGATGGGATAATAACTACTCTATCTATTCCGAAAAGGTAAAGGAAGCCGTAAGCAGTGTTATGTACGAATATCTTACCTATAAGGGTGAGACGGCTATGACTGTCTTTCACGGTCTTTCCCCGGGAAAAACGGTCGGCTCGGCTGATATATGGAAGAGTGATCTCCCCTATCTTCAGTCCGTTACAGCCCCCGGAGACAAGCTTTCACCCGACATTTCTTCTGTTGTATCCTTGAGCCGTGAAGAATTTGTAAAGCCCTTCAGCGGTGCAAAGGCAGAGGATGCAGACAGCATTTTAGAAAGCATAAAAAAGACAGAAGATGACTTTGTAAGTGAAATAAAATATAAAAACTCCGCACTCTCTTCTACCGACCTTCGTTCCGTCTACAACCTGAAAAGTCCCTTTTTTAAAGCGAAAAAAAACGATAAAGGCATAACTCTCACCGTTTACGGAAAAGGCCACGGCGTAGGTATGAGCCAGTACAGTGCCGACTATATGGCAAGACAGGGAAGCACCTACAAGGAGATTCTTGCCCATTTTTACAAAGGAACAGAGCTTGTTACAAAAGAATAATTACTGTTTACAAAAATGATATTTGGTAGTATAATGGCAAAAAAAGGCAAAGGACTGATTTGATGTTTGCAAAAGTTAACAGCATCGGTATGCTCGGCATGAACAGCTTCGGTGTGGGTATTGAGGCTTCCATAGATAACGGTTTGCCACGTTTTGATATAGTAGGCCTGCCCGATACAGCTGTAAGCGAATCAAGAGACAGAGTGCGCTCGGCTATGAAAAACAGCCATTTCTCTTTCCCCGGCTCAAGAATTACCGTCAATCTTACTCCTGCAGACATAAAAAAAGAAGGGCCTGTTTACGATTTGCCCATTCTTATTGCTCTGCTTATGGCATCAGGTCAGCTCCGCTGTGATATTTCATCAAGTGCCTTTATCGGTGAGCTTTCTTTGAACGGAAAAATAAGAAGAATCAATGGTACTCTCCCTATGGTTATCAAGGCAAAAGAGCTTGGATACAAAGAAATATTTGTTCCAAAAGAAAATGCCAATGAAGGTTGTTTTGTAAAGGGAATTGACGTTTATTCCCCCGACAATATCAATGAGCTTTTTGAGCATCTTACAGGCAAAAAGAAGCTTTCTGTGGTAGATACGAGGGCTTTCAAAGAAGACAGTTACGATTTTGCTTTTCTGCCCGACTTCGCAGATGTAAAAGGACAGTATCAGGTCAAAAGAGCATTAGAGGTGGCGGCAGCAGGCGGACACAATGTGCTTATGATAGGTCCTCCCGGTTCGGGTAAAAGCATGCTCGCGCAAAGACTTCCGTCAATTCTCCCCGATATGACCTTCGATGAAAGTCTCGATGTCACGAAGATGTTTTCCGTGGCAGGTATTCTGCCCCAAAATGTATCTCTCATTACAGCACGCCCCTTCCGTTCACCTCATCACTCCATTTCTACGGCAGGCCTCACAGGCGGCGGAAGAATTCCACGTCCCGGTGAAATCAGCCTTGCAAACCACGGTGTTCTTTTTCTGGACGAGCTTCCCGAATTTTCACGCCTTTCAATGGAGGCTATGAGACAGCCTATAGAGGACGGTAAGATTACCATTTCACGAGTTTCAGGCTCACTTACATATCCCAGTCAGGTTATGCTTGTGTGTGCCATGAACCCCTGTCCCTGCGGCTACTACGGTCATTCTACAAAAGAATGCACCTGTAGTAAGGGCGCCCCTGCGAAGTACCTTTCAAGAGTAAGCGGCCCCCTTCTTGACCGTCTTGATATTCACATTGAAGTACCGCAGGTTGACTTTGAAAAGCTTTCGGGTGACGAAAGAAGCGAAAGCAGTGCCGACATTAAAAAGAGAGTTGACAAAGCAAGAAGCATACAGAACAGCCGTTTCGAAAACACTCCCATCACCTGTAACGCAAAAATGACACCCGCCATGACGAGAGAATATTGCAGAATAGATACGGCAAGTAAAAAATTACTCGAAAACTGCTTTGAAAAAATGGGGCTTTCAGCAAGAGCCTATGATAAGATTTTAAGAATTGCACGTACAATTGCCGACCTTGACGGAAAAGAAAACATTGAGCTTGAACACATTACCGAAGCAGTTCAGTACCGCTCTCTTGACAGAAAATTTTGGGGAAGATGATGCATGAAAAATAAACCTAATGTACTTTTCATCGTTACCGATGACCAAAGGTTTGATACCATTCACGCTCTCGGCAACGATGAAATAATAACACCTAACCTTGACACCCTTGTACAAAAAGGAACCTCATTTACAAATGCACATATTGCAGGCGGTACCTGCGGTGCTGTTTGTATGCCGAGCCGTGCTATGATTCTTACAGGCAGAAATCCTTTCCATCTTGAAGAGCTTGGCGGCGACATACCTGACGAGCATTCAACAATGCCACAGGTTTTCAAAGAAAACGGCTATGAAACCATAGGTCTCGGCAAATGGCATAACGGCTGTCCCGCTTATGCGAGAAGCTTTACCCAAGGTGCAAAAGTGTTTTTTGGCGGAATGTGGGATCATTGGAATGTACCTACCTGCCGATTTGACCCTACGGGCAGATACGATAATGTGATTAACTTTGTTGTTGACTTCTATAATGACAACGCACCTTCAAAACAGCACTGCGACGAATTTGAGCCGGGCAGACATTCAAGTGAACTCCTTACTGATTCAGCCATTGATTTGTTAAAGAAGAATGCAGGAAAAGAAAAACCCTTTTTTATGTATCTTGCCTATCTTGCGCCTCACGACCCAAGAACAATGCCTGATAAATTCCGACGCATGTATGACGAAAGCAAATTTACTCTGCCGCCTAATTTTCAGCAAATCATTGACACAAACTACCCCCTTATGGTTCACCGTGACGAGCATCTTGCCGCCTATCCGAGACAGGAAGCCGAAATCAAAAGGCATATTGCCGAATACTATGCGATGATTACTCATCTTGACAGTGAAATAGGCAGACTTCTTGATGCTCTTAAAAAAACAGGTGAGGCCGATAATACAATAATTGTCTTTACTGGTGATAACGGTCTTGCCGTGGGTCAGCACGGTTGGATGGGTAAGGAGGACATTTACGAACACGGTGTTCGGGTTCCTCTTATTATGGCAGGTCCGGGTATTGAAAAAAATGTTCAAAAGGATGCTTTTGTGTATCTTTATGATATTTTTCCGACCCTTTGTGAAAAAATCGCCTTAAATATCCCCTCTTCCGTTGACGGAAAAAGCTTTGCCGAGCTTTTTGAAAAAGGAAAATCCGATGAACACAGAAAAGAACTTTATCTTATTTTCGATAAGTTTGTCAGAGGCATAAAGGGCAAAAAATACAAGCTTATTGAATACCGTAACGGTGATGAAGAAAACGACAAATGGACTTTTCTTTATGACCTTGAAAATGACCCGTGGGAAATCAATAACCTTGCCGATAAAACGGAATACAAAGATACGGTTATAAGCTTAAGGAAAAGAATGCTTATCCACCGTGACGAATGGGAAGAACAGAGCCACGGTTGGGGTAAGGATTTTTGGGAAAGATTTGATGCAGAAAACGACTGCTTATAAAAATACGGACTTGCTCATGAATGAACAAGTCCGTATTATTTTATAGGCTTATTATTTAATAAGAAATACTGAAAATGCAATAAGGAACTGTGCGAAATAGTATGTAGTGTGGTTAATAACAAAATTAACAGGTGTATTCTTTGTACCGAAATACATTGATGAAAGCACAATGTCCGAAAGAAGGAACAGAACTGCAGCTACAACAAATACGATATACTGTACTGCAAAGCCCGACTGAATCATACCCCAAAGTGAAGCACCTGCCATAGTACCAATTACAAGGCAGTAAATGGTAACAATAGGTTTGAATTTGCCGAAGTTGCATTTGGTGGGTTTTTCTGTAATTAGGGTAAATGCGGCAACAACAATACCGACGATAACAGGAACGAGGAAGTCTTTGACGCCGAAGCCCATGTGGAAGAAAATCGCACCGATATAGAAGAAATGACCCACACCAAAAGAGATAAAGCCTGCGTTGAGATAATTATCGTTGTGCTGGGGATAAACCCATTTCTGATCAAGATAAATATCACCGAGCATACCGAAAACGCCGCCGATGAGAATGAGTACACCGTATTTCCAGAAAGCCTGATTATAATAGATAGCTGTTGCGGTGGTGAAAAGGAAGAAAATGCTTGTGATGTTTTTAATAAAAACACCGCCGACGCTTCTTTGCTTATTGCACTTTACCATAAAAGCAATAAGCGAGATAAAGCCTAAACCTAATGATAAATAAGTTAACATAATACATACCCTCCTGAATTTATTACTTTATTAATTATTCGGCAATTTCGATACCGCGTTCTTTTCTTAAAACTGCAAGTTCGTCAAATACCTTCTGCTTCTTCGCACCTGTAAGGTCATAGAAGAAAAGAGGAATTGCACAGAGAAGAAGGCTGATACCGGGAACGATTGTTACAAGAGAGAACATAGCAAAATTCTGTGTGCTTGACATACTGTTGATGGCATCAACAACCTGCTGACCCGAGCCGACATTAAGTTGATTAACGTCGATATTTACAACCATATACATAACAATAATCATAACAGTAGCAAAGGCGTTACCGATTTTGTTAACGAAAGACTGACACGCAGAGCCGAGCCCGGTATTTCTGAAGCCTGTTTTCCATTCCATAAAATCAAGACAGTCGCAGACCATAGCAAAGGAAACGTTATTGATAACACCGAGAGGTATGCTTGAAATGAGCATAAAGGGAATGCAGAGAAGAAGGTTCTTTGTGCTCCATCCGATTATAAGAGTGAAACAGCTTGCAACAAATCCACCGATGCAGGAGACAATCATAATCTGCTTGTACTCGAATTTTTTGTAAAGTTTGGGGAGGAAAAGCATTGCACCGAACATACCTACTGCCGCACAAACCTGAATAACAAGAGCAACAGTTGAAATGTTTGAATTATACTGCTCTACGGTTTCGGGTTTTGTACCGATATAAAAGCCTGAATAACGGGCAACGTGGGGTGCTGCTGCCTGAAGCATATATCTGCCAAAGGAAAGCATACCCGAAACAACCACAAGCACAAGAGGCTTACAGGTGAAAATTCTCTTGAGAGAGGAAGGTTCACCGGGCGCTTTTTTTGTTGCATTGGGAAGTTGTATTCTTTCCTTAACCTTAAATGAAGACAATGCAAAAAGAGGCATACCGATAAGAGACATTGAAATTGCCATAATGGCATATTTTACGATACCTGCTTTTTCAACATCCATATCTGCAACAACAAAACCGACAATAATAGGAAGAGCAACCGTTACTGCAGAGCCAATACCGCCGACAGTTTTACCGTAAGAGATAAGATTACCTCTTTCCTTCGGGTCGGGCGTCATTACATTAGGCATACTCCAGAAAGGAACATCACTGGAGGTATATACCATACCCCAGATTACATATACCGCCGCAACAAAAACATAAAGCCATACTGACTTATTGTTTGTGTCAAAGCCGGGGTTTACAAACATAAGAATGGTAAGAATAGCTATAGGGATTGCCGTTACAACGGGATAAGGCTTCATTCTGCCTTTTTTGAATGAAACTCTGTCCATAATCATACCCATCATCGGGTCGTTGATTGCGTCCCATACTCTTGCAAGGAGCATAAGAAGAATTACGAACATGGCATTGAGCTTAAGAACACTCATATAGTAGTCGGTAATATAACTCGACATACAGCTGTAAACCAGTCCCTGTCCCAATGCAGCTATGGCATAAGTGGTGACTTCTTTTTTAGGCACATACTTTTTTGCTTCCATAATATCCTCCGTATGTATAAAATTTTAATAATTATAACATATTATTACATATTTTTTAATACAAAAAATAATTATCTTTCTTTTACTTGCGTAGAAAATTGACGGCTGTTTTTGTTGCTTTTGACTAAAGTTTTTAAAGCACATTGAAATAAGGCGGAATATACTGTATCATATAAGAGATTAAACCGAAAGGGGTTAAACTAATGAGTAACACAACGGAGTATTTTTCAAAAACATTCGGATGGAAGTCCGACAGTAAAACCGATGAGAGATTCGTTTTCATCAAAAACAATGTCAGATTTTCTCTTCTCACATCAAGACTTTTAAGAGTTGAATACAACAGAAAAGGCCTCTTTACCGATGAACCCACCCAATCAGTTATAAACAGAAACTTTGATAAGCCTGCCTTTAATATCGTTGAAGACGGAGACAGAGTAATTATCATTACCACAAAGACTATTTTTAAATACGACACTTTACAGAGAAAAATGATCGGCATTTCTCTCAAAGGCGGCAAAAACCTCACCGAATACGAAAGCGGAAACCTTAAAGGTACATATCGTACTCTTGATATGGTAAACGGTGAAAGAGAAATCGGTAACGGTCTTATGTCCACAAACGGTGTAGCAGTTATCGATGACAGCAAGAGCCTTATTTTAAACGAAGACGGTACTATCGGTGAAAGAAAAAAGGCAAAGGACGAATACTACTTTGCCTACGGCCACGATTACAGAGGCTGTTTGAAGGACTTTTTTAGCCTTTGCGGTCAGGTACCCCTTGTCCCCCGTTACTGCCTCGGTAACTGGTGGAGCAGATATAAGGCATACAGTCAGCAGGAATATATCGACCTTATGGAAAAATTCATCGAAAAGGAAATCCCTCTCACTGTCGCCACTATCGATATGGACTGGCACTGGGTTAATGTTAAGGAACGCTTCGGTAACATCGGCGGAAAAAAATCTCTTCTGCCAAACACAACGGATTTCATTTTCCAGGGTGACGGCTGGACAGGCTACAGCTGGAACACAGAGCTTTTCCCTGATTATAAAGACTTTTTAAAATGGCTCAAAAATAAAAATTTAAGAATTACCGTAAATCTTCATCCTGCACAGGGAATTCGCTTCTTTGAAGATATGTATGAGGATGTAGCAAAGGCTATGGGCGTTGACCCTGCCACAAGGAAGAGAATAGAATTTGATATTACCGACCCAAAGTATATTGACGCTTATTTCAACCTTGTCCACAAGCCATACGAGGATGACGGCGTAGACTTCTGGTGGATTGACTGGCAGCAGGGAAAAAATACGAAGCTTAAAAATCTTGACCCTCTCTGGGCACTCAACCATTACCACACTCTTGCCAACGAAACAGGTGAAAAGAGACCTCTTATTCTTTCCCGTTTTGCAGAGGTCGGCTCACACAGATACCCCCTCGGTTTCTCCGGTGATACATTCATTACCTGGGAAAGTCTTGACTTCCAGCCTTATTTCACAAACACAGCAACCAACATCGGCTATACCTGGTGGAGCCACGATATAGGCGGTCATCAGATGGGAAGCAAGGACGATGAGCTTTACACCCGTTGGGTACAGTACGGTCTTTACAACCCCATTATGAGACTTCACTCCACAAGTAACGAATTTATGGGCAAAGAGCCCTGGAAGCATAATTTCCAGGCTGAAACAATCGCTACTGAATGTCTCCGTCAGCGTCACGCACTTATCCCCTATCTTTACTCAATGAACTACCGCACTCACAAGCACTGTATTGCTCTTTGTGAGCCTATGTATTATCAGTACCCCGAAGCACCCGAAGCTTATCAGGTTAAAAATCAGTACTTCTTCGGCTCGGAGCTTATAGTGGCTCCCATCACACAGAAAGTTAACCCGAAAACCTATCTTGCCCCGGTGGAAGTATGGCTTCCCGAAGGCAGATGGACTGATATTTATACAGGTGCCATTTATCAGGGCGGTCAGAAGATTACTATGTACCGCGGCGTTGAAAGTATTCCCGTTTTAGCAAAAGAGGGCGCAATTATCCCTCTTTCAGCTAACAACAGAGACAATACAAGTGACAACCCGAAGGATATGATACTTCGCATATACAGAGGTAACAACACCTTCGAGCTTTATGAGGATGACGGTATCAGTAACGAATTCAAAAACGGCAATTTTGCAATCACAAAATACACAGTCAGCGAAAAAGATAACAAGCTTACCTTTAATATCTGTCCTGCAGAAGGCAACTGCTCAACTGTTCCCTCAAGAAGAAATTACACCCTTGTTTTTGAGGACATCAAAGATGCAGAGGGCATCAACGTAAAGGTAAACGGCAAAGAAGTTACAGCAGAAATCAAAAAAATAAAGAACAAGACTGAAATCACCCTCAAGGGTATTTCTCCCAAGGCCTCTGCCGAAATCACCTTCGAAAACTTCACTGCAAAAGAGAACAGAGACAAGAGAGAAATGGTAATCGACCTTGTTACCAAATATCAGCTTTCCGTTAACCTTAAAAGAATGAAATACAATTCATTCCTTAAGGATGTAAGCGGTGAAATTCCCGTAAAGGAAGAATGCTTCAGAGGACCTATCGAAGAAGTACAGAAAATGTTATAAAAAAATCAGAGAACCGATGTAAAATTCGGTTCTCTTTCTTTATCAGCCATTCAGTTTTTTATTCATTCTTTTGCTTGCAACTCTTACAGAAAAATAAACTGTGAGCCATACAACAAAGTAAACTACAATAAAAATAAGTGAGAATATAATAAGCACATTGATGTCAAAGGGTATCCAAGAGTTTGCGACATAAGCTATGCTGTAAACAACATAAAGAAGCGAAAAATGACATAGCAAGGATTTCGAAACTGACCAATGTTCAATGCTGTTGAATACAGTTGCGCCCGCTTGAATAAAAGCGATGGAATAGGTGGTCAAAATGGCAAGAAACGCCTGTTCTGCCGTCAGTTCAAAATCGTCAACGGTTTTCGACAAAACAAGATAAATGATACCCATAACTATCGGACCGAAGCCGCTGAACATCAGACCTCTTTGTAAAAATTCTTTTAAATATCTGTTCATTTCAAATACCAAACCTTTCTTTAACTAATTTCAGATTTCTTCTGGAGACATAATCAACATATCCGTTTTTAAAAATCACTTTCATGGTTCCAGAAAAAGATACATCAAATCTTTCTATTTTTCCTATGTTTGCCAGACAGGACTGATTAATCCTTACAAAGAGATCAGGATATTTCTCTTCTAACTGATAAAGTTTTTCTTTTAGCTTAAAACTTTCCTTTTCTGTAACAGCGAAAACTTTGTTTCCCTCTGCCGTGAAAACATAAATGTCCTCCGCTTTGATTTTAACAGCTTCTCTGTCCGAAAAACCTATAAGAAAACTTTCATTTTCATCAATAATTGCTCTAATTCGTTTTATCAGTTCTGTTTCCTTATGAGCATAAATAATTATTTCCTCTTCTCTTTCGTTGTCTGTTATTACTTTTAATTTCATAAAAGCCTCCTTTTCCCTGTGTATAAAGTAAGGTACCTTTATTTGATTATATGTTATCACTTACTTTTTGCTATTTCAATAAAACTGATGTATACGGTTATTTATTAACTGCAGTCGGTATAAAAATAACAGGTACTCTTACAAATACCTGTTAATATATCTTATTCTTTACTGCACTCGAAGCAGACCCAACCGCCTTCGGTGTGTCTTGCCTCAATTTTAAAGCCGTATTTTGCGAAAGCATCGATAACATCCTGCTCTCTTGTGTCGATGATACCCGATGTGATAAACACAGCGCCGTCCTTCATAAAGGAAGCTACATCCTTACAGAAAAGAATGATAACATCGGCTACAATATTCGCCACAACAACATCAAATTTACCGCTGACTTTGTCGGTGAGATTGCCTTGAAGG
Organism: Acutalibacteraceae bacterium; assembly: GCA_045604385.1. GTDB lineage: Bacteria > Bacillota > Clostridia > Oscillospirales > Acutalibacteraceae > UBA6857. Next base: position 60,847 of record JAZUNX010000060.1, read on the forward strand.
ATGTTATATTTCGGAGGGTAAAAATCGTTTGCCTCACCGTTTTCGATAGCAGTTTTTACTGCAAGAGCATCAATGTCAACACCTGTTACTTCTTTAGCACCAAGAAGAAGGGCCGCTATTGAAAGTATACCGCTTCCGCAACCGATGTCGAGAACGGTGGTTTCTTCGGTAATATGCTTTTCAAGTGTTTCAAGACAGAGGCGGGTGGTTTCGTGAGTACCTGTACCGAATGCAAGTCCCGGTTCGATATTGAGCACCTTTCTGTTCCCAGCTTCAAATTCGTCCTCCCAGGTAGGTCTTATGAGAAGCTTTTCGCCTATAGGAATGGGATGGAAATACTGCTTCCAATTATTTTCCCAATCTTCATTTTTACATTCATTGAGGATAATTTCATTTTCAATGCCTTCGGCAGTAAAGCGTTCACGGAGGAAAGCAACTGCCTCGGCGGGATTTTCCTCGGGTGAAATGTAAATATGTACTATTGCCTTTGTTCTGTCCTTTTTAAGAAGGTCTTCATCAATAAGGTCAATATGGGCAATCTCCCAAGCCTCGGCTTCAAGGTCGCGGTAATCCTCGATATAAATACCGTAGGGCACCACCATAGAAGCAATATCCCCTGCTTTTTCTATATCATCGGCATTCACGCTGATTTTAACTTCGGTCCAGTCGCTCATAATCATTCTCCTTTTTTAAGTATTACGGCATCAAGAGGTGCAAGTTTTACACTTTGTCCCTGCATTCGGCCGCCAAAAACTGCCTTTGAATTATGCCAATCCATCGGCAGATAATAATCAATTTCGTGTTCGTTTCGGTTTACAATTACCAAAATGCTGTCTTTTCCGTCTCTTCTTTCATAGGCAAGACAGCCGAGCATTTCAGAAACGGTTGTATACTCGCCTTCCTTAAGGCAGGAGCAGTCATTTCTGACCTTGCCCAAAGCACGGTAAAATTCAATAAGCTCTCTGTTTTCTCTGCCCCAGGGGTAGCAATAGCGATTAAATGGATCCTTATAGCCCTCCATACCTGCCTCGTCACCGTAATAGAGCGAGGGCACACCGGGAAGTGTGTACTGAACGACAGCGGCAAGCTTAAGAAGTTTTGCGCCTTTTTCGTACTGCTCACGGGTGAGATGGGTTTTACTCTGCCACGTTCTGTCTCTGTATTCACAGCTTTCACCTGCAAGCTGTGTAATGGCTCTCATGGTATCATGAGTGCCGATATGATTCATAAGTACATCTATAACGCATTTTGGATAGTTTTCAAGTATGGTAAGAATTTTATCGGAAAAGCCTTCGACCTTACCTGTACGAATAAAAGAAATAATCGCATCGGCAAAGGGATAATTCATAACTGAATCAAGCTGTTTACCGCCAAAATAACGGCGTCTTTGTCCGTAGCTGAACTTGTTTGAAGCATCCTCCCAGACCTCACCCAAAACAAGAGCCTCAGAATTTTCTTCCTTTACAGCCTGTCTGAATCGGTCAAGGAAAACATCGGGAAGCTCGTCGGCAACATCAAGTCTCCAACCTCTTACGCCTGTACGGAGCCATCTTCTTGCTATGCCGTTTTTACCTGTAATAAAGTCAAGAAAGCCTTCAGATTCCTCGATAACCTCAGGAAGTATGCTGATACCCCACCAGGAGTGATATTTGTCGGGATGGTTTATGAATTTATACCAGCTGTAATAGGGCGATTTTTCCGACTGATATGCACCTATGGAATTGTATCTGCCGTACTTATTAAAGTAAATACTGTCGTCACCCGTATGACTGAATACACCGTCCAAAATAACAGAAATGCCCTTTTCCTCCGCTTTTTTGCAAAGAGAAACAAGGTCTTTTTCTGTGCCTAAAAGTGAGTCAATCTTACTGTAATCAGATGTGTCATATCTGTGGTTACTCTGTGCTTCAAAGATAGGATTAAGGTAAAGGCAGGTTACACCTAAAGAAGCTATGTAATCGAGCTTTTCTTCAATACCCTTAAGGTCGCCCTGAAAATAGTCGTTATTGAGAACCTTACCTTCACTTGTCGGCTTCCATTCAGGCTCGCCGAAAACATCTGTACGAAGCTTTCTGTCCACAGGAACACAGCACTTTTCTTCACCCGAAAAGTAAAAACGGTCGGGGAAAATCTGATAAAAAAGTCCGCCCTTGAGCCAATCGGGAGTTGAGAAATCTTTGGCATAAACGGAAAGCTGCCAATCTTCTTCGCCTGATGACACTTTGCCAAGACAGTTACCGCTGTGTTTTATGAAGCTTCTGCCCCAGGCGGTTTCATATTCGAAATGATAAAAGTAAATATCGGGCTCCTTTGCCGTATAGCCGAGCGCCCACCATTCTTCGCTGTCGCCTTCCATTGAAAGCCATTTCATCGGAAGACGCTCATAATCTCCCTTGTCACTTTTGATAACAAGGTCAACACGACTGACACCAAAGTTACGGGGCATAATCACCTTGAAAACTATGTTTTCGCCCTGCTTTAAGGCGCCGAATTTACTTTTATGAATGGTATTTCGTGAATTATAAGGGATAAAATCCATAAAGCACATCCTTTAGATGAGTTGTAAGTTCTAACTTTATAAATCAAACATATAAATTTATCAAAGAAATAATGATTGGTGGATAAAAATATGTTTGTTCTTTCCGTAAAATCCGATAAGGCAATTAAAATAGCACTCTGTTTTCTGCTTGTTTTTTCACTTACCATTGGTGCCGTAATATCTGTTGCAAAACACAAAGCCATGCCTGCAAGTAATATGGGCGGCATTTCCATGCGAGCCGAAACTCATGAGGAAAGAATAACCTTCTTTTCACAGTTCGGTTGGGAAATTGACGAAAACCCTGCCGAGGTGAAGGAAGTGATAATTCCCGAAGAATTCGACGAAACCTATGAGGAATATAACGATATTCAGCGTCAGCAGAATCTTGACCTTGAAAAATACAAGGGTGCAAGAGTAAAAATATGGAGCTATAATATTTTAAATTACCCGGGATATGAAAACACCGACGGAATAATACGTGGCAATATTTTAGTATATGAAGGTATCGTTATAGGCGGAGATGTATGCTCAAACGAGCTTGGCGGCTTTATGCACACCTTCTCGTTGCCTACAGAAGATAATCCTTGATTTCATTAATAAGACTGATTTCCACCGTGGCTTTCATATAAAGTCCGTCTTCACGGTATTCTTCAATTTCAACCACACCTTCTTTTCTTATTCTCGCGGCAACCGCACCTGCGAAAAAAGGAATAAGGAACTCGGCTTTTCTTCGTGTGGGCGGAAGCTCCTTAAGAATGGCAGAGAGAAGGTCATCGAAGCCTTTCCCTTCAAGGGCAGAAATCATAACGGTTTTGCCGAAGGTGGGCATTGAATAAATATCTCCCACCAGGTCGCACTTATTCATTACGGAAATAATGGGTTTGCCTGTACAGCCAAGCTCTTCGAGAAGATTTTTTGTGACTTCGAGATGCTCGGCAGAATGTTCGTCGGAGGCATCACACACATTCAAAATGACCGTTGCCTGTGCCGCTTCTTCAAGAGTTGATTTGAAAGCCTCGACAAGCTTATGAGGAAGACGGCGGATAAGACCAACCGTATCCACAAGCATAACCTGTCTGCCGTCAGGAAGAATAAGTCCTCGTGAAGTCGGGTCAAGAGTGGCAAAAAGCTTATTTTCAGCAAGTACGCCTGCATCCGTAAGAGCGTTCATAAGAGTGGACTTACCTGCATTGGTGTAGCCGACGATAGCCACAGTCTGCACTCCGTCCTTTTCTCTGCGGCGACGCATCTGATTACGGCGCTTTTCGAGCTGTTCAAGTTCTTCCTGCAGTTTCTGTATTCTTCGTCTTATATGTCTCTTGTCGCTTTCAAGCTTGGTTTCACCGGGACCTCTCGTACCGATACCGCCACCAAGTCGTGAAAGTGCAGTACCCTGCCCTGCAAGTCGGGGAAGCTGATATTTGAGCTGAGCAAGTTCAACCTGTAGCTTACCTTCACTTGTTCTTGCACGCATTGCGAAAATATCGAGTATAAGCATAGTGCGATCAATAACTCTTACAGAGGTAAGCTTTTCAAGGTTTCTTTGCTGTGAGGGTGAAAGCTCACTGTCAAAGATAAGAAGGTCAACCTCATTACTGTGACAAAAGGCAATAATTTCCGCTAATTTACCCACACCAACAAAGGTAGCCTTTTCGGGGGCTTCCTTTTTCTGTATAACCTTGCCGACAACCTCTGCACCGGCGGTATATGCAAGCTCTTCAAGCTCGTCAATGGAGGCTTCTGCATCGAACTCCCCCGTATCAACACTTACAAGAAGAGCCTTTTCCTGTTCAGTTTTATTTTCATACATCGGCATAATATACCACCTTATAAAAACAAATTATAAAACTATTAGCTTCTTTTCACATTCCGTAAGATTTACACAGCCGTCAGCAGTAACGAGTGCCATATCTTCTATTCTTACACCGAACTGACCGGGAAGATATATACCCGGCTCAACGGTTACGATATAACCTTCCTTAAGAACGGCTTTGCTTGAAGGGTTAAGAGAAGGAAGCTCGTGAATTTCCACACCTACACCGTGACCGAGACCGTGACCGAAATATTCACCGTAGCCCTTGTCGGTAATAATCTTTCTTGAAACGGCATCAACATCTTTGCAGTTTACGCCTGCCTTTATTGCCTCAAGACCTGCCATTTGTGCTTTGAGTACAGTTTCGTAAACCTCAATCTGCTTCGAGGAAACCTCGCCTACAGCAACAGTTCTGGTCATATCCGAATGATAGAACTCTGTGGTTGCACCGTAGTCCATGGTAATAAAGTCCCCTTTTTCAATTTTTTTATCCGTGGGAACTCCATGAGGAAGTGAACTGTTTTTACCGCTGACGCAGATTGTTTCGAAGGAAAGAGCATCGGCTCCGTTTTTAAGCATAAAGTATTCAAGCTCAAGGGCAACTTCTTTTTCTGTTTTTCCTGTGGAAATAAATCCTAAAATATAATCAAAGGCTCTTTCAGCGATGCGCTGTGCCTTGACAATCTTTGCAGTTTCAGTTTCATTTTTAACAGTTCTAATTTCACTGATAGTATTATCAAGCTCACCGTCACAGATAACATCGATGAAGTCAAAATGCTTTTTAACCTCGTTATATCTTGATACAGTAATTCTTTCGCTTTCGGTTTCTAGTGCCTTTATACCTAATTTTTTAATAAGAGGAACAAGGTCTGCTTCCATTGATTTAATCTGCAGAATTTCGTCACAGGATGTGATTTTATTCTGTGCTGCTTCGATGTAACGGGAGTCGGTTAAAAAGTATGCCTTTTCCCCTGTTACAACAAGATAGCCGTTGGTTGAATGGAAGGAAGTGAAATAGCAGATGTTTTCCTCACTCATAATAAGTGCTGCACTGCCTTTTTCCTTAAGATATGCTTTAAGTTTATTAATCATAGTATTTACCAACCTTTTATTAAAACTAAAAAAATCACCCAAAGGTATTAAGCCCTCGGGTGATTTTTGCAATTCAATTACTTAAATTTACGCTTACGAGCAGCTTCAGACTTCTTTTTTCTTGCTACTGAAGGCTTTTCATAGTGTTCTCTTTTACGAACTTCCTGAATGATACCATCACGTGAAGTCTGTCTCTTAAAACGTCTGAGAGCGCTGTCGAGTGACTCGTTCTCTTTAACTTTTACCTGACTCATTTATATTTCCCTCCCTTACCTGTTAGCAGGGGTATATTTCCGTTAAGGATACGAAAAATATTATACATTATAGATTTACCGTTGTCAAGAGAAAATTTGAAACAATCACAAGATATTTCTATCCTTTTTTCATTTTTTTAATGAAAATTCGGTCAAAATCTTATTTTACTACGATGTTTACAAGTCTTCCCTTAACATAAAGCTCTTTAACGACGGTTTTACCTGCTATTTCAGCGGCAATCTTTTCGTCTGCTTTTGCAAGAGCAATTGCATCGGCGGCCTCAATATCAGCGGCAACATTAAGCTTAACCTTTACCTTGCCGTTAATCTGTACAACGATTTCGATTTCATCGTCAACACATTTTGCTTCGTCGAAGATAGGCCACTGGGTTTCAGCAAGCATTTCACCGTCACCGAATACAACAGAATTGATTTCTTCGGTTACGTGAGGAGCAAAGGGGTTAACAAGAAGAAGAAGGGTTTTAAGCTCTGCCTTATTGATGGCACCCTTGTTGTAAATACCGTTAAGAAGTGTCATAAGAGCGGCAATTGCTGTGTTATATTTGAGTGCTTCAATGTCTTCGGTAACCTTCTTTACTGTCTTGTGGAAAGAAGAAGAAAGTTCAGCTGAATATTCGTCGCCTTCGGTGAGAATTTCCTGTAAATTCCAGATACGGTCGACAAAACGCTTACAGCCCTTAACAGAGCTTTCCGACCAGGGAGCAGCCTGCTCATAATCGCCCATAAAGAGTACGTATGTACGAAGAACGTCTGCACCGTAAACATCAACAACCTCGTTGGGATCGATAACATTACCGCGTGATTTACTCATTTTTACACCGTCGGGGCCAAGGATAAGACCCTGGGCAGTTCTCTTTGCATAAGGCTCAGCACAGGGAACAGCACCGATGTCATAAAGGAACTTATGCCAGAAACGTGAATAAATAAGGTGACGGGTAACGTGTTCCATACCACCATTATACCAGTCAACGGGCATCCAATACTTAAGCTTGTCCATATTTGCAAGTTCGTTATCGTTGTGAGGGTCGATATAACGAAGGAAGTACCAGGAAGAGCCTGCCCACTGGGGCATTGTGTCGGTTTCTCTCTTTGCCGCTCCGCCGCATTTTGGACAGGTGCAGTTAACAAAGGAGTCTATCTTTGCAAGAGGACTTTCGCCGTCCTGACCGGGTTCGAAGTTTTCAACCTTGGGCAGCTTGAGGGGAAGCTCGGAATAAGGAACAGCAACCATACCGCACTTTTCACAGTGAACGATGGGAATGGGTTCACCCCAATAGCGCTGACGGTTAAATGCCCAGTCCTTCATCTTATACTGAACGCCTCTTTCACCTATACCCTTCTTTTCAAGTTCTTCGAGAATACGGGCGATAGATGACTTCTTGTCTGTGTAGCCGTTGAGATAATCAGAGTTAACCATTTCGCCGTCACCTGTGTAGGCTTCGACTTCCATATCACCGCCCTTGATAACCTCGATGATGTCGACGCCGAATTTCTTTGCGAAGTCATAGTCTCTCTGGTCGTGAGCAGGAACAGCCATAATAGCACCTGTGCCGTAACCCATCATAACATAGTCGGAAATAAAGATGGGGATTTCTTTACCGTTAACTGGATTGATTGCAACGAAGCCGTCGAGCTTGACACCTGTCTTATCTTTAACAAGCTGTGTTCTTTCGAACTCGGTCTTCTTTGCACATTCAGTTCTGTAGTTTTCTACATCGCCAAAGTTTTTAATCATATCCTTATACTTATCGAGTAAGGGATGTTCGGGTGCCATAACCATAAAGGTAACGCCGAAAAGAGTATCGGGACGGGTGGTGTAAATACGGAGAGTTTCCTCTGTATCTTTAACTGTGAAGTTAACAAAAGCACCCGTTGATTTACCAATCCAGTTTTCCTGCTGAAGCTTTACATTGGGAAGGTAATCAACCTCCTTAAGACCGTCAAGAAGCTTATCGGCATATTCGGTAATGCGAAGATACCAAACGTCCTTTGACTTCTGAACAATGTCACTGTGGCAGATGTCACACTTACCGCCCTGTGAGTCTTCAATTGAAAGAACAACCTTACAGGAGGGGCAATAGTTAACGAGGGTCTTATCTCTGAAGGCAAGACCGTTTTCGAACATTTTAAGGAAAATCCACTGTGTCCATTTGTAGTAGCCTTCTTCGGTGGTGTCAACAACTCTGTTCCAGTCGAAGGAAAAACCTACTCTTTTAAGCTGACTTGTGAATTTAGCAATATTTGTGTCAGTAACCTGACGGGGATGGATACCGTTTTTGATGGCGTAGTTTTCTGTGGGAAGACCGTAAGCGTCAAAGCCGATGGGGAAAAGAACATTATAGCCTTCCATTCTGCGCTTTCTTGAAACAACTTCAAGACCTGAATAAGCCTTGATGTGACCTACGTGCATACCTGCACCGCTGGGGTAAGGAAATTCTACAAGTGCGTAGAACTTTTTCTTATCTGAGTTATCTTCGGCATGGAAAACACCGGATTTCTCCCATTTATCC
>JAZUNX010000061.1:0-5354 GCA_045604385.1 Acutalibacteraceae bacterium
TTCAGCGTTTCGTAGAAGATGTTGAACAGAGCAAGGGCTGGCTTCTCACCAAAACTCCTTATATGGCCAAGAGCGACCTTTATAAGCTTTCGGGTCATTGGGATCATTATCAGGACGGCATGTTCGTTCTCGGTGACGAAGAAAAGAGAAGAGGCTGGCTCCGTACAAAAACTCCTCTTATGGCAAAGAGCGACCTTTATAAAATCTCCGGTCACTGGGTTCACTATAAGGACGGTATGTTCGTAATGGGTGATGAGGAAACCGACGACGAGGTATTTGCTCTTCGTCCCATGACCTGCCCCTTCCAGTATCAGGCTTATCTCAACAGAGCCCGTTCCTACCGTGATCTTCCCATGAGACTTGCCGAAACCTCCACTCTTTTCAGAAACGAGGCATCAGGTGAAATGCACGGCCTTATCCGTGTCCGTCAGTTCACAATTTCCGAAGGTCACCTTATGTGTACTCCCGAACAGCTTGAGGACGAATTCAAGAACTGTCTTGAGCTTTGCGTATTTATGCTCAAAACTCTCGGACTTTACGAGGATGTTTCCTACCGCTTCTCACAGTGGGATCCTGACGATAACGAAAAGTACATCGGTACTGCCGAGCAGTGGGATGAAGCACAGGGCGTTATGAAGACTATTCTTGATGACCTCGGCATCAACTACAAAATCGGTATCGGTGAAGCCGCATTCTACGGTCCCAAGCTTGACATTCAGATTAAGAATGTTCACGGCAAGGAAGACACTCTTATCACCATCCAGATTGACCAGATGCTTGCCGAAAAATTCGGCATGGAGTATGTAGCACCCGACGGAAGCAAGAAAAATCCCTACATCATACACAGAACATCAATCGGCTGCTATGAAAGAACTCTTGCCCTTCTTATCGAAAAGTATGCTGGTGCCTTCCCTGTATGGCTTGCACCCGAAAAGGTAAGAATTCTTCCCATCGCAGACCGCCATCAGGACGCCGCCTATGCAGTAAAAGAGGCTCTTATGAAGGTAGGTATTGACGATGTTGATATTGATACAAGAAGTGAAAAGCTCGGCTACAAGCTTCGTGAAGCACAGCTCGAGAAAATTCCTTATATGCTCGTTATCGGTGACAAGGAAGCCGAAGAAGGCACCGTTTCCGTAAGAAAACGTGGTCACGGCGACCAGGGCTCAATGTCAACAGAAGACTTCGTTGCTCTTATCAAAGAAGACATCGAAACAAAAGTTATCTGGTAAAACAGCTTATAAACAACAAAGGACAGACCGTAAAAAGTCTGTCCTTTTAATGTTAGCATTATGTCGGATATTCTTCATTCATCGTCAGCACAAATTCGCTGTTATAAAGAGCGTTTATCTCCTCGGGAGTGTTTGTATCCGTCAGATACTCTGTATGCCAGGTCATAAAGTAATTCCAAGGTGATTTCTTCAAATCCTTCACCGTAGGATTTTTACCGCATTCGTGTAAGCACAACGGCTTCAGCACCGAGGTGACACTTTTCATCTTTCTGTAAAGCTTATGCACTATCTCAATATTATAAGTATCCGCACCAATAATGTCGCAGTATTCGTCACCGGGATACCAGTCCTTTACTTTTTCCATCTTGTGGGAATATCCCAGCACCCATATAAGGTTATCAAGTCCGTGGTGGTTTGTATATCTGTCATACATCAGCTTCCACAGCTTTTTAAAGCTTTCACTTCCGCCGCGGCTCCACCAGAACCAGTCTCCGTCAAATTCATGAAAAGGTCTCCATAAAACGGGGATGCCTTTTTTCTGTAATTCTTTGAGAGCCTTTGCGCCTTTGTCCATTCCTGCGATAAGCTTTTCGTATTCCTCTGTACCTTCCGTAAGAGCCTTTTCCCAGTCGGCTATGTCCGTCTCCTTGCAGTGCTTCCATTCACCGCTGAAATCACTTCCGCAGTGCCAGCAGATAGTAACTATACCGCTCTTTTCGTGCCATTTTACGGCTCTTTCATTTACTCCGTCGAAATCATCATTCATATAGTCGAAGCCTTTGATAAGAGGCATTTTACCCGAGGCAGAGAAGATGTAGTCTGTTTCATAGTCAGCACTTCCCATCCACGTGGATTCCTGCTGACCTGAAATAACGGCTTTACCTTCAATGCTTGCTATATAATCGTACAGTCCGATTGCTTTTTCACTTGCGTTAGGGTTGGATAATACTGCTCCTTCAGGAGAAGAAGGAATACAGCCTATAATCAGAAAAACTGCAATAATAAGCAGAACAGGACAAACAGCAATTAGAACCTTTTTCTTCATTTTATCATCTCCTTTTATTTTTCGATTATATCAATTATTCTCATCTCTGTCAATCAACAAAAAAAGCGGGGGGGTGAGGTCATCCCGCCCTACATTATACGCCGTAAATTCGGCGGTGTATCGCTTTATCGTTTCCGAAATGATTCCCCGCGATTGCATTATAATTGCACCGACAGATGCCGCCTTATTAAGCCTCCACTGAAAGGGGAGGCGTCAGCCGTCAAGATGACGGAGGGGTTATACACATTCCGCATTAACTCACATCAGTTCACAAATCATCTCACTGAACTCTGCAGGATTATCGATAGTTCTGCCTGCGATAAGACAGCTCTGTGCATAAAGAATCTTTGCATACTTTGCTGTTTTTTCCTTGTCCTCACTGTAAAGGCTGACAAGCTTTTCAGCGATGGGATGCTCTGTGCTGATTTCGAGAATAAGAGTGGCCTTTGCGTTTCCGTTTGCACCGGGCATAGCGGAAAGTACCTTTTCCATTTCTAATGAAAGCATACCCTCTGTGGTAAGGCATACGGGGTGATTTTTCAGAGAGGAAGTAAATCTTACCTCATTTACGCTGTCGCCGATACTTTCCTTAAGGAAGGAGAGAAGCTCTTTTTCGTCCTCGTTCTTTTTGCTGATAGCCTCTTTTTCCTCGTCGCTTTCAAGGTCAAGACCTGCGGCACAGATGTTGGTGAAGGTCTTGCCGTCATATTCGCGAAGCATCTGAATGGCGAACTCGTCAATATCGTCGGTGAAATAGAGAATTTCATAGCCCTTATTCTTGACTGCATCAGCCTGGGGAAGAAGGTCAATCTTGTCCATAGTCTCGCCTGAAGCGTAGTAGATGGTCTTCTGCTCTTCTCTCATTCTTGCCACATATTCGGAAAGAGTGGTAAGCTTCTTTTCGTTTGAGGAGAAGAACATAACAAGGTCTTTGAGGGTTTCTTTGTTCATACCGTAGTCGGTGTAAAGACCGTATTTGAGCTGAATACCGAAGGCGGAGAAGAATTTCTCATAAGCCTCTCTGTCGCTTGCGAGCATTTTTGAAAGCTCATTTTTGATTTTCTTTTCAACATTTTTGGCGATAACCTTAAGGATATGGTCCTGCTGTAAAAGCTCTCTGGAAATGTTGAGTGAGAGGTCGGCAGAATCGACGAGACCTTTTACGAAGCTGAAATAGTCCGGGAGAAGATCACCGCATTTGTCCATAATGAGAACGCCGTTTGAGTAGAGCTGTAAGCCCTTTTCGTAGTCCTTTGAGTAAAAATCAAAGGGAGCGTGAGCGGGGATATACATCAGCGCATCGTAGGAAATCTGACCCTCGGTTTTAGAATGGATGGTCTTAAGAGGAGCTTCAAAATCATAGAATTTCTGCATATAGAAATTGTTATAATCCTCGGCGGAGATTTCATTTTTATTCTTTCTCCACAGGGGGACCATACTGTTAAGCTGTGTAGCCTCGGTAACGGTTTCGTATTCATCCTCGGTGCCTTCCTTGAGGCTTGTATGGCTCATATCGAGCATAATGGGGTAGCGGATATAGTCGGAATATTTGGTGACGATGTCCTGAACGCCGTATTGGTCTAAATATTTATCGTAGTTTTCATTTTCGGTGTTTTCCTTGATTTTAAGGGTGATAACGGTGCCTTCGCTGTCCTTTTCAGCCTCACCGATTGTGTAGCCGTCCACACCTGCAGACTCCCATTTGTAAGCCTTGTCCTCGCCGAGAGCCTTGCTGACTACCGTAACCTTGTCAGCCACCATAAAAGCAGAGTAAAAGCCTACCCCGAACTGACCGATGATTTCTACATCGCTGTCCTTTTCGATGTCACTTTTGAAATCTAAAGAGCCACTTTTTGCGATAGTACCGAGGTTGGTCTCCAGCTCCTTTTCGTTCATACCGCAGCCGTTGTCGGAGATGGTGAGAGTACGGCTGTCCTTGTCCACGGCAAGACAGATTTTATAGTCTTCTCTTGCACTGCCGCTTTCGCCCTGTGAAAGACTGCGGTAATAACGCTTATCGAGAGCATCACTTGCGTTGGAAATGAGTTCGCGAAGGAAAATGTCTTTATGGGTATAGATTGAGTTAATCATCATATCCATAAGCTTTTTTGACTCTGCTTTAAACTGTTTCTTTGCCATTTTATATTTAACTCCAATCTTAAAAAAATAAATTTTAGCACTCACAATATCAGAGTGCTAAAATTTATTATAACCATTATTTTCCGTTTGTCAAGGGTTAAATCAAAAAAGCCTCTCCTTGATAAGGAGAGATGGCTTTGCTCCGCAAAGACGTAGGGAGTTCCCGCTGTTAACTCATCATTAACCGGTAGGGAGAATATTATCTGCCCAAAGAAACCACGGTTTATAAGTATGTTAAATGTCTGACTTCGTTGTTTATTATCTTAAATCAAATGTGTATGTTCCTATTGTTACATTAAGAGACTTTTCGGTGTTTTCTATCACTGTATCGGGGACTAATATATATGTTTTTATTTTTCGGGGGTTGTTTGTAAGTTTTCCAATTACAAATGCGTCGCTTTCTTCCCAATCGTCACCTGTTTTCAGATAAAATTTTTCAGCACTAAAAGCTGCATTGCCGTCATAATTTGCTTTCAGGTCACTGTGGTTTATTGTATAGTCTTCTTTTCCGGCATTGTTTAATGTGAATGATATAATTATAGCGGTTTTATCTGAAAGTTCAATTGTTTTATCTTTAAAAATGCTTTTGCTGAATTCTATATTATCTACAGTTATTGTCACATCATTTTTAAAATCTAATGGCTGTCCAATGTTTGCATTTTCAACTCTGAATTGTTGCATAAAAATAAAAAGTGCTAAAAGTAATACTACAATGATAACCAGTGGTTTTATAAGTTTTTTCATAAAAAATCCTTTCCTATTCATATTTCGTACAAATTTTTGTCTTCGTATAAATTAGTGTTTTCCTCTTAACCTCCTTAAAAACAAAAAGTGTATGCTAACCGAAGTCAACACACACGAAAAATGCACACCTCGATTAGCTTGTTAACTGTATTTTACACCACATTTAGTGTAAAGTCAATACACTAAATATGGTG
>JAZUNX010000062.1:0-9216 GCA_045604385.1 Acutalibacteraceae bacterium
GGCATAAACGTCTGAATGGTCGCCGAAGATATTAAGAGCGTGAGAAGCTACACAACGTGCTGAAACATGGAAAACGCAGGGAAGAAGCTCACCGGCGATTTTGTACATGTTGGGAATCATAAGAAGAAGACCCTGTGAAGCTGTGTAGGTTGTTGTGAGAGCACCTGCTGCGAGTGAGCCGTGAACTGTACCTGCGGCACCTGCTTCAGACTGCATTTCAACAACATTTACTTTTGTACCGAAAATGTTTTTGAGACCCTGTGCTGACCACTGATCAACGTAGTCTGCCATGGGGCTTGAGGGGGTGATGGGATAAATACCTGCTACTTCTGTAAACGCATAGGAAACGTGAGCAGCGGCGTTGTTACCATCCATGGTTTTCATTTTTCTGGCCATTGGATTTGTCCTCCTTGTATTTATACATTATAATTTAGCAATTAAATTACCACCTAACATTCTAACACTTTAATATCAAATTGTAAATAGTGTTTTGTGAAAATTTTTTGGTAAAAGAGAGAGGATTTGTAAAAAAATATATACTTCACATATCACGGGTTGTTGCATATACTGTAACGAGGTGTATTTTATGAACTGCTGTGTTACTGAACTTCGGAACAAGGAAGTCATCAATACGAAAAACGGCTGTCGCCTTGGCTGTGTGAGTGATGTGGAAATCTGCTGTGAAAACGGTAGTCTCTGTGCAATAATTATTTGGGGCAAGGGCAAACTTTTTGACATTGGAGGCAAATGTGAGGATATAAGGATTCCCTGGAAGGACATACAGGTTATCGGTGACGAGACGATACTTGTTTGTGTTGATCAGTGTGAGTGCTGTACAGGAGAAAGAGAGCGGAAGAGGATTTTTGATGCACTGTTCAGGTGAAAGCAAAAGAGACAGAGAAAATTCCCTGTCTCTTCTGCTGTAAAAGTGTGTCGCAAGATGTTCTTGCTTTGCGTTGGGCTATATTGACTTGAATTAGCTTGGCGACTGATTGTATTGTAGCATAATATTAATTATTTTCTGCGAAAAGTATCATAATTAAGACGGATTTTTTTGAGGGTTGTGCTTTTGAGCAGACACGGCGTTTTTCGATGGGACTGATAGAAATTTTTAGTCGAATTATCGACTAAAACCGATAGTTAACAGATAATCTGTTGTAAAATCCTCATCGAGGTGATAAAATGATACAAGTTCACTACTCGCAAGGACTAAAAGATTTAAGAGATGACAAAGATTTAACACAGCAGGATATTGCTTCGTTATTGAAAACAGCAAGGAATTATTACGGAGAATATGAGAGAGGAACCCGACCTTTACCTGTGGAGCAGCTCATAACATTATGCCGTTATTATGATATTTCCGTTGATTATATTTTAGGCTTTACTAATGAGGCAAAACCTTTGTCGAAAAAATAAAAGCCATTCAAAATTGATATTATACAATGCAGTAGGGATGACCATTGGTCGTCCGCTTTTCTTTTATACATTTTTTTCTTGACCTGCCTATGAATTAGTTATATAATAAAAATAACTATAGGAAATACACGGAGGAAAAAATGAAGAATAAAGATATACTTGAAAAGCTTACTTTAGAAGAAAAAGCAAATCTTTGTACAGGTAAGGATTTCTGGCATCTTAACGGCGTGGAGCGTTTAGGTCTGCCTTCTCTTACGATGACCGACGGTCCTCACGGATTAAGACTTCAGGATCCCGACGGAGATAAGACCGGACTGATGAATTCCGTTCCCGCCACCTGCTTCCCTACGGCGGCAACAACTGCCTGCTCCTGGGATAAAGACCTTCTTTACAGAATGGGACAGGCTATGGGTGAGGAATGTCTTAAGGAAAAGGTAAGTGTTATTTTAGGCCCCGGCGTGAATATGAAGCGTTCACCTCTTTGCGGCAGAAATTTTGAATATTTTTCCGAAGATCCTCTTTTGGCGGGTGAGCTTGCCGCAAGTCTTATTGACGGCGTTCAGTCAAAGGGTGTAGGAACTTCAATAAAACACTTTGCCGTCAACAGTCAGGAAAAACGCAGAATGACAATTGACAGCGTCGTTGACGAAAGAGCCTTAAGAGAAATTTATCTTACAGCTTTTGAAATTGCGGTTAAAAAGGCACAGCCGTGGACTGTGATGAATGCATATAATAAGGTAAACGGGACATATTGCTCCGATAGCGATTATCTTCAGAATAAAATACTGCGTGATGAATGGGGCTTCGAGGGCTTGGTTGTCACAGACTGGGGCGCCGCAAACGACCGTGTGAAGGGCATAAAAAACGGCAACGACCTTGAGATGCCTTCCTCCGGCGGATATAATACGAAGAAGATATGCGATGCTGTCAGAAACGGTACTCTTGATGAAAAATATCTTGACATCGCCGCTGACAGAATGCTTACATTAATCGAAAAATCAAAGCAAGTTTTAGGTGAACATACCTACGATGCCGAAGCTCATCATAAGCTTGCGGCGGAAATCTGTGCCAATTCTTTGGTGCTTCTTAAAAATGAAGACAATACTCTGCCTCTTTCAAAGGATAAAACAGTGGCGGTTATCGGTGAAATGGCAAGAGCTCCCCGTTATCAGGGTGCAGGCAGTTCCCTTATTAATCCCACAAAAATCACCGATGCCTTTGACGGGCTTTTAGAAGAGGGCTATAAGGTCTCCTTTGCTCCCGGTTACTTTAAGAAAAAGGACGAGCTTAACGAGGTTATGGTAAAGGATGCCGTTCATGTGGCTTCAAAGGCTGATGCGGTTCTTCTCTTTATCGGCCTTACGGAGGAATACGAAAGTGAAGGCTTCGACAGAACGCATCTTAACCTTCCCGTTTCCCATAACAGGCTTTTAGAAGAGATTTTATCCGTCAATGAAAATGTTACCGTTGTCCTTTCGGGCGGTGCACCTGTTACTATGCCCTGGCTTAAAAAGGTTAAGGCGGTAATCAACGGCTATCTCGGAGGTCAGGCAAGCGGTAAGGCAATAGCACAGGTTATTTCGGGCAAGGTCAATCCTTCGGGTAAGCTTGCGGAGACTTATCCTCTTTGTGAAAGTGATGTTCCCTGCAGTGCTTATTATCCCGGTACGGGTCTTACGGCCGAGCACAGAGAGAGCATTTACATAGGCTACCGATATTATGATACTGCACAGAAAAATGTTCTCTTCCCTTTCGGTTACGGACTTTCCTATACTGCTTTCGAGTATTCGGATATAGCTCTTTCCGCCGAAAAGATTAATGATACGGACACTCTTGCCGTTACCTGTAAGATTAAAAACATCGGTGACAGAGACGGCGCAGAAACAGTACAGCTTTATGTTTCCGACTGTGAAAGCGCTATTTTCAGACCGAAAAAGGAGCTTCGTGATTTCTGTAAAATCTTCCTTAAAAAGGGCGAAGAAAAGACGGTTACCTTCACTCTTTCAAAAAGGGCTTTCGCATACTATAATATTAATATAAACGATTGGCACGTGCAGTCAGGTGATTTTGAAATCCTTATCGGTACTTCGAGCCGTGATATAAGACTTAAGGCAAAGGCCACAGTGGTTTCTTCGGCGCCAGAGGCTGTAGCACCCGATTACAGAGAATCTGCACCTTGCTATTACTGTGCAGATATAAAGAATGTCCCCGACAAGCAGTACAGAGCGCTTTTAGGCAGGGATATACCGCCTCAATTCATTGATGCCACTGAAAAAATCACCATGCTCAACAGTCTGGGTGATGCGGAACATACCAAATGGGGAGGCAGAATAATCACTCTTATTGATGCGGCTATGTCAAAAATAGCCGACCCCGACGATCCGAACAGCGGTATGATTAAAAACATGGCTCTTGAAATACCCATAAGAAATTTTGTTACAATGAGTCAGGGAGTATTTACGGAAAAAATGGCTGAAGGTCTTCTGATGATTCTCAATGAAGAAGGCTCTGCCGCAGGTCTTGCAAAGATTTTCGCAGGTCTCATTCCTGCACTGAAAAAGCTTCCCGAGCTTATAAAATCAATATAAAGGAGAGAGAAAAATGGCAAAGTTAATTTCATTTATCATTACCGTTATTATGCTTTTTGAATCGATGCCCCTTGCCTGGGTGCCTACTCTCACAGTGGACGCAGGTGACAGAGGAGACGAAATTTCAAATTATGCAACAGGCTTTCTTTACGGTCTTGCAGAGCCGGGAGTGCCAAGTGAGGCTATGACAAACAGCCTTGATATTTCCACCGTTTCACAAAAGGTTATTGACGGTCTTCAGCATCCCACAGGTGATGTTGACCGTGTGGCAGACCAGCTTACAAACTGCGATTACAGAGTAGTTTATCTTCAGGATGCCTTTGACACCTGGTACTACTGCTATGACGAAATAATGGAAATGAGAAAGAACGGCACCTATGCTTGGGAAAAGTTCCTTGAAGAAAGATATTTACCCATCGTTGAAGAAAAGGTGAGAGAGCTTTCCGCAAAAGAATATTCCGACGATATTGTTTACTGCATTTACAATGAATGTGACAATGCCGTATGGTTCGGTAATTATATTGACGGTAATGTTCACTATGATGAAGTGGGCAAGGCTAATTTCTATAAGGCTTGGGAAATTACCTACGACCTTGTAAAAAGCATTGACCCTGATGCCAAAATAGGCGGTCCCGGTTTCTGTGACTATGTTACGGAAAAAATGGAAGGCTTTATGGAATATACCGTAGAAAATGACTGCGTTCCCGAAATTATGATTTACCACGAGCTCGGTTTCTGGTGCAGTGTGGAATGGCCAAAGCACGTGGAGGATTACCGCAGAATAGAAAAAGAAGCAGGTCTTCCCGAGCTTCCCATAATTGTTACCGAATACGGTGCTATGGAGGAATGCGGAAATCCTGCGGCTATGGTGAGATATATTGTTTCTATGGAAAAGACAAACACCTACGGCGATATGGCATTCTGGAGACTTGCAAACAATCTCAACGATACCTGCGCCGACGATAACTCACCTAACTCCAACTGGTGGCTTTACAGAAAGTATGCTGAAATGGAAGGTGAAACGCTTGCGGTAAGCACAGCTGCTCTTAACGACAGAAATCTTTACGATACAGATTGGTGGTACCACTACACGGGTATGGCTTCTCTTACTCCCGACGGAAAAGAGATTAATGTAATCTGTAACGGCAGTGACAACAAAAAGGCAGTCAAAATCAAAAATATCGGTGAAACAGAGATGGGTAAGATAGTCGATGTTACCGTGGAATGTGTATATTTCACAGGTCTTTCGGGCATAGTCAGTGAGCCTTATACTGTAAGAAAATATAAGACAAAGGTTTCAGGTAACAGCCTCAACATCAATATTCCCGGTACGGACACGGATACTGTTTACTTCATATCCGTAAAGGAACACACCGAAGAAATTGAAGCAGTAAGAAATACAAATCTTCCCGTAAGATACGAATTTGAAGACGGTAAGCTTTTGGGCGATGCTTATACCTATGACAGCGCATACGCTACCACAGGCGATGTAAAGGGTATGTGCGGCGGCTTCGAAAATGACGGCGACGGAGTAAAGATAACCGTAAATGCAAAGGAAAAGGGTCTTTACAGACTTGATATTATCTACGGCAAACACAATGACGGACAGGGTAAGCAGGGCAGAGATTACGGCGTGGCTAATTTTACTCTGGACGGAAAAACAACTCCTATTATGTTCGAAAACACCATAAAGAGTGAATACACCACAGTAAAAACTCTCTATGTTGACCTTTGCCTGGGTATACATACTATTGAATTTTCGCACAATGAGGGCACCTTTGTCCTTGACAGCCTTCTTATGTCAAAGGCTGTTGAAGATAACACAATCGCTGTGCTTGAAGATTCGGAAGACGGAAAAGAATATCTTGCCGTGGCTCCCGAAGACGGATACTATTATATAAGCCTCGATGAGGGAGTTTACGATATTGATATCGACGGCGCAAAGGCAAAGGCAGAAAACGGCAGCACCGTATATTTGAGAAGAGGTCTCAACGAAATTACTCTTTCCTCTGCATCTGACCTCGAAATTACCAAGGCAGAACCGAAGCTTCCCGTAGCCGCAATTGAAGCAAAGGATATGACCGTAACCGACGGAGCAAAAATTTTCGCTGACAAATATGGCAACATTTATATAGGAGATATTTATGCAAATTCGGGCAAGGCTTCCTTTAAGGTAAATGCTCCCGAAAAGGGTGATTACCGTGTAACTTTGCTTTATGCAAATAATTCCGAGGGCGGTGTTCACTCCTATAATGTTGACCTTATCGAAAGATATGTGACAGTAAGCGTTAACGGTGGCGAAGGTAAGGATGTTTTCTGCAGAAATACCTACAGCGATTATACATACAGAACCGTTACCTTTAACCTTACACTCGAAAAGGGTGAAAATGAGATTTCTTTCACAAATTCAGGTTCTTATCAGTTTGCAGCCCTTACTGCAGAAGCTCCTCTTATACAAAGCGTCACGGTAAACAGCGTTGTTTCATAAATATTCATTTTATTGCATATTTTTGCATAAAACCGTTGACAAAGAGATTTATTAGTGATAGAATATCCGCATCATAAAATTAACGGAGGTAAAAAACCAATGAAAAAATTTTTAGCAATTGCTCTTGCAGCTATTATGCTTTTTGCTCTTGCAGCATGCGGCGGCAACGGCATAAACGACGAAACAAAGACACAGGTTAAGCTTATCGACATTCAGCTTTCAAGCGAAGAATACGCTTTCGGTGTTGACAAAAACCAGCCCGAGCTTCTTGCTGACGTAAATGCATTCATCGAAAAGATTCTTAAGGACGGCACATTTGATGCTATCTGCGCAAAGTATCTCGGTGAAGGCACTCCCGAGGGTGTTACATCCGCTGAACCCGATGCATCAAAGGATCAGCTTGTAGTTGCTACAAATGCTGAATTTGCTCCCTTTGAATATAAGGAAGGCGACCTTTACTACGGTATCGATATGGAAGTTGCCGCTCTTCTTGCAAAGGAACTCGGTAAAGAGCTTGTAATCGACAATATGGACTTTGACGCTGTTTGCCTTGCAGTTGGTCAGCAGAAATGTGACATCGCTATCGCAGGTCTTTCAGTTAACCCCGAAAGAGAAGAGTCCGTAACCTTCACCACTCCCTACTACAAATCAGCACAGAAGATTATCGTTAAGGCAGACGACACAAGATTTGACGCCTGTGCAACTGCTGAAGATGTTGAAGCTGTTCTCGCTACTCTTGCTGAAGGAACAAAGATCGGTGCACAGACAGGTACCACAGGTCAGTCCTACATCGAAGGTAACGATGCATTCGGCTTCGCAGGTATCGCAAACGCTGAAGCAGTAACCTATGACAGCGCCGCTCTTGCAACACAGGATCTTGTTAACGGCAACCTTGATTTCGTTATCGTTGACGCTGACCCTGCAGTTTCCATCGTTGAAACCATCAACGGCTGATAAAAGTTAACAATCAATTGCAATACCTCACTTTTTAAGTGGGGAATTGCTTTGTTTAAAGAGGATTTTTAATTATGCTTGATTTTGAAATAAAAATAGCTAAATTTATGGAGCAGTTTATCGAAAAAGGCGCTTACGAAAGTGTTCTTGAAGGCTTGCAGAACACTATGGTTATTGCCGTAAGCGGTCTTTTTATCGGTATTCTTATCGGTACACTTATTGCCGTGGTAAGAGTGCTTCCCAAATATAAGCTTCTCCCGAAAATTTTAGACAGTATCTGTTCTTTTTATGTCGGCCTTTTCAGGGGTACGCCCATAGTAGTGCAATTGCTTGTTTTCTATTATGTTGTTTTGCCCCTTTTGGGCTTCAACAGAGTTGACTCCGTCAGCGTTGCAATAATCGTTTTCGGTATGAACTCGGGCGCATATATTTCGGAAATTATGCGAAGCGGTATTCTTTCCGTTGACCCCGGTCAGATGGAAGGCGGCAGAAGTGTGGGTATGTCCTACGGTGCCACGATGATAAAAATCGTAATTCCCCAGGCTATCAAAAACATCCTTCCCACTTTAGGTAATGAATTTATCGCCCTTGTCAAGGAAACCTCTGTTGTGTCCTTCGTCGGTGCCACAGACCTTTACAAAGCTTTCAGAAGTATCGGCAGCCGTACCTATGAATATATGGTGCCTTACCTTGTAATGGCAGTTATTTACATCACCATCGTTATGATAATCACCCTGCTTATCAAGCTTATGGAAAGGAGGCTGAGGAAGAGTGACAGATAAAAACGAAAATCTTATTGTGGTCACCGACCTTTGCAAATCCTTTGGTGATAACCACGTATTAAAGAACATAAGCACCACCATCAAAAAAGGTGAAAAGGTGGTTGTTATCGGTCCTTCAGGCTCGGGTAAGAGTACCTTTTTACGCTGTCTCAACTGTATGGAGGACCCCACAGGCGGTTCCATAATCTTCGGTGGCGAGGATATTGCCGACCCGAAGGTTGACATCAATGTGCATCGCCGTAAAATGGGTATGGTTTTCCAGCATTTCAATCTTTTTGCCAACAAGACCGTTATCGAAAACATTATGATGGCACCCGTTTATGTGGCAAAGAAAAACCTTAAAAAGCAAAAGAAGGACAACCTTTTCATAAAGCTTCACCTTAAAAAGGGTGAAATAACTCCCGTGACAGCTTCTATGCCTGAAATCAAAAAGCAGGCTAACGAAAAAGCGGTCGAGCTTCTTAAGAGAATAGGCCTTGAAGACAAGGCTGACGCTTATCCTTCATCCCTTTCAGGCGGTCAGAAGCAGAGAGTTGCCATTGTCCGTTCTCTTGCCATGGAGCCGGATGTGATCCTCTTTGATGAGCCCACATCTGCCCTTGACCCGGAAATGGTTGGGGAAGTTCTCGAGCTTATGAAGGAATTAGCAAATCAGGGTATGACTATGGTCGTTGTTACTCACGAAATGGGCTTTGCAAGAGAAGTCGGCACACGAATCGTCTTTATGGATGAAGGCAGATTTGTGGAGGAAGCTACTCCCGAAGAGTTCTTTGCTAATCCGAAGAGTGAAAGAGCAAAGGAATTTTTATCAAAGGTGCTTTGATAAATTCGCAATTCTCAATCGCGGGATGGAGTTACGGAATAATAAAGAGATAGTCCGCCCGTGAAATTCATAACTGAACAAATGAAAAAACCACAGAGACTGAAAATTTTGAAATGCACCCCAAATGTTAGACATTGTGATATAATGTTTAACATAAGGGGTGAT
>JAZUNX010000063.1:0-48672 GCA_045604385.1 Acutalibacteraceae bacterium
GGACTTGAACCCGTACGAGCTGCCCCACACGCCCCTCAAACGTGCGCGTCTGCCGATTCCGCCACTCTCGCATATTTACTTGTCTCTCAAGTGCTCATATAATATAACACCATTAAAACCAAAAGTCAATACCTTTTTTCAAAAAAAATAAAAAAATTTGAAAAAAGGTATTGACTTTTCATTTTTTTGGTGTTATATTATACAAGCACTTGCGAGACAAGTTAATATGCGAGAGTGGCGGAATCGGCAGACGCGCACGTTTGAGGGGCGTGTGGGGCAGCTCGTACGGGTTCAAGTCCCGTCTCTCGCACCAGAATCTCAAGTCTTAAGAGACTTGAGATTTTACTTTTAATAACCAAAACCACAAGGAAGTGAATAAAATGATTTCCGATAAAAAGCTTTCAAGCCGTCCTTTATTTTTAGCTGTCGGCGTCTTCGCTATGCTATTTTCAGGAATTATATACGCCTGGTCAATACTGAAAATACCATTTAAGGACGTATTCGGCTTCAGCGATTCTGCTCTTGCTTTTAACTTTACTCTTACCATGTGTACCTTTTGCCTCGGTGCTTTTTTCGGCAGTAAGATTTTTAAAATTATAGGCACATCACTGACTGTTATATTATCGGGTCTGCTTGTAGGTGTAGGCTTCATAGGTACTGCATTTATTTCAGGTAATATTGCTCTGCTTTATGTTTTCTATGCTCTTTTCGCAGGTCTCGGAATAGGCATAGCATATAATGTGGTTATCTCCACCGTCAATGACTGGTTCCCCGACAAAAAAGGTCTTTGCTCCGGTGCACTGATGATGGCTTTCGGTGCAAGTACACTTATTATCGGAAAGGTCATTGAAGGCTTTTTTCAGAATGAAAACATCGGTTGGCAGAAAACATACATAATTTTCGGTATCGTTATTGCTTTTGTACTGATTTTAAGCGGTCTTCTCCTTAAACGTCCCTCGGAAGAAATAGTATTTCCCGAAGCAAAGGTCAATAAAAAAGTAAACAAAGAAAGCTTTGAAAGCAAAGACTACACCACCACAGAAATGATAAAGCGCTTCACCTTCTGGCGCGCCTTTATCTGCCTTGTCTGTCTTACTGCTGTGGGCAATTCGGTCATAAGCTTTGCCCGTGACCTTGTCCTTTCAGTAGGTGCAGAGGTTTCTCTTGCTTCAACATTGGTTGGCGTCCTTTCCATCTGTAACGGTTTGGGAAGAATTTTCACAGGTGCTCTTTTCGATTTCGCAGGCAGACGAATTACAATGCTTGCGGCAAACCTTATCACTATCTTTGCCGCCGCCATTACACTTGTGGCTGTTTTCATTGATTCTCTTCCCGTGTGCATTATAGGGCTTTGTATTACAGGAATTTCTTACGGTTCCTGCCCTACCGTATGCTCTGCTTTTGTTGCCGCATTTTACGGACGAAAGCACTTCCCGACAAATTTCAGCGTAATTAATTTCAATCTGATTTTAGCATCCTTTATCGCTACTGCAAGCAGTAATCTCCTTTCTTCGACAGGTAGCTATACAGCACCCTTTATACTTCTTCTTTGCCTTTCAATTGCAGCTTTGGTGCTCAACTTCAGTATACGCCGTCCTTAAGTCTATCATTTAACAGTATTAAATGCCCCCGACTGACAGTCGGGGGCATTATAAGTTTGACTGAAACTGATTAACAAACAATCATTATGACAACAGATTGACTTTGTTATTCTATTAATATATAATTAAATAAAACAGCTATATTTATGAGGTGAAAATATGAAGAAAATCAAAAACTCCCTCGCAACAGACGTAAACGAAAAACTGACCCTGCGCGAATATGCTGCCTACTCTACGAGCTCGGCAATCTCAAAGGTCGGAGGTGCCATGAGCGGCTTTTTCGGCGGTTTGGTGGCATCGACCTTTTTAGGTCTCAGCGAAGGCGCCTTCGCTACCTACAGCACCATTATCTTTTTCCTGGGCTTCTGGGATATAGCAAACGATGTTATTGTTTCCAGCTTCCTGGATAAAAACCGCAGAACCTTCGGCAATTGGGGCAGATTCAAGCCTTGGCTGATGTTTATGATTATTCCCTTTAATCTTGTGGTTATTTTACAGACATTACCTATAAGGGAATTTTTTCCGGGTGTGGGTGACACCTTCAAGGTTACATATCTCGTTTTACTTTACTTCCTCAATGATGCCTTCAGCACCTTCTACAATGCGGCTCTGACAGCTCTCAATGCACGGAGAACAACAAACAATATGGAAAGAGGCTACATCGCCGCCATCGACAGTATCCTCGGCTCTGCCATCGGCTCCACAGGTACCTACATTGCCGCCTTTCTCCCCTTCCTTCTACCTAACCTTTCTGAAGCAGAAAGATACTTCTACGGCTACAGCACAATAACCATAATAGCTATTCCGTTTACCATATGGAACATCATCGAAACCAAGGAAAGAATCACAGATCCTCCGAAAATCGAGACGCCCAAGCTTAAAGAGGTTTATAAGAATATCATTCATAACAAGCCTCTTATCCTTTATATGATTTCCGAAATCCTCGGTCTGGGTTTTGGTGTTGGCTACAGCCTTATGACCTATGCCTTCATCGCCTGTTTCAGAACGGAGACTTTCTCCATTACCTTCTTCGCAGACACAGCTCTCGAGTTTACCTATAACTATAACGACGGTAACTATGCGGCTCTTCTCTCCTTCGCATCTCTGGCCTCATTCGTTACTACGGGTATCTCACTTTTCGTGGCACCAATCATTCGCAAATGGTTTGACGATAAGATTCTTTACATCGGTATGAAATTAGGCACCTTCGTATGCTATATAGCTATGTTCTTATCCATATATCCCTATGAGGAGCACGAGCCTCAGGATATTTTCATCAAGGTAGTTTTCTGGTATGCTCTCCACGGTCTCACCACAGGCTTCTACAACACCATCCCCGGTCTTATCCAGATGTCCGTTTACGATTACGGTGAATATAAGTACGGAGAAAGAAACGAGGCTACTGTTGGCGCCCTTAAGAGCACTCTGACCAGAATTATCAGTAACTTCCTCACCTACTTCACAAACATTTTCCTTATCTTCGTAGGCTACAAGGAATTCGCCGAAACTCCCGAGCTTATGCCCATCGAAGCGAAAAAAAGTCTTCTTTATATTTTCGCTCTGGCACCCGGTATCTTCTCCTTACTGTCTGTAATACCCATGCTCTTCTACAAGCTTTCAGGTAAAAAGCATAAGGAAATCGTTCAGTTCCTCGAGGATCGCAGACAGAAGAATCTTGATGAACTTAATCTTGAAATGTCTGCAGAGTAAAAAAGAATAAATCATAAGGGGTAACACCGTGTTTTGGTGTTACCCCTTAATAATTAATTAAGTTCTTTATATGCCTTTATCCATTCGTTCATTATAAGTGTGTGTCCCTTTTCCGTGGGATGAACTCCGTCACCTAAAAGAGATGTGGCAGGCGCATTCATAGCCGCCTCGTCGAACAGCTTTTGCAGCTCAACGAATTTTATTCCGTGCTTTTCGGCTACGGCTTTTTCTATGGCTGCAACCTCTTCAATTCCCTTTCTGAAAAGCCTATATCTGTCAGTCTGGTCAGGTCTGTTCGTCGTGGCATTACCCTCAAGGATAAAGGGTTCAAGAATAATCAGCTTCGTTTCGGGAAGTTCCTCACGGAGTTCTTCAATAAGAATATTGAAAACCTTCTCGAACCTTTTGATTCCTGTACCGTTATTCCAGTCAAAGCCGTGCCATACATCA
This sequence comes from Acutalibacteraceae bacterium, assembly GCA_045604385.1. Taxonomy (GTDB): domain Bacteria; phylum Bacillota; class Clostridia; order Oscillospirales; family Acutalibacteraceae; genus UBA6857. The sequence continues at coordinate 3,762 of JAZUNX010000063.1, forward strand.
TTAACACCCACAAGAAGGCTCATAACATCGGGCTTTATTTTAATAATATCCCTTACTATTCGGGCATACACATCGAGAACCCTGTCTCCGCTCACACCTCTGTTTACGAAGGTATAGCCTTCATTTTCCAGCTCCTTTGCCACCATAGCAGGATATCCTGTACCCATTTCAGTGGCACCTCTTAAGGTGTACTGTGTCTTCATATAAAGCTTTTCGATTATATTCGAAGGCAGTTCACGGATTCTGCCACAGTCCGTAATGGAGTCGCCTTGAAAAAGTATCTTTTTCATTTTGAACTTCTCCTTAATTGTTTTTATTTTTAAATATCATTTCTCACAAGATCTTCAAAACTTTCCCTTTTAACAGTAATGAAATTTTCACCGTCTTTGAGCATTACCAGAGCGGGTCTGGGTATACGGTTATAATTGGAAGCCATAGAGTAATTATAGGCACCCGTGGTGGTAACAGCGAGAATTTCTCCCCTTTCGGGCTTCGGAAGAAGTACATCGGGCTGAATAATGTCTCCGCTTTCACAGCATCTGCCCACAACGTCACATCTAAAATCGGCTGTGTCATTCATTCTTTCGGCAAGGTATACTGTGTACTTTGAGCCGTAAAGGGCGAAACGGGGATTATCGGTCATACCGCCGTCAACGGAAACATAGTTTTTATAGCCTGTGATTTCCTTAAGAGTACCTACGGAATAAAGGGTCATACCTGCATCGGCTACAATACTTCTGCCCGGCTCCATAAGCACCTTCGGCATAGAGATACCGAGCCTTTCGGTCTCTGTCTTTATGTGCTTTGCAAGAGCGTGGATGTTGGCAGAAATGTCTACACCTGTATCATCCTCGGTATAGGCTACACCGTATCCGCCACCCATATTAAGTATTTCCATCTTAAGACCGTATTTCTTTTCCATATCTGCGGCAAAGGCAAGCATAATCGTAGCCGCATCAAGATAAACACTGCCCTCTTCATCAAAGACCTGTGAGCCAACGTGACAATGATAGCCCATAATCTTTACATTCTTAAAAGTCAAAGCATCTTTCACAAATTCGTCTGCCTGTCCCGTTTCGATGGCGATACCGAATTTGGAATCAACCTTACCTGTAGCAACGGCAGAATAGGTATGAGGATCGATACCGGGAGTGAGACGAAGGATAACCTTCTGCACGATACCTTTTTCCTCGGCAAAAGCATTTATTGCCTTGATTTCATACATATTATCGACCATAAAGTAACCCACACCGCAGTCCATAGCGTAGGCTATATCGGAGTCGGTTTTGTTATTGCCGTGGAAGAAGGAATTTTCCATAGGGAAACCCTGACTGTGAGCAGTATAGATTTCACCGGGAGAAACAAGGTCAATACCCATTCCTTCCTCTTTCATAATCTTATAAATATACTTAAAGCAAGCCGCCTTACCCGCATAAACAGGATGGCTTTCCTCACCGAAGGCCTCTTTCATAGCCTTAATATAAATGCGGCAGTTACTACGTATACGGTTTTCGTCCATAAGATAGAGAGGTGTGCCGTATTTATGGGCAAGTTCAACCGTATCCTGTCCCCCGAAGGTAAGATGTCCCGAGGCATTTACGCCGATATTTTCACATAACATAGTTTTCAGTCTTCCTTATCTTATTTTTTATAAAAGATGAGAGATTATCTCTTCTCTTGACACGGCTGAAAGGTCAGCCGGTGCCACATCAAAGACAGTCTTGCAGCCGAAGTCACCTCTTTCAGCCATACGGCAGACAGCACGTGCAAAGCAGACGAGTACACTACCCGTAAATTCGGGGTTTGAGTCAAGAGTGAGCTTATACTCGACAACCTGCTTATGACAGTCGTCCTTGCCTGTACGACCTGTGCGGATAACGCTTCCGCCATGAGGCAGTTCGGCGTGATTTGCTTTCATCTCTTCGGCAGAAATGAAATGAACGGTGGTATCGTAAGGCTCGAAGTATGCAGGCATAGTGACTATTTCCCTGCGGATTCTTTCTTTATCTGCACCCTCTTCCACTACCACATAACACTCTCTTTTATGCTTATCTCTTGCAGTAAATTCGGGAGCTTCGCCGCTTCTTACTCTCTCCACAGCCTCTTCAACGGGTACCGTGTACTGACGGGCATCGACAACACCGTCTATACGACGTATGGCATCGGAATGACCCTGTGAAACACCCTTGCCCCAGAAGGTATAATCATTCCCGTCGGGGATAATACAACCTGCATAAAGTCGGTTAAGAGAGAACATGCCCGGGTCCCAACCGCAGGAAATGAGAGCTGTAGTTTTGCCCTCCACAGCGGATTTATCTGTATTTTTAAAGTGAGTGAGAATTTCGGAATGGTTGTCATAAGAGTCAACAACATTGAAATGCCTTGCAAGTGACGGCGTCATTTCGGGTAAATCCGTGGCACTGCCTCCGCAGATAATAAGCACGTCAATTTTATCCTTCCAATTAAGTATATCGTCAGCGGAAACCACAGGAACATTCTCTGTGGCAATTTTAAGAGACTCGGGATTTCTTCGTGTGAAAACGGCAACGAGCTTCATATCACTGTTTCTTTTAATTGAATCTTCAACACCCTTACCAAGATTTCCGTAACCGTAAATACCTATATTCATTTTCATCACCTCATAGGAATAATATTTTATTATTATATCACCACTTATTTTTCAATGCAATAAAAATTTGCTATTTTATAAAGAAAAACAGAGTGCAAACGCCCTCTGCCTAATCAGTATTTACATACTATGTACTTTTTGTCGAGAACAAGAGAAAGCTTTTCCCTCAACTCTTCGGCGGTACCACCCTCGAGAGTGAATTTGTCAACAGCAAAAACCTGACGTTTGTTCTGAAAAAGGAAAAGATATTTATTCGTTTCCATCACTTTTTCAAGAAAGCTGTATTTTATCACCGAGTCACCGTTGTATTCTTCCGAAGCTGTTTCAGCTGTAAAGTCTTCATCACGGAAAAGATATTCATTTTCAAGGTCTTTCATTTTTGAAAGGGATTTGTACTGTAGCCCCGGCAAAAGGAAATAAACCATAATTTCAAAACCAAAAGCAACGACGAGAAGAACTGATAAAGCAAACTGCAACAAGTCTCCGCCGTAGTTATATATCAGAAAAAGATTTGCCGCCTCAAGAATTATATAGAGAATAAGCCTTATAATAAATGTCTTTTTCGGGTTCTGTTTTTTGTATGCCACAGTATGAGATATAGCTTTACAGGTAGCATAGTCATATTTACATTTTGCTTTGATTTGCATGGTATCACTGTCCTTTGAAATTTTTATTTGAAAATTCTTACAAGCGAATAACCGATATAGAAAAATTCTTCCCTTAACAAAAACGGAAATTTAGTCTTAAAACTTTTATACATACTAGTCGGTGTCGGAGAAGAATAAGCATCAATCCCGTAATCACCTGTCATCAGCATCGCTCTTTTCATATGAAGAGGGTCGCTCACAATAATGGCGGTCTCAAAGGAGTTTTCTTCCATTATCATTTTGGCATACTCAAGATTTTCCTCTGTTATGGTGGATTTTTCTTCGATAAATATATTCTTTTCTGGAACAGATTTCGAAAGAGCATATTCCTTTGCCACGAGAGCATCACTTTTTTCGTTTCCTTCACCGATACCGCCGGTAAATATCAGATAATCAACATAACCGTTTTCATAAAGCCAAATACCGTGATTTATTCTTTCACGGAAAACAGGTGAAACCTCACCGTTGGCTGTTCCTGCACCTAAAACAATTGCAACATCGGCAGGTGTTTTGTCGTCGGTTTTGCCGTAATTTACGATAATGGCAGCGATAAAGGTTATAAATAACAATACTGAACAAAGGATAAGTGATAACAGTTTTCTCATATAATCACCGCCTTTGGTTTATTATACCATCATATAACAAAAAGAGCAAGTCTCTTACCTCTTACTTTCCAAGCCTACCGAAGTAAGGAAAAACGAAAAAGAAGTAATCCCATTCGCTGACACGAACGGGATTTTGGAGATATAGGTACCTTTAGAATCATAAGAGTTCAAGGACTTCTGACACCCTAATTGTCACCGGACTTAATATTTAGTTCTCACATTTCCACCCGACAACTACCCCATCACCGTTATTATCCTCTTTCATAACAGGATAATAAACTTTCCCGTCAGTACCTGTAGCATATCCGTCATAAACAAACAAGGTTACATCATTATCGAGAATTGTTATATAAAGAGGACTTTTGAATTCTTTTTCTTTATAAATTTTCATTATTTCAACTCCTGTAAAAACATTTTTTGGTTTGTTGAAATGCTATGTAAAACGTGAACGCATATTTCCACCCTGTAATTAAGTTACGATTAAGCACAAAAAGTAACAAAAAATACACTCTGTATAACAACCGATGCTTTTTCGACACTCATCTTGACACCCATATATTTGATTATTTGTGTTTATTTTCGTTACAGTGAAAAGTGAAAATGAAAAAAAGCCCGAACTCCTTATAAAATCAAAGTTTTTCGGACTTTTTGTTTTGAGAGTACATCTCACACGCTTATGTAACAGTAACCGCCTATGCTTCTCCACAGCGATTATTATTTATTCAGTTGCATCTTTTTTGCTTTACTGATGGATTCTATCATATTTCTAAATTCTTTCTCTTGCTCTTTATTTTCTTTATTTTTAAGAAGTCGTTCCAAAACAATCAAATATTCACGATAATTCGAAAGCCTTGATACATATGTTGGACTTACAAAACCTATTGTTTCATGTTCACCTTTCTTCTCTAATTCTGCATTTTTCTGAAGAATTGGAATGTATTCAAATAATTTAGCTTGCTCATCCAACAATTCAGCATAACTGTATTTTTCAATTTTACTTTCATAATATTCTGCAGACCACATCATAATTATTGGTCTCCATCAAACTTGCTAATCACTGCATCAATATGCATCTAAATAGTTTTGAGCTTCAAACAAATCTGCAAAAGTGTTGACATTGAACTCCTTTTCCGCAATATGTAAAGCTAAACCTTTCTTATTATTTATAATGAGATGATTTATATAATCACAAAGATCATACAGCGATTCAGTTTTAGAAACATTATTACCCTTCAAAATCTGTAAGGCTTCAGTGTTAAAAATGCAAAAACCTGTGCCTTTTATATTGTTTATAACTTTAGCAGGCTTTTCAATACATTCTCTTATAACTCCTTTATTATCCACCTCAACAGAAAAATTGCATTTTATTTTTTCAGGATTATCTTCATAAGTTACACCACAGTAAAAATCATATGGTTCAACCTTGATGCAATTTTTAATTAGTTCTGTTTTTAAGTCTACAAAAATTTCATCCGATAATTGCAGAACTACATGCTCATCGTAACCTATAAGATCAATAGCCTGAATAAAAGCATTAATTAATCCTTTCTGTTCTTGTTGGATAACATAAAAAATTTTCAATCCGTTGTATTCGTTACCTAGGATTTTTTTGATTAAATCGCCCTCTTTACCAACTACAATATATACTTCATTGATGTCTAATTCTATCAAATTGTCAAGAGCGTATTCTATTAATCTTTTTCTGTTTGTTTTTATGAGTGGCTTACAGCAATCCTCATTACTGCTGTTTTTTAATCGCCTGCCATCACCGGCCGCCAGTATTACACCAACCATTTAATTCCTCTTCTTTATAAATATTTGCTTTTTATACGAGCAATTTCATAATAAACCCGTTCTGTATCAATAGTCAACAAAACCCGATTTTTCATTATAAATTTTCCATTAATCATAACTGAATCCACTTCACTGCCGTTTGCGCTGTAGCAAAGAGAAGCTATAATATCATTGTTCGGAAAAAGGGATATACTGTTAAGATCAACAAACAGCAAGTCTGCAAATGAACCTTCTGAAATAACACCGATTTTTTTATCTATCCCTAAAGCTTTTGCAGCGTTTACTGTTACGCATTCAAGAACAGTACCAGCAGAAAAATCTGTGGCTGATTCCTGTAGCGCCTTATGAAGCAAAGAAAAAATTCCCATTTCTCTGAACATATTAAGGGTGTTATTACTTGCGGCACTATCTGTCGCCAAACAAAGATTTATCCCGCTTTTCATTATTGCCGAAATCGGAGCAATACCATTTCCGAGTTTTGCATTACTAGAGGGATTTGTAACAACATTAACCCCTTTTTCACTTAAAATATCAATGTCGCTGTTATTCAGTTTCACACAATGTGCAGCTATTGTATTGCTGTCTAAAAAATCAATTGAGTCAAGCAACTTGACAGGTGTACATCCATACGTTGAAATGCAATCTTCAACTTCTTTGACACTTTCGGAAAGATGTATATGCTTTAACATATTCCTTTTTCGAGACTCTTCCGATATCTGCTTTAAAAGGACAGGCGAACAAGCATACACAGAATGTGGTGATAATACAAATTTCAGCAAATCGCTTTCATAATTTTCCTTTTCTTCAAGTGCCTTTTTATAACCCTCATATCCGTCAGCATATAAATCTGTTCCGGTAATGCATTTTCCGATAAAAGCACGTACACCTGCATCTCTTGCAGCCTTTGCACACTCGTTTTCACAAATATGCATATCTAAATAACAGGTAGTACCTGTTTTTATCATTTCAATCAACCCTAACATTGTTCCCCAATAAAAATCTGAGCCGCTCATTTTTGCTTCAATCGGAAAAATTCTTTTAAAGAGCCAATTATTAAACGAAACATCATCGGCAGAATTTTTCATAAAATTCATATAAGCATGTGTATGTGAATTTGTAAGCCCGGGCATAATAAGCTTATTTTCAGCATCTATGACTTCATACAAGTCAGTGTCATTGATTTTGGTTTCACCAATCGCTTCTATTGTTGTTCCATTAATGAAAAGATCTTCTTTTTTTATCAGAAACTTGTTATCTGAATATAACAGTAATAAACCGTTCTTTATTCTGTATTTCATATAACCGCCCTTTCATTAAGTATTTTCAACTTATTGTTTGTGCTGTTCGCACAGCAACTTCCAACGCTATTTTTATCATATCAATAAAACTTTTTTCTCTTTCTTCTACGGTACTTTTTGGGCACCCCTCAACTAAAGGAAGATCCGAAATCGTACAAATTGCAAGAGCTTTTTTTTCACAAACTGCAGCAGTAAGATAAAGACCTGCCGTCTCCATTTCGACAGCAATCGAACCGATTTCTGCCCATTTTCTGTTTGCGTTTTTATCAAAATTGTAGAATACATCAGTTGAATAAAAATTTCCGATTTTTGTTTCTATACTGAATTCATTGGCAATCTGCGAAGCACAAGAAAGCAGTTCATAAGAGCAAACAGGAGCAAAGCTTCCGTTAACATTAAATTGCTTTGCAAATGCAGAATCAGTATTTGCACCAAGACCGATAACTACATCTCTGAGCTTCGCATCTTCGGTCAGGCCGCCAGCTGTACCCACCCTGATTATATTTTCAACACCAAAATAATTATAAAGCTCATAAGCGTATATCCCCATTGACGGAATTCCCATACCGCTCGCCATAACAGACACCTTTTGACCCTTGTAGTAACCAGTATAGCCTTGAGCGCCTCTCACATTATTAATAAGAACAGCATTTTCAAGGAAGGTTTCCGCGATCATTTTTGAGCGCATAGGATCGCCCGGCATAATAACAGTTTTTGCAAAACCGATTTCATTCAACAATTTGATTTGAGCAGTATCATTCATAATAATTATTCCTGTTTAAATAAAACTATATTAATAGTTGATTCTTTTTTCTTCTATGACCATAGGTTTTTGTGCTGAGTTGTTTTTAATCGAAATAATGTATTCGAACAAAATGCAAACAACGATAATAACAAGACACAACGCCACTAAAACAGCTCTTAAGATTACAGAATTAACAAAATTCAGGTAATCATAATTACCTATTCCCGGTAAGAAGCCGAAACAAAATTCCAGAAAAATAACCATAAGTGCTATTATGCAACCTAAAATTATTCTTCTTGGCAAACAAACAGAATACTGCGTGATGCCGCAAATTGCAAAGTCATAGTATTTATTAAGACTGAATTTGGATTTTCCTTTTTTCCTCGCATCCTGAGTATAGTAAACGCAGTCGATACTTGATGCATATTCATTTATAATGCCTCTTAAAAATGGTGCATTTGTTCTTATTTCTTTCAGAATACCGATAAAACTCTTATCAAACAGTTCAAACTCCGTAGCATGAGGAATAAGCTTTACACCAAAAACTTTAATCATCAGAAAATAAAATACCGTTCTTAAAAAATAAACGAATTTATTTTCTCTGCTTTTGTTCTTTACACCAAGAACTACTTGCGCCCCTTTTTCCCATTCCTTAAGAAATTCAGGAATAAGTTCCGGCGGATTCTGCAAATCAGCATGGACAATAATTGCACAGTCACCTTTCGCCTGTTGCATACAATAAAACGTATTCTTTAAATAACCGAAATTTTTAGAATAAAACACACTTTTTACTTTGCTGTGCTTTTCACAGAGTTCTTCAATGGCCTTGCGTGTGCCATCAGTAGAGCCGTCATCAAAAAATACTAATTCATAGTCATATTCCTTAAGACTTTCAAACACCGCACTTATTCTATTATAAATTTCATCAAGCATAGATATCTCGTTGAATATGGGCACAACCACAGACACCATTTTTTTAGACATCACTTACATCCTCTTTATTTAAGATTGTATTTTTTTATAATATTTGGATAAGCGTGTGAATACCATAAAACATATAAAAATTCATAAAGCGCCGAAAAGCCGTTAACAAAAAAGTTAATGGGACCTTTTAATGAAATAGCATGCAAACCGCTTAAAATTGTCTGCTTTGCAAATTGAAAGGATTTTCCTGAACTGTAAGCATTCTTATTTGTAAATCCCTTCCAATGATACCAGCTTCTGATTACTCTTAAATCCCTACTTGGTACCGCTGAAAGATTTTCACCTACACTTTCAGTAGCAATTACCTTTGCCAAACTTTCCAGACTATCTGCCTCTTTATATCTGTCCTGCAAAATCATTTGATCATACAGTTCCGTTCCGGGTAAAGGAGTAAAATGATATATCGGAGTAAGATTTGCTTTAGCGTTATCTATTATCTCTACTGTTTCTCTTAACTGATCAACTGTTTCATCAGGGAAGCCGATAATAAAGGAACATATGCTTGTTATACCAATTTTTCTTAAAGCATCCATAGTAGGCTTTATGGCATTTTTGTCTATATTCTTGTGAATAATTTTGAGCATTTCATCAGAACCGCTTTCAACGCCGAAGAAAATCCAACGGCAACCTGCTTCGTACATAATACGATAATCTTCCTCGTTGAACATTCCTATTCTTAACTGTACCCCCCAATGGAACTTCAGATTATTTTCATGCACACGGTTACAGAAATCCAACATATCAGACTTTTTAAGGCACCATAATTCGTCCGAAAAAAACACTCCGTCAAGATTATAATTCTCTATAAGATGTTTTATTTCCGTTATTACATACTCATTCGGTCTTTTTCTGTGAGTGCTCTTATGAAAATTAACATTGGAACAAAAAGCACATCTGCACGGACATCCCTTTGAAGAATAGATATACATCATTCTGTTACAGCCAAGGTAAGATTGCATATACTTAGGCACTTCCAGCAACGACCAGTCAGAAATCGGCATATCCTTTAGATCAGAAAATGGTCTGCATTCATTATGTAATATTTTCCCGTCTTTTTTATATGCTATACCCTTTATATCATGATAATCTTTTCCGCTTTCAACACACGAAACCAGCTCAAGCCATGTCTCCTCGCCTTCGCCAAATGACACCAAATCAACATAGTTGCTGTTAAGCACAAGTTCCGTTTGCATCGACGGCAGCTGACCACCCCATACAACAAGACGTTTAGAGCGTTTTAACAATTTTGAAACTTTGATTGCATCCTTAAGACCGCGTGACGACATAACCGAAATGCCGATTATCTGAGCTTCAAAATCTTTTAATATATTTTCTATTTTTGTTTTATCTACACATCTGTCATAAATCTTAACTTCATGACCATGTTGTTTCAGATATGTTCCTATGGACAATAACCCTAATGGATTAGAAAGAGCTCTTGTGTAATATCCTACCGACGGGTTAATCAAAAGAATCTTCATTTTTACACCTCTTAAACTCAATTGTAACTATTTCAAACGAATACCTTTCAAGACACCTGAAACCAACTTGAAACCATGCTTCATATAATTAACAAATATTCTGGGATCGGAAATGCATCCGATTAATTTTTTGATAATATATTTCGGTCTCAAATAAAACTTAATCAGATACTTATTTTTAAGCTTAATTACCTCTTCTATAGGCACACTTTGTGTACCTATAGTGTTCGGAGAAAAATAATCATTTCCCCACGCGGCGGATTTTATAGTGTTATATTCCTCACATTGATTGTGCAGTTGCGTACCGAAATATGGCATAGCAATATGTATTTCAATAAAATCCGGATCAATCTCAAAAATGAATTTCAAAGTGTTAATAATATCTTCTTTTGTCTCCCAAGGAAATCCTATCATAAAGAAACCGAACAAAGGCAATCCTGCTTTTTTTATGAGCTTTGCAGCCCGGAGATTATCCTCTCTTGTAGTTCCCTTTTTGATTTTTTTAAGTGTCTCATTGCTTCCGCTTTCAAAACCGACCGCCAACATAAAACAACCGGCCTTTTTCATTTTTCGCAGTAAGTCAATGTTAAGCGGTTTAACTCTTGAATTTGCGGTAAATTCTATCTTCCCATAAAGTTCAGAGTTGATTATTCTATCGCACAACTCCATCGCCCATTCAGAATCAATTGTAAAAGTATCAGCCTTGAGAAAGAAATTTTTGATACCAAATTTATAATAGCATTCTTCTATTTCTGCAAATATGTTTTCAACGCTTCTCTTTCTCACTTGCTTTCCCGAAATTACCGGAGTGAGACAATATGTACAATCTGCAGGACAACCTCTTGAAACTTGAATCGTAGCCATAGGCTCACCGGTATCAGGCCTTGGATATAAATCGTTTTTCATGAGTTCTCTTGCAGGAAAAGGAATTTCATCCAAGCTATCAGACCAAGTTTTAAAGCCGGTCTTTTTAAACATTCCATCTTCTTTGTAAATAATACCCGATATTTCTTCATAAGAACCCTTGTCAGTAAGAATCTTATCAACAAGGTCTCCAACTATTGTGTCAATCTCACCGCCAATAAAATAATTGACATTATGTAGATCCAAAGTTTCTAAAATCTCCAACGGTGTATCAAAGAAAATGGCACCCTTTATAATAAATTCACAAGGATGAATTTCTTTAATGCAATTTATAAATTCGATATCGCTGAGTATTGTTGCATTGGTAGTACTGATAATAATGATATCAGGCATAAAGTTCAATATATCATTTTTTACTTCTTCAAGACTAGACTTTTCCGTTTGATAGTCTCTCAAATATACTTTATAATTACGCTCTTTTAAAACTGCTGCCGCATACCCCATATCGTTACAAGCGTGAACAGTAGCAACCGCTGACTCGTCAAGGTTACACTGGGCTCGGTCTTCACTTCGTTGATATGCCTTTCCAGGTGGATACAAAAGCATAATTCTACTCATAATCAATATCTCCAACTCAGATTTTAATTATTATATCATAAAACCCATATAAAATCAAATGTTTTTTGCGATAGGACTAAAATTGAATTTAATTAAATTCTATGCTCAATTTTTTATTTTTTTGAATTTATTTGAGGTGAAAGATATGATAAAAAAACTAAACAACATAGACTTTTTGTTTGTTATTTCTTTAATGTTCGGCATTTTATCTCTTTCAATTTATCTGTTTAACCTCCCGTATCTTTACGGTGAAGCTTATGTATCAAAAAATAAAAGTGGAAATTTGACTTTAAAATTTTTCTATGCTATAATTTTTTCAGATTTAAATTTAACCGGGGGTGAAAATATGATCAAAAAACTAACCAAAACAGACCTTTTATTTATTATATCTTTAATAATCGGCATTTTATCTCTTTCAATTTACCTGTTTACCCATCCGTACTTTTATGATGAAACTTTTTATATAAGTATACCCTATCGTCTTATAAATGGTGACAGTTTAATTCAGCACGAATGGCATCTTACTCAGTTTTCTTCGTTGTTTACATATTTTCCTGTTAAAATTTGGTTAGCTTTAAAAGGATCTTCTGAAGGCATTCTTGTGTTTTTAAGATGCTTTTACTTTCTCATTCATACTACTGCAACTGCCGCAATATACAAATTTTTCAGAAAACATGGAAACTGGGCTATTGCGGCAGCAATGATATTCTTCACACAAGTTTCTTATAGAATTTTCGGCATAAGCTATAATTCTATGTTTGTGCTTTTTACTCTGCTTTTCTCATTTTCTCTCTTATCGATTTATAAAAACAACTCAAAACACTTATATGTTATTGCCGGGACTTGTTTTGCTTGTTCTTGTGTGTGTAACCCTCTTTACTGCTTTGCATTCATTTTATATCTTGTCGCTTGTGCTGTTTGGACAAAAAGAGCTTTGGTTAAATCATTTGTTATTAAAATCAAAACTTTCTGTATTTCAAAAACAAAAAAGAATGTTGCAAAAAACAAAAAAAATGATATGAATGAAATCGTTGCTTTTCCCAATATGGAAAGTTACAACTGTTTCTTCAGCAAAGAGGCTGTATTATACTCTTTCCTCGGAATTCTTGTGGTTGCTGTTTTTGCTGTTGCTTTTTTCTTTGCAACAGGCGGCACCATCAATTCGGTTTTTGAAAATATTCAAAACCTTTTAAACAACAGTGAATATTTCGTCACTTCGTTTTCTTTCATTGATAAAATCGAATCGACAAGATACTTTTTCAATATGATAAGTTTTAACGCACCTTATATTTTACCTTTGTTTTTTTTGATTTTATTTTTAGATTTCAGAAGAAAAGACCTAATCCGAAGATGCATATATCTTTCTATCTCTCTTGCTATATCGATTGTATATATGTTCGGTATTTTCAAAACTTTCAGTTTTTATACTAATTTCTTTTCTTTACCGTTTATCATTTTTTCAATCACATGCTATATATTAACAGATAAAAAAAATAAAAATCTGTTCCGCTTTATGTGGATTCCCAGTGCAATTGCTGCATTTTTTCAATATATCTCTGCAAACACTATGTTAACCACATTAGGATTAGTATTGGCAATCGGAAATATTGCCGGGGTTATTTTTGTTAAAGATTTATTTAATGAAATCAAAATTGAACCGAATGCAAAAGCAAAAACAAAACGCCAGAAAAAACAACCAAAGGAGCTTATCCCCTTTTCCAGATGTTTACTATGCATAGGATTATGTGCGCAGATCTTATTCCACGGTTATGTACTTCAATACGAACAAATACCATATACTAAAACCACAAGAGCAACCTCAGGTCCATATTCTGGAATAATTATGACAGAACAACTGCACCAAAGTTATACAAGCGTATTGTCCGATTTTGATTTAATTAACTCTCTCAACACCGAAAAAACACCTGTATTAATTGTTTCTTGCAAAAACTGGCTATATCTTTATAACGAATCCCCTATGGCCACACATACATCCTGGTGTACCAACATCATCAGTAAAGACCCGTTAATCACGTACTATACAGAGAACCCTGATAAAATCCCAAAATACATTTATGTTGATATATTTGATTCCGATAACAATTACAGCCCTGATTTACAGCAATTTAATTTAGACGTTGTGAGTGAGATGTTTGAGTTTACCAAAGAAGATCTATCCCACGGAGCTCTTCTTACCGTAGAAAAATGTAAATTTTAAAAATACATCAATACTTTTACATTCTATCTAATATATGTTAATTAGGCATATTGACTTTGGCTACAAAAAAATAAGCCACCCTTATATAATCATAACCACCCGTCAAACGGATGGTTTGCTCACCCCTAAAAGGGGCAATTACCGGCCAGCGCCTAAAGACGCTGGCTTCACTTTTGTTCAAGCTATTGCCTTTGCCACCCCTTAAAGGGCGTTCGTATTACCTGCCACCCTTAAAAGGATCTTCATATTCTCGTACACTTAATTTATCCAGTGCGATATGTAGGTTTCTTTTTATCGGAGAGTTTTTTAGGCAATAAAAGGCGATGCCTTGTATGTAATCCGTCGCAAGACGAAATGTAATCATCACAAAGTGATGTATGTAATCCTTTTACAGAAAGGTATGTAATCAATTCGAAGAAGAAATGCACCTGCGGTGATGCCCTAAAGCTTCGCTGATAACATACCAATACTTCGGATTGGATAAAAAAAGACAAGTTTCTGTCGAAACTTGTCTTTTTTTTGGCAGTACGTCTCATTTTTGAACCACTCAATTAACCAACATTAATCTTAATTGTATATTTTTTGATTCTATTTACCAAGAACCGGCATTTCTGTCATTCTGAGTTTTGCACAACCGTATGGGCAAAGCTCTGTTTCCTGCACTTCAGTTATCGGCACTCTTGATTTCGGTGCTTTCCTTGCAATACTTCTGTACGGGAATTTAAGTCCCCAATTGATTTGTTGCATATTTGCTTTTACGGTTACTGGTGGATTTTTCTGTGAGAATGGAATATCGCTAATTCCATTAAAGTTCACTTCAAAATCCGCATTTGAATAGCCATAATTCCAAGGTGTTTTCGGTATAAACTGATAGTCGCAGTACGGGAATTTGCGTTCAACACCTTTTTTAGTGTATTCGCTGATCTTCTTGTCATAAGCAATGGGAACAGAGAAAAGTAAAGAGCCCATCTGCAAAACATAAAGATTGTTCGGTCTTTCTTTTAAGAAAGGTACCGTATCGAAATCCAACTCAAGTTCTGTTTTTCCTTGATTTATTGCGAACTCGAGGTCTTTGGTCTCTGCAGCTTCACCGTTCACTTTAAGATTTTTTGCAAAAGAGGGAATGCGGATTGCAAAGTTAAAATCCTTTTCTGTATCTATGTAATAGTGCATTTTATTGTTAAACGGGTAATCTGTTTCAAGTATGATTGTAACACCATTACTACTAAGAACAGATGGTAACATAACTGAATTTATTATTGTATTATCCTTGTGCATAAATGCTGAAAGTGCAAATTTAGGCCAACCCTGGTTGAAGTTTGCGGTACAACAGCCAAAATTCGGCTCAAGTCCGAATGTATGTGCATAAGGACCGTTTGTACTCCACGGAGCCATAATCATAGTCTTCTGACAGGCAATCTGATTTACCTGCTGAACATACTGATGTGTCCACATATCCTCGCTGAATGTGGCAGGAAGTGCATTGAAGCCGAGAACTTCAAGGCGTTCCGCCCATTTGTTATCACCTGTGTGGGCAAACATCTCTTCATAAGAATACATCTGCTCAACTACTGCACAACATTCGGTGCCTTTGGTCGGGTCAAGACCTGAAAGCACTTCGTCACCTGTAAACCCCTCAAAAGCTGTTCCGTTATAACGGTCGAGAATTTTACGGAGTTTTTCTGCGTTGTCGGTATATTCTTCACCCAACAACTCATGAGAAACCGCCTCACTCTTAAGCATCATAGTCATATTTACGATATGAGTATTCATTCTCCAGATATGGCTCGGTTTTTTCCAACTTTCGGTTGTGGTATTATAATCAAAGCCTTGCTCTTTTATTATCTTCGCAAGGTCCTTTATCCATTCTTCATTATATTTTTCATATAAGAAATTGAGCGAAATAAAGGTCTCGAACCACCTGAATTTTGCCCATTTAGACAGCTTGCTCTCTCCGCTTTTAAGCATTTCGTAATAGTTTTTAAGCACTCTGTAAATAACATCGGGAATTCTTTCATCTCCGTAGCAATCGTAGTAAACCTTGAGAGTTTTACATATAAGCTGTATTGCCCATGTGTCGTATTTTGCTCGTTCTTCCTTTTTACAGGGGCAAATCCAGCCATCTTCATCCTGAGCATCAACAATAGCATCAATATATTTCTTTACAACCCCAATCATTTCTTCATTTCCCAAAAGATAAGCAAGAGGAATAAAACCGTCAAGCCAATAAGGCACTCTTTCCCAACCTTCACGGTCCCCTCCTATCCAGCCGCTGTCACGGATGTCCGGCCATATTTTATGAAGATTACCGCTGAGTCCTTCAGCCTGAATTTCGAGCTGACGTCGAAGCCAACCCGCAGGCTTTATCTCTTTTGATGTGTAAAAGCTCCATTTATTCATATTTTCACCTCAAGCAATGCTTTCATTTTCCGTAGTTTTACTCTCTTTAATATCAAAACCTTTTTTTATAAGGAAATAAAGAGGCGGCAATGCAAAAATACATACAATACCCGCCCAAAGGAACATATTCTTCGCAGGTACTATCACCTCTGCACCAACTTCATTTATAATAGTCTGTGCAGCTTTCTGACAAGCCATATCGCCGATAACGGGGCCTATAACCATAGGAAGAAGCACGGTGAATATCATTCTTATACCCTGGAAAAGGCCTGCCTTTCCCTCGGGAATAAAGTCCTTGACAGCGGCACCGAAGAGAATATTTACAAGAGCATTGCCAAGCACAACGGGCAACAAGCTTAAGAGAATGATATAGATACTTGTGCTTGTTGAAAGCAGTAAGAATCCCAATGTCATTACAACAACACCCAACACAAGACAAATGCCTTTTTTCTCAACCGAAAGCTTGAGAAGCTTTACAATACAGAAGAGAAGCAACGCCACAACAACCACTGCAGTTATTATTACAGAGGGTTTCAGGATATTGCTTACACCGCCGTTATCGGGAATAATGACATACTGAACATAAGTGAGAAGATACGGATAGAAAACCTGGAATGCAATTATTGCAAAGCAGAACGATACAAGAGACAGATAGAGTCTTGCGTTGTTCTTTATAACTGACGGTCTGAAGCCGTAAAAAAGGTCTGCCCAATAATTTGAAGAGCTTTCAATCTGTGCAGTACGAGGAGGATCTTTAATAAGAAATAAACCTGCTACACCGCACAAGGTTACTATAAAGCCAAGACCTGCAAAGAAAACCTTGTAAGTTATAGTACCTGCCTGGGCAAAGGTGCCGACACCGGTTACTGCAAAAGAAGACACTGTACCGACAACGGATAACACAGTTTCAACTGCAGGTCTTTGTTTTGGTACAGTAACATCAGTTACCCATGCCTGAAAAGCAGCATCGTTACTGGTGGAGCCCATAAAGGTCATAACAATATCCATAAGAATGATAAACCACACCGTAGTGCCGAGAATTCTTGCTTCATCCGTAAGATTAAAAAGGTTTGCTACATTTTCTTTTGTAATAAAACCAAACATAGCAGTAACAATACCCCATAATATGTAACCAACGGAAATAAACATCTTGCGGTTTTTCAGCTTATCGCTGAGAGCACCCATTATAAATGTAGTAACCACAGCCGCAATAGCAGAAAGAGCTACCATACGGGCTACCGCCGTTGTTGCTTCCATAGAACCGAGGATAGCTGCCTGTGACACATCAGCATATATTTCATTGGTGATAAAGGTGTTGAAATACATATTCTCTGTATTCCAAGCTATACCGCCCATAAAACAGAACAGAGTAATTATAAACCAATTCTTTTTACTGAGTTTTCCTCTTGCCATAATTTTTACGCTCCTTTCGATATTTTTGATTATATCACACATAATATAAAATTACAATCGGGTACGGGTGTCCACTAAAAAATCAAGGCGGAGCCTTGTATATCATCAATTCCGCAGGAATTGCATATCATCAAGCCGACAGAAATGCACACCTTCGGTGTGATAAGATACAACACGGCAAAGCCGTGTTGATGATATACACGCTGACGCGTGATAATATGCCAAGCCTGTCGGCTTGGATAAAAAAATTCCTGTTCCGAAGAACAGGAATTTTTTGGAGGTACCACCCAGATTTGAACTGGGGAATAACGGTTTTGCAGAATTTGTGACCTTTAGATTTTATGCGGGTTTACAGAATTTTGACACCCAACTTGACACCCACCACTTAACTTTTGCATTTCCACCCCACCTCTTCACATTCTCCCTCTCCCCTATCCTCGACCACAGGCTTATACACACGGCCGTCAGAGCCTTCGCCGTAGCCGTCATAAACGAGCAACGTTACACCGTTATCAAGAACTGTTATGTACAGCGGATTTTTAATTTCGGTTTCTTTATAAATAATCATTTCAAATCTCCTTAATTAATATTCTTCAGATAGCGAAATTCACTCATACATAAAGTTCACGCAAAACAAAAAAGTAACACCGCCCGACAGATTAACTCCATCGGGCGGTGTATCACTTCATTATGTATTATTCACAGGTGTTTCTTATCGAAAACAACAAATTATCTGCTTCAGCTGTATCGGGTTCGGTTGCTTCATCGGGAACGGCAGGCTCAGTATCGCAATTATTATCTTCAGTAAGAGCAGTATCCCCTTCAGGCACGGCGACAAAATATCCGCTGCCCTGGGTCAATTTATATACTTCACTTTCGATAAGGGCTTCAACTTCTTTATAATTAACATAAATACCTTTTTCTTCAAGGAAAGAGACAACATATCTGTATTTTTCCTGACCAAGTCCGCTGCCGTTATACATCTGTTCTGCTGCGGCAACGGCCACCTTTACCCACTGCTTGAGGTTTTCCCTCTGCTCTGCGGAGAGTTTAGCGGTAAGATAGGATTTTACCTTCGGGATGATGTAGATGGTAATAATGGATGAGATGAGCATAATAAATGCCTGGATAATAGCTGTTAAATCAATGCTTTTCATAGTGATTTTCCTTTCTTTTATCTGTTTTTATGCGCTTCAATGTTTATGTGCCTTTCGAGCTTATCGATAGCTTCGGTTACAGGACCGTTACAGCCTTTTTCCTGAAGTCCTTTAAGAGCAGAGAGAAGGCCGTAAACTATCAACGCCTGTTCTTTCTGTATTGAGTTAAGGCTCTCTTTTGTTTCGCTCTTGAGAGCATCTATTTTTCCAAGACACTCCCGTTCAACCTCTTCAATATGCTTCTCACATTCCTGTTCGACTTCATCGATATGCTTGTCATTGGCTTCTATGTCTTCGGTCTGCTTGTCTTGTTTAAAAATCCAACGATAGAGTGCGTACAAAAGTCCACCGACTATGGTAGCTATCGTCAGAAGTTTCGATATTGTATCAAGTACTTCCATTCAGCCACCTCACTTCACCTTCTTACAGTAGTCAAGGCATACCCAACGGTATTTTCCGATTCTGCCCCAATTGCCGACAACCTTGTCAACAGTAACCTTCTGACCGAGAAGAACCGTGCCGACTTTTACGGCATCTGCATCTGCGCTTTTTCTCACATTGAGAACTGCAGTATTGACCTTGTAGGTACCGGTGGTATATATAGGCATTTTCTTGAAGGTAAGTCCCTTGGTGCTCATAACCTTGGTAAAGCTTTCGTCAACATAAAAGAGCTCTTCGGGTCTGAATGCACCGCCCGTGGTAGTCAGCACATATTTGCCTTTGCTGTTCGGTGTCCAACCGTTACCCTTGAACTCGCCCTTACCGGCAGAGATATGCAGGTGGTAAGCTGTGGCGCCGTCCTTACCCTCACGGCAGATTTTCTCTTTACGTGTGAAGACCTGACCCGGTTTAATCTTTTTAAGGTCAGCATCATCAGGATGGGTAATAAGCATTGTACAATAACCTTTCTTGCCGTCAGCGAAGATTACCTTCTCTGTGCTTTCGAGCCAGATAGTATTTGTACCGCCCGTTCCTACACCGTAAATGCGCTTTACCTTCATTTTGTCACATGGACAGTAGATGTAATCTCTGCCGGTATCACTGCAGCCTTCATCAAAAGGATAATCCTTCGGACTGCCTGTCATGTGAGGCAGATGTGAGATTGTACCTGTGTAAGACTGTGTGATTCTCATTGTCTTACAGGGGTAGATAAGATAATTTTTCATTTGTTTTCATCCTTTCTATGTAACAGCGACAGAGATTATAAAGCTCTGCCCTGCAATTACTTTGTTTTCCTGTGAAATCTGCTTGCCGCCGTAAATCATTTCGGCAGTTGTGAATTCGGGCGGTATCTTTTCAAAGTATGCTGTATATGTTGCATTACCAGTAACAGTAATCGTTCGCGGATTATCGGTCTTTCCGTCATTCCATTTGACGAATTTATAACCGGTATCAGGTTTAGCGGTAAGAGTTCTTGTTACTCCTTCCTGAAGCGTTCCGCCGCCTTCGACAGAACCTTTGCCTGAAACCTTCGTTGTTATTGTGTATTCTGCAGTGTAGTTCAATTTCAAACTGAAACCCGACATAACAACCTCTGCACCGCGGGCGGTTTTTGTCGAACTTACCGTAATTTTAACCGCAGGATAATATCCTGTTGCCACTGTAGCGGCATTTGAACCTGTTATTGTTCTGCTTGTTGTCCCGTCACCCTCGGCAACAGTACAAGAGCCCATAGAAGTCAACCCGTTAAAACCCGTATCATCGCGGTAAGCACCGAATTGAGCCTCAATCTTGATTTCTTCTGCAAATAAGTTTTGTCCGCCTACTTTTATTGAGTTCATCGTTAATGCTTGAGAACTCATAATCTGTCCGTTAACAGTATTAAACACCAACACTGCGCTCGCGGTTGAGCCGTTCGCACCTTTGTTTACAACAAAACTTGAATTCTCGGTAAAACCGTTGTTAACCAGCTTTAATAGTGATACTGTTTTTGTTGCCATTCATTCACCGCCTACTTAAGCACAGTAATATCCTGTGAGCCTATAATTTTTTCGGGCAGTGCCTCAATCGTTACACGAAGCTCATAGGAGCCTTCGGGAATGTCCGTAAAGTCGAGAAAAGCCTTTGCTTCACTGCCTGAAACTTCGCATTCTGAAACTTCGCATTTTCCGCTTTGAACTATATCCTTTTTGAACTTGTCAATCAGCTCGAATTCAGCCGATGATGCCACAACCGTCTCACAAGAATTTTCTGGAAAGACCTGCGCCGTTACAAACCTTTTCTCACCGCAATAGAAAATAAAATCATCATTACACATGACTGCACTCCTTTCCGATGCTTAAGATACAGCTTTTCCGCATAAGCATCTTTTTTTCACTGCCGTTTATACGGAGCTTTTTCACCGAAAAGTCCGTATCGGTACCTTTACTAAAACAGAGCCTGTCAGAAGCTGAAAAACGCACATCATACTGCTTTCTTTCCTCAGTGCTGAACCTTATGCCGAGATTTTTTGAAAATGTGCATGAATACTCTTGCACAGAAAACTCCGCACGATGAAGCGGTAATGTTTTCAGTTTGTAGTTTTCCGCAGAGAAAATACAGCCTGTGCTCTGTCTTTCTATCTTCAGATGACACACACCGCTGCACATAAACAGCTCACCCACCCAATATGCACTCTCGCCGAGTTCGTCAATCGCTGTCAACTGAACCGCATAAACTCCGTCAGTCATATCGGGCGGAACATCTGTTTTCCACACCCTGCCCTTCCGCGAAAACTCAATGTCGAAATTATCAGCTTTCCCGAAAAGCCTTACTACCCTTGCCATCTCTTAATCATCCTCAAAGGATACGGAAATGGTATAGAGCTGACCGCAGAAGACAGGATTCGGTGAGATTTCAACGGTTTTGAATACGTGACCTGTGGTTTTAAGGGTAACCGTTCTCTTTACAGAGCTCTGCTTACCCACCGCATCGGTGGAAATAATCTCGATAGTGTTTGCGCCCTCAGTAAGGCTGACCTCTTTCGAGAAAGAGCCATCCGAAGAAACTACCACATCACCCTGTCCGACACCGTTTACCGTAATCAAAACTGTAACGGGAGAAGAACTTTCATCAGATGTAACACCCGAAACAAGTATTTTAGGTGTATTTACCGAAACTCCGTCTGCAGGTGCCGTAACATTCAAAACGGGAGGTGTGGTATCAATCTTGAATGTCACAGAAGCAACATCACTCATATTTCCGTCATAGTCTGACACCTTAACCATAATGGTGCAATTACCGTCTGCAATTGCCTGTGAGGGAGTGTATGTACATTTATATCCGCCTGTTATGGCTTCTTTCGATATTTCCGAAGCACTTACCGAAGTGCCGCCGACAGTAAGAATAATGCTGTCGGGATTGATACCCGAAAAGCCTGAAGTCTGTCCGTTTGAGTTATCAAGAACCGTAAACTCAACAGTCGGGTTAGATGTACCGATATATGCACCGCTTGAGGGTGAAATATCCTTAACAGTAGGT
Organism: Acutalibacteraceae bacterium; assembly: GCA_045604385.1. GTDB lineage: Bacteria > Bacillota > Clostridia > Oscillospirales > Acutalibacteraceae > UBA6857. The sequence goes on from JAZUNX010000063.1 coordinate 26,074, forward strand.
TTAATCTGTTCCTTTACATAAAGCTCAAGATTATCCTTGAAATCGCCTACGGTGTCACTTATGGTTGTGACATTTCCTGCTTCATCGGTTGCCGAAATCGTTACGGGAAAATAATGACCTGCATTGTGCTGATATGAAGAATCAGAAGGTGCAGTGACTTCCGCTTCATATTTGCCCGTAGATGAATTATATACAAGGGTATATTCCTGACCATACACGGTCGCCTTTACTATTTTTGACATATAGTTCTCCTTTCTTTAAACTTCTTTGACAGTTAAGTATGTTCTTACCGGTTGAGCATGTAACTCGTCTTTTTCAGTTGCATACCACCAAAAAGTAATAACGTCGCCTTCTTTTACAGAAACAAGTTTTGGTGTTATATTAAGTTGAAAATTGACCCCTGTTGTACTCCAAGAAGAGTTCATTGATTGCACCGATACATTTCCGTTAAGCTTTACGGTGATATTTTTTGCAGCGGCATTAACTTGTGCCTTACATGTCATACAGGCTGAAGCTGAAACTTCAATAAAATCAACACCGGGACCTACTACAATTGCGCCATTCTTCAAAGTAAACTTATTGCCCTTGATCTCACCGGTGGTAAGAAGAACCTGTGATTCTCCTGTTGCTTCTTTTGTCACAAGAGAAGCTATTGTAGCTGAAATCATTGAAGTACCGCGTACATCAATCCATTCGCCCCAACCGTCCTGATAGTAAAATCTTTCAAGCACCTCTGGTTTTGTTTTATGACATGTTTCCATTCGTTGTTTTTTCTGTTTTGCTATACCAACTTCCGACACCTTAAAGCGGAATGTGGCACTCTCCACCGTAGGACAAGAGCCATAATTAGCCGTGATTCCGTTTCCGGCAGCTACTTCACCGACATAATCACCGTTTTCGGTAATATCGTCAAAAGAGGTCATATTTCCGTTGCTGTCAAGTTTCGGAATAATACGCGGAATTATATTTCCCTCAAAATACAGCTCGGGTGCCTTGAAAGTCTGCTTTCCGTCGGATTCGATACCGTCAGCGGTGAAGGATGTGTTTACGGCTTCACCTTCGGATGTCGTTTTCAGTATTGAAAATCTGTCAGCACCGTGATGGGAAGCGTATGTATTTTCATTAATATCCGCACCTGAAATATTTACTCCGTGCTTGGCTTTAGCCATTTTAAACATACCCGATACAGTTTTATACATCGCATTGTAAAGAGCAATTTCGGCCAACGTTCCGTCCGCTTTAAAGCCCTGTTTATTCAAAATCTTTTTAACAGTCGCTTCTTCAGCTTCTGTAAGAGTAACACCTTCAATAGAATTGATAAGTTTAACATACATCTCAAGACCGAAGGGACTGAACTGCGAGTTGAAGAGTTCTTCACCCTCGCTATCCTTTTCTGTCACTCCTATATGCTCCTCATCCAGGTCAAAGTATGCGCTGCCGTCGTTGGATTCTAGTCGACCTGCACGGATGAGAGAGGCGGTGATGGTATGTGCCGAAAGATAGCGCCAGATAGCTTCACCTGTTTTTACATTCACACCGTTTTCAAATACAGGGTTACCGTTTTCATCCCAGGAAGTACAGACACCGAAGCCGCCCGCATTGAGGCAGAATATAACGTCACCGTCCTTACACTCTTCGAGAACAGGCTTTGAATGATAATAAAATTCCACAGAGCCGTCTTCGTTCTTTTTTTCTGTAGCATAAAGACCGAGAGCATTTGCTAACGCTCCGTTTAAATCAAGGGTTTTCTGTTCGAGATTTGACACCTTCTTTTCCGCCTCTTTCTTAAGAGATTTTATAATCATAGATTCTCTTTTGGTAAAAGGTGCAGATGAAGAATAATTCTTCTGCTCCGCACTCTCACCCACAGACTTAAGACTTGATGTACCGTTAAGTGTGTAAACATGAGCCGTTACGACAGTATCGAAGGTGTTACCCTTTATGTCCGTGAAAGAGATAACATCCATCGGATAAAGAAAAGGCATCGGGAAACAGCTGCATTCAAAGGGCACATAGGTGAAACCGCAAAGAACAGCGCCGAGATTTGCCGCTACATCGTAAGCACCCGTCTGTATAAGCTCGTTACCTTCGACATTGAACACATAGCCTTCCTCACCGTAAAGGTGAATGCTTTTATCCTCATCGACTACCTGTACACCCGTAATGGTTATGCTTTCGTCTGTTTCGGAGCTGTAGCGGTTTGAAGTGTTTATGTGAACATCTGTTTTTTGACACCAGGATAAACGAAGGTGACCGTTCCAATCGGCAAAAGCGCAGGTACCCGTTATCTCCGCTGACCACTGTATAAGCTGACGGTAGGTAATATCCGAGCTTTCAGGCTTATTTGCCACCCAATATTCACCGTTTGGCAGACTTTCAAAATCTACAGAGGGCGAAAGGGTTACACCGCATTCGGTACAGCAAACGGAAACAATATTTTTTACGGTCATCGGGAAAGCGAATTTACTCCAATCGACCTTATTATCGAATTTCATCATATTGTCAAGGGCGGCAACGGAAATTTTCGTAAGAGGCTTCGGATTTTCGTCCACGGTGAAATAGCCGCAGTCCATATAGTGCATATTTGCATCGGGATCTGCCGTGTCTTTTATACCGAGCCTTATGAAGAGCTTCGCACCGCCCAAGGAAATACCGTCAAATCTGCCATCGCTGTTATCAAGAGTAAACCTGACCTCTGCAGCTGTAGCGGAGCCTATTTCGATGTTTTCTCCTGTTGCACTGTATCGGTCGAGAGAGAAGCTCCCCGAAACTATATCAGCCTCAGTAACGGTGAAATCTTCACCCTCGCTCCCTTCTTTAAGCTGCACAGCTATGCTCACTGTCTGTCTTTGCTTTTCGGCAAAAAGCTCTTTCATTCTATCTGTTATGGGATACATAATGTCCCTCCTTATCTTTCAATAATGCTGAAACTGATATTGCTCCACAGACCTCTTCGTGCATTGTACATAGGTGTGCTTCTGTCACCTACATAAAAAGTCTTTGTAAGATAACCGTTTTCCTTGGCATCGAAGTACTCCACGGATATGTACTCAGGGTTGAAGGCTTTGAGTATGTCCGAACATTCAGCATAGGTTACGTTTCTCCACTCAAGAGAAATTTTTACCTTTTGGCCTATTCGGTTTTTATGCATAAGAGTATCTTCTGTTCTGCCTGCCGAAGAATCGGACAAATCAGAAAGATTGTACTGATATCCCGAGGGACATTTAATACTTTTGCCGTCAACGGATTTTATGGGATTATAGTCTGACATCTGAACACCCCTTACGCACCGACAGGAACGGTAACTTTACCGTCGCGGAGATTTTTTCGGTTGAGGCTTTTTGCCACGGAGGCGGCAGTTATTTCTGCGCCACCCATATCCTTTGCTAAAAGCTGTCTTAAAAGACCGTTCTGCTCACGAAGAAGCATATTCTGTTCAGCGTTGGCCTCGTAAACACCGTCTGCAACTGCTTCAACAATCTGACCGTTATTTACTACAGCTGTTCTGTCGCCGATGGTACCGACCATTTCAGGACCTGCTTCATTGGCTATAAACACCTGACCCGTCGGAGGAAAGCCGCCGTCTTTGTACTTTGCCCAGTCGGGATAACCCATTTTTTTCAAAGGATCTCCGGGAATAACACCATTGATTTTATCTACCCAGCTGTTAAGATAATCAACGATATCTCTTACCATTTTCTTGAAAGACGACGTCAATTTATCGCTTAATGTAACAGTAAGCTCAGAGGTTTTTGTGGTTATGCCTGACCAATATTCCTTAAATTTAGACAGCTTCGTACCGCCTATATCAACCGCATACGCGGAAAGCTTTGCAGATTTACCGTATATCTTTTCCCATGCACCTTTCAGATTGGAGAGAATCTTTGAATTTTCATTTACAGCTTTACCTGTAAGTTTAGGATTTTTTGAAATTATAGCTTTCCATGCGCTTTTCAGAGTGGAGAGAGTTTTTGAATTTTTGTTTGTGGTTTTTGCGGTGAGTTTTGCAGTTTTATCTGTTACGCCCGAAACTCGGTCTTCCCACCATTTTTTCAACTGTTTCTTCGTTTGAGTGAACTTAGCAGTAATATTTATCTTTGTTTCCGTAAAATCCGAAGTAATCTCCTGCCAATCATCTGAAAGTTGTTTACCTAAATCTTTAAATCCTTCTCCGACCTTACCCCAATCAGGAACTAAATCGTTTATAACTAACGATAAAACTGTACCAATCGAAAGTCCTATCAATGCTCCCGGAGCGCCACCTATTAATGCACCAATTACGCCACCGGATATTCCAAAAACGGCGGTTGTAATCATATTTCCTATTTCGTCTTTACTCAAAGTGCCGTCATGGTCAAAAGTTAAATTTGAAATAACCATTCCGAGAGTTGAGCCAACAGAAAAACCAACCAATGTACTTTTCAAATCTTTTCCTATTAAAGCTCCCAAAGTTGCGCCGACAAAACCGAAAACTACCGTTTCTACCATACTTGCAACCTCTTCGGAGCTTAGCGTACCATCGTGGTCAAAAAGAAGAGAAGAAAATGTTAATCCTAAACCTGCGCCCGTCAAAGCACCCTTTACAGCACCGGGAACACCGCCGATTAAGAAACCTGTTACGCCACCGACTAATGTGCTTAAGCCTGTTATTACCTTCTGTGCTACCTGTTCGCCTGTCAGATTTTCCCAATCAATAAACACATCGTTGAAAGAGAATTTAAGTGAAGCCATAAAATTAGAAATTCCGTCAGAAAAGTTTTTTAATCCTTCAGGTATTTCCGCGGTCTCAAACATCGCACTATAATCCGGTGTGTTATCATTTGCAGAGGCTGTGGCTTTATCACCGATAATATTGATTTCATCGAATCCCGCAAGAGAACGCTTAATTTTTGCCGCTGTGGTCTCTGTTTTCTCCGCATAGTGGTCAAGGTAATCTGAAGCCTTGATGTATGTATCCTTGCCCTGCAGGGCGGATATAAAAGCGTTAAAGATATTCAGCGCACCCGTCAGCGCATCAGTCACTGCCTGCAAAGCAGGTGTTAAAGCAACGATAACCGGATAGAGAGATGCACCGATAGAATTTTTGAGCTTAAGGCTCATTGTCGAGAGCTTATCCATATTCCCCGAGGTTTCATCGCTGTACCTTGCGATGTTCTGTAAGCCTTCACTGACACCCATAGTTGCCATAGAGAAAAGACGGAAAGCACCGCCGAACATAACAACCTGCTTAAAGAGCTGACCGATAGAAAGGGAACGACTCTTTATCTTCTTCATTTTAGAATCAAGCTTATCCGCATCGGAATTGGCTTTTTTCATATTGATGCTGCCAAGAATGCTTCTGAGTTTTCGTGATGAACTTACAGCGGATTTAATTTTCCCGTCTGCCTGCACCGTATCTGTCAAAGATGCCGAAGGAGTATCGGTCGCAGAGCTTGTAACAGGAGTTTCAGCTGTACTCACCTGAGGAAGAGATGCCTTCTGCAGTTGTTCCACCTCAGCACGCAATTTTTTAAGTTCGGTCATTGTCCTTTTGCTCTTGGTGTTGATACTGTCGAGCACTCTTGTCAAAGGCTTCATATTATTGAAGTTAATCTGCGAAATATGCTGAAGGTCCTTTTCCACAGTGGCAAGACCGCTGTTTTCACTTGCTGTCTTAATTTTTTTGAGTATTGATGTAAGCTTTTTGAGACTTTCGTGAGAATCCTTTGCGGTACTCTCTATTTCAATCTGCAGTTTATCAATCGTCGCTTCTGTACCCATTCTTTCTTCTCCTTTCCTCATTTTTTAACGCAACCAAGGCACGGAAGCCTTCTGCGTTTTCTTTTATAATTTTGTCCTGCATTCTTTTAATATCTTTTTTATCTCTCGGATAGGGCTCCTCCGGGTAGGGATGGGCCTGTGTGCCTTCTTTGGCAAAAGCATGCAGAATCGGACTTGCACAGCATAGGGCATCATAAAAATATCTGCCCTGAAGCCATAAATCCCAATCTCTGCGCTTTCGCTTTATACGGTCAGCTTCACGATAAGCCTTTACCATTTCAGCATCCTTTTCCCAGAATTCTTCATAGCTCATACCGATAGCCATATATTCAGGACAAAGCTTCCGGAATAACTCCCCATAGGAAAAATGGGAAGCCGAGCCGTTTACCAGCTCGCTTCCCAGCCACAGTTTCCCTGTTCGTCCTCGGTTCCTTCGTCCTCTGTTTCGGGATCGTCAAGCAAGGAGAGATATGTCTCCGAACACATTTCATTGAGCTTGGTGATAAAATCGTCACGGTTCTTTTTTACTGCGTTCTTATATATCTCCAGTGCCTTCGCCCTGGTAAGGGATGAATGGTGCATTCTGAAAGCACCGACAATAAGAAGAGTAATATTAGTCAGAGTGTCAATCTCACCTACACGGAAGCCCTCTTTTTCGAGAGCCATTACCGTGGTGCGGTTGTATTCGAGAGTGTATGTTTTACCCTCATAGGGAATTGTAATCTGTTTTGCCATAAGTGTTCACCTCATTATTCATCCGTGTTTGCTGCCTGTGCAGGCTGTGCAGGATCTACTTCCGTAACATCGGTTTCGGGATAGCAGACTATCTTACCCTGACGGGTACCGTTTACCTGACCGCCTGTGGGAGTAACGAAAATATCTCCCTGCCACTGCCAACAGCCGAATTCACCGTTTTCACCGAAGCGAATCTGATACATAGTATCGTTCTTACCCTTCAGAGCTTTACATGCTTCATAACCGACCTTGGTGTAATTGAAGCCGAACTCATAATCGGGAAGGTCTCTCATACCGGGAGTGTACTTTTTCTGGTCAGACGAAAGGTCGGAAATATCCAGCTTTTCAGGTGTAGAAAAAATATCGGGATAGCTCGTTATGTCAATGAGCTTTTTAAAAGTAGCGCCTTTGTCGGTGCTGTGATATAAAAAGGTATTAATGGTAGTCTTTTCCATTTAATCATCTCCTGTAAATATTTTTGTCTTTGTCAACCACACCCGTATATCTTGCCGTCATACGGTAAACCGTAGGATCCTCAAGGTTAGGTGTAGGCTTCAGATATATTCTTATCAAGCCCAAGGCTAAAAGAGTTTCATCGGCCGCTGCCATAATCTTTTTACATTCCTGTTTTTTGCCCGTGGCTTTATTTGTATAGACATTGACCTCAACCATAATGGAAGCGTGGTTTTCGTTACTGCCCGAATCGACAGTTTTTTCATAAACGGAGTTGTCTTCCACGATTAAGGTCAGCCTCGGAAAGCTGCTCGGTGTTCTTTCGTAAGAGGTATCGCAATCTACCTTTTTCGGCACTGCATTTTTCACCTTCGTAAAAAGATAAGGCTCAATATCAATCACTTTTAAACACCTCTCTCGCATATTCCGTCAGTTTATTTCGGAGCTCTGCCGCCGTTTCATACATAAAAGGCCGTGACGGCATACCCTTGGTAAATCTGTATCTGACCTGCTCCTCGTCATAGTAGTACCAGCCGTCCTCGCCGTGCTCGTTACTGTCATAAGTCCAGGGCACAGGTATATCGGGATGCTGTTTGCCTTTACCGACCACACCTGTACCGAACTCGACGAAAGCGGCGTGTTTACAGTCGGCGATAATCATACCTTTGTTGCCTTCCTTATAGAGAAGTCCCTGCATTGAAGAGAGAAGGTCACCGTCCTCGAAGGCACCCATACTGACTATCTTTGCCTTGGCTATGGAAACGCCCTCATCCGTAAGCCGCTGAATCAGCTTACGGCATTTTTCGGGCAAGGATTTCTCATATTCCTCAATCTGTCGGATAGCCTCGTCGATATTTCCCAAAGATACGCTGATTTTCATCTTTTGCTCTCCACACTTTTAACTGCGATGAGCACACTGTTCAGAGAGGGTATAACCTTTGCGACAAGAAAATCATAGAGCCACTCTCCCTCTTCATCTCTTGAAGGTCTTACCTTAATGAACAGCACAGTATTCTCATCAATGGGACAGTTGACATTATCCAGAGCGATAACTCCGTCATACTGCAAAGAGGTACCGAAATTTTCCCTGTGTGCTTCTCCGTCGAAGGAGATGTTGCCCTTTGCACACACGGGGTCACGGTAAATAATCCTCTTTTCGCCTGTCTCATTTCCCTCTTCATCCTTTATGGCTTCGTACTTCTCAAACAAAGCATAGTGAAAAGGCTTCTGATTTCTTTTAAGGCATCTCATTCCTGCTCATCCCCCGTCTTACAGATTGGAGAGCAGAGAGGCACGATACCTTTAAGCATAGATTCGGGGACATCGGCACTTTCGTAAGTACGGTCTATGCCGTTTTCACTGTGGGAAAGCTGTCCCTCCGCACCTCTTTTATTGAGAAGATAAGCGGCGATTTTAAGCTGTGTATCAGCATACCTTTCAGGTACTTCCCCGACATCGTCACGGAAGGGATAACGCCTTTTAAGAACGATACCCGCCGCAAGATACAGATAAGCGGACAGAGTTTCCACATCCTTCTCATCTGTCATTCCCTTTAACAAAGTGAGTTTTCTGTTTTCGTCCATTCTGTCCGCCTTCTTTCATTATTTATTCTGCCGATGCATTTGCTGAACCGATTTCGGAAGCATTAGCAACATATACGCTACGGCTGTACTTGGGCTTTTCAAAGGCTGTAGAAATGCCTGTGAATTTGCCGTGGAACCATTCGGGGCCGTGGTCAAGACCAATCTGACCGAAAATCTGATGCTTTTCACCGGCACCTGTCTTTGCGAGCTCTTCGAGGAAGAAGTTACCCTTTTTGGGAACAGGCTGAAGAACGGGACGGATAGCACCGATATTGAGAAGCAGTGCACTACCGCCGGGAAGGCATTCGCCGAGCTGAATGTATACATCACCTAAAGGTGTTGTAACCTTGTTGAGACGGATACCGTTTATGGTACGGTCAGAAGGAACAATTGTAAGGCCGTTCTGCACTGCATCTGCATTTACCTGGAAATAGGTAATAGCATCACACCAGAATACAAGACCGTCTGTAGGTGCATTACCGCCATAGACAGCTTTCATCATATCGGCAATTTCCCATAAGCCTACAGGCTTACCGTCCATAGCCATTACATGAGATGTTGCAGCAGTAAGAAGGCCTCTTGTTTTATTGGCTTCACTGTCCTTTGTTGCCTTGTGATAGGCACCGTTGATGAAAGTGTACTCAATATCACGGGCAATCTTCTGCATCTTAAGACCGACCTGAAAATCAAGTTCCTTTTTGGGATTTGCCTGCTGACCGGCAACATTAAGACCTGAAAGTGTACCCATATTGGACTGCTTGGCATAAGAGATACCCACAGTCTCCTGGAAAATCTGGGTAACGTTTGTTTTCTGTGTACGACCTGCGGAAGTAGCTTCAGGAGCAGTAAGAGAAGCTGTTTCTGAAATTGCAGGCTGTGAACCGTTACCGCCGCCGGTGTATTCCTGACCTGTTACGAATTCAACGTGGTCGGTCTGTACTGCCTTGTGACCGATAAGGTTAAGAAGGGGTGTTCTTGTGTTACCCTTGTTGAAGAGCATACCCGAATAGTTAGGGCAAGCAAAACTTGTAGCAAAATTATCTGCCATTTGTCATTCTCCTTTACTTAATTATTCTTTGTTTTCCTGTGCGAGCCTCGTATAGTAAGCGGCCAAAGTGAAATCACCTGCTGCCTGTGCTTCGGCGGCTTTTTTAGCGTAGTCGATGTCTCCGCCTGTTCCGCCTTCCCCGTTTCTCGGAGTTTTCTTAAGAAGCTCGGCTTCAATGTTTTTATCGTGTGCTGTGAGGAATTTCTGCTGATTTGCAAAGAACTTGGCGGTATCACCGTCAGCGATTGCCTGAGCTGTTTCGGTTGCAAGTTCTTCATCATAACCGGCGGCTAAAAATTTAGCTTTATGCTCAGATACGAGTTTTTCCTTTTTCAGAGAGGCAATTTCATCCTTCATAGAATTAAATTCCTCTTCTTTTTCTTTCTGAGCTGCTTTTGCCTTTTCTTCATCAGAAAGAAGCTCGTTGTGCTTACGCTTCCATTCAGCCGCTTCACCGTTAGCTTTCGTTAAAAGATTTTTGTGTCTCTGAAGTTCTGCAGAATGATCTTCATACTCAAAATCTTCTAGAGCCTTCAGCTTATCCTCGGCTGACATATTTTCGTAGCCTTCGATTTGTGTTGTGTCAATTTTTGCCATTTAAAATACCTCCTGCGTTTAACAAGGCAGTTCCCTCTGCGCTATTTTCTGTTTTTGGTAAGGTTGTCTCCTTTTTGCGTTTAGAGTTCCCTCTCATATATGAGCCTTACGGCTTTATATCAAATAAAAAAACAGGGACCGTGAGCCTTAACTCATAGTCCCTGTTGACTGTCTCCCTCTACCCTGTTATAGAGGTCCTGTTTTTAACTTTTCTCTGTATTTCAACGATAACGAGTGTACCGTTCACTTTCTTTATTTCAACCGTATTGCCCTTTTTAAGAATACGGCTTATTTCGGCTATTGCCTCACTTGAAAAAAGATTATTTTCCATTGTTTTTCCTGCCTTTCGGTACGAGATAGCATCTGCAGCCTATATGAGGCTTCGGCGGTACTTCGTCTATGGGATATACCTTTCCGTCACGCTCCATACAGACCTTACACCGTCTGCCGTCACTTATACTCTTCCATACTACCTCTCTCACGCCGAGAGATTTATATGCAGCAAGAGTAGCCGTATCAACAGCTGTAATTGCATACTGCGAAATCATAGCTGACCACAGCTTAAGCGCTTTATCAATCTCTGTGCTTTTATTATCGCTTGCAATCAGACTTTCCGCAAGCCTTGACCGTTTTCTGTCGACCTCGTTTATATAGACATATTTGGTTACCTTGTCATATTCTTCGAGGATGTTTTCTGTCAGCCACTGACGGTTTATGAAGGAGTTCTCATCTCCGCCTGCATCTTTGTAGGCTTTGACGGCTACCTTGGTCAGCCATACCTGCGAAAACTCGTCAAGTTTTTCATACAGCTTATCGACCGTATCAAAAATACCTTTTTCATTAAAGAATATTTCGGTTCTCAAAGTGTCGAACATTTCAATAAAGCATTTTATTAGAAACGCCGTTATCTTATCTGAATAATCATACATCTTCTTCGCCCTCATCGTCTATTTCCTTCTTCTGACCGTCAACGAGGCTGTTCGTGTAATCATTAACTTCCTTGAGCTTCTCTTGCTGATACTCTTTGTAATATTCGTCACTGATTGTATAAGCAAATTCAGGATCCACGAACATATCGCTGTGCTCGAAAGCAAGTTTCGGGTGAATTTTCGGATTCTGTAAAAGCATATTGAGTACCTGTGCTTTTTCAAGTACATTTTCATAATTCCTTCGGGGAAGTCGTATGTCAATATCCGAAAGTTTAAGTTCTGTACCACGGAGGGTATTTGTGATATAAAGAGCGATTTTAAGAAATTTCTTTTCGGCGAGCTTGAACATCTTTTCCGAATCCTTGGCTCTTGCCTCGGCATTAGTCCAGCCGTCACGCATAATAACAGCCTTGCCCGTATCACTGGTGGATGTACCGCCGTTTCTGTTAGGCATACCGCAAATGGTAAGCACCGTCTGATACATACAGTCAACGAGAGTCTGTGTCTGCATCTGATTAAGCTCCTGAACGAGATATTTCGCATCCACGCCCTCGGGAAGGTTAAGACCGCCTAAATCCTTTAAGGACTTAAACACCTTTTCTTCGATTTCACCGCCTGCGATAACCAGAATTGCCTGAACGAACTGTTCAACAGCATCGATACGGTTTGAAGCTACATTGTTTATGGCATCGAGTATGGGTAATACCACCTCAAAGGCTCCGAGTCTCGCCTCATTGGAAAGATATTCAATTATGGGGATATTTCGCAGAGAATGGTAGGCACGATTTCTTATCTTCTTTCCCGTACCGTCATCAATAATCTCAAAGTATCTGCAATCGGTATAGATGATATAAAGAAATGTACCGTCCTTTTTCTTGATGAAATGAACGCTCATCATCTCTCTGTTACCCAGACCGTTATGATAAACCACATAAGTCTGCATAGGGTTGAGGATATAAATATTAAAAGGTGCTTCGTCGGGATTATCGTACTGAACGGGTAATACCATTCTGTAGCCTGTACCGCATATGGTAAACCAATCGGTAAGGGTTTTATCCTTCGCCTCTTTATTCTCATAGAACATATATTCATTGAGAAGGTTTAGTGAATCGGAAATATTCTCTTTACTTCTGTTTATGTACTGTACCGGCTCACCCATAAGGTAAGAGGATTTGAATGAGACTATCTCATTTGCCCTGTTTTCGACAATAATGTTATTGATTTCGGGCCTGATGTCCTTCTCTCTGCCTAAAATAGGCTGTTTGCCCTTCCAGTAGTTGTAAAGATATTTGATTTCAGCTTTGTTCTTTTTGTGAACGGGAAGAGTATCCTCAAGCACAGAAATAACATTCTGCTCTGTTATTTCATCCACATCGGTAAAGATAATTCTTCTGCCGTACATCCGCTGTGTTTTTTCTTCAATACTCACCTGTTCACCACCTTTTTATAGTTCTCTATTATTAATTATATTACCTATTTCGGCATAAAGCAATAAACAAAAGTCTGTATTTACACGGGCCGCCTGAAAACAGTACATATCTTCGGCGGATTTGTCACCATTTTCACTGCCATGGCAAGAGAATCAGGAGCATCATCGTTTTTATTCTTTGCAAACATCTTGAAGGAAAAAACATTTTGCATATAAAGGCTATATTCCTTGCTTCTTTTGCCCGACTCTCGGAAAATCATCATCTCACGGATATCGGGAGCCGCATCAAATATCCTCTGCTGCTTTGCAACATTTGACGGCGCCGCTTTCGTAGTAATGTTGATGCTTCTCTTTTCTTTTTTCAGCAGTTCCTGAACTCCGTCTTTATAGCCTTCCGTTGACTTGTTGGCTTCTATCTGCATGGCCGCCACATCGTGCTTGATTACCTTCTGAACTAAAAGAGGCTGTGTGATTTTCTTATCTCCGCTGTCATAAACCACATCGTGAACATAAATATCATATCCGTACTGAAAGCAGACGGGAGAAGCCACGAAGTCGCCGCCGCCGTAAGCAGGGTCAACGGCCATAAATATTCTGTCCGGTTCACCTTCGGGAAGTACCCCGTTATAATATCTGAAATCGCCTGGTGTAAACAAGGCTCCTTCTCTTTCGATAGGCTGTCCCATATACTGTGCAAGCCAGGATGCCATATCGTTATTTCTCTCGAAGGAGGCTCTTCTCTGCTTATAGTAGTCGCTACTGAAGCCTACGGAATAATCATAGTCAAAGTTACTCTCGTCATTTTCATCAAGAGCAGGCAGATTGATAACAGCATAGCGGCGGTTTTTAAATCTTTCGTCATTTTCCAAAAGCTCAAGGCGTAAACCGATGGGGTCAATCATACTCCAACGGGTACCGCACCAAAGAATTTTCGCTGTTTCCTTTGCTCTGGGAAGAAGGTTATTATCTACCTTGCTCCACGCCGCCTGCAGTCTGTCTTTATTGAGTGCCTCTTCGATACCGCCGATAAGGTCGTCGTTAATCTCAAAGCCGTTACAGTCACAGGCACCGTTAAGTGTACCGTAAAGAGAACGGCAGGTAAGAGACGGATAACGCTTTTTTCGGTCAATATTAATCGTTTCATCCTGTGAATTGGTCTGAACGATTTTAGCCTTTGGAAACACATCATTCCACAGATAGGTAACGGGATCATTGATAATTTCAAGCACACCGTTATAAAATGCCTTGGTTATGGTATCGGAATAAGCCGAATAGAGATTTGACAGCTCACTGTTCCGTCCGATTATCCAGGTCGAAAAGAACATCAGTATGGTGGTTTTACCTACTCGGGGCGGCATAGACAGGAACAGCTCGTCAAGCTCATCATCGGCCAGCTTCTGCAAAGCATCAACGACTATTTTAAGTCTTTTTCGACGGGGCTGATAAAATCGCTCCTCAGGATTTCGGTTTATTTCGATGTAAAGAAGATAACTGTCAAAGAAGTGCGGTGCATCAAAAAGAAGGCTTTTCTTATAAAGTTCAAACATCTCTTTGACACTGTAACGGTTTTTCATAGCCGTCGAGATATGCCGTCTTAAAATTCCGTTGGTATCGTGAGCTAATTTGAAGTCGCCTTTTTCTTCAATGTTGCGACAGAGGGAAAACAGGTCCTCATAAGCCGTTACATCCGAGGGCTTTTTATGTATCTGATTTATTATCCTTGAAATTAAGGCTTCCATTAATTCACCTCTGTAAATAAAAAAGAGACCTACGATTAAATCGTAAGTCCCTGTTGACTTTAATCTCACCCTGTCGTGAGAAGATGTATTCTATAATTTGATTTTACCTAAAATTCGCCCACAAGTCAACTCCTGTTTTGTTGGCAAGGTCGATTGCTGCGGTTAATTATTCTGCTTTTAATCTGTAATAATCTGTTTTTGTACTATCGGTAGAAACCATCACGCTTGTTTCATTTATCTGCTCATTCAAGGTAAAGTGAATTTCATAATATCCGTCACCGTCTACATCCCACTCATTCCCGTTACCGAAACCAAAAAGAGTCAATGTAGCGGTGAGGCGTTCTCCCGGTCTTACTCTGTTGGTCGTTTTTTCAACCGCCCAGCCGTTTTCTTCCATATCCTTTTCATACTGCTTTTCATCAATTCCGTAAAAGGCAGGATTACCTAACCATTCGTAAGTACCGTCTTTTTTCTTCCCGTAAATGCCGCAGGAAATCATCATTATGGAATCACTGTTATTATCAATGACAAAGTTTTCACCGTCATAGGTGATTTTCACATTATCGTACTCGATATAACAGTTCTGCTCAAAAACCTCACCTGCTTTAAGTTCTCTCGGTGCATTGGTTGTTTCAGTTATGTTTGTATTTTCAGTTGTTTCGTTGTTTTCGATTAACCCCGATATAAAAATACAAAACACAAGAAAAATTACTGAAAATATTACAGCCTTTTTCATATCAATCCTGTCCTTTCAATATAGCCTCGTGTACACCTTTTACCCACTCACCGTTTTTACCGTACTTATAAAGACCTTCATATACTTTTTTATTCTCATATATAGTCTGCACGGTGCTGATGGAAAACTTTGTCCCGCTGCGGTTGGTTTTACCTTCGGAGTTGAGGTATTCGCATATAGCTTTATATGTGTGCCCCTCTTCGTCCTTCATACGGAAAATACATCTGACAATTTCAGCTTCATCGGGTACAATAACCATCTGTCTGTTTTCGGGTTTATAACCGAAAGGTGTTCTGCCACCCGAATATCCGCCTCTTGAGGATTTAACAGCTCTGCCTGCACTCGTTCTTTTATTGATGTTTTCTCTTTCCATTTTTGCAACACACAAGGTAAAGGATTCTAACATATCAGAAAATACACCGAACTTGCCGAAATCTTCGGCGATAGAAATAAGAGAAATGTTTTTCTTTCGCAGAAGCATTTTGTAATAATAATAAATTTCTATGTCTCTTGCTACTCGGTCTGACTTTGCCACTACAACAGATTCATAAGGCGGATTACCGACTTCACCGTAAACGATTTCATCAAAACCCGGTCTTTCCTTTGCGCCGCTTTCGCCTTCATCGGAAAACCAACGAACTACATTCATATCATTTTTAGCACAGTAATCGAGTATCTGTTCTTTCTGTACATCGAGGCCGAATTTGTCGTCCTTACACTGTCCGTCTGTTGAAACCCTGATATAACCTATAACATTTTTCATCGTATTACCTCCGTTTCTGTAATGATAATAACACAATTACGGTAACTTGTCAATATGTTTTCGTAAATTTGAGCCTTTTTATTTTGTGAGTGTGGTTTCGGGACTGACTAATACCATATAATAATTCACATATCCCCCACCCGTACCCGTATAAAGGTTTTTAAATGCTCTATAGATTAATATTAATATAAATAAATATAATAAAATTACGATAATTCTTGAATTATCTATTGACAATTACGATAAATTATGTTATATTATTATCGTAATCAATCAACGGTTACAAATAACAAAGAAAGGAGTTAAAACAATGGCTAAAAAGAAAAAGAACAGAGATAACAACACCGCTTCAAAACTTGCTGTTACCTCTGCCTTAATCGGTCTGTTAAGCAGTTTAATTAGTTTGATAACCAAATTAATAGAAATGCTTAACGAATAGTTATAAAGGGAGTGGGAACACTCTCACTCCCTTAACTATGATAACAAAAATCTTCGCCATTGTCAATATAGCTTATGATTATTGATATTATTCAAATTGTGTTATCTGTTACAGGCTTAACGCTTTCAATAATCGCCCTGTATATGATAGCCAAGCAAAACAAGAAAAGTTAAAGAAAAATCAAGTCATAATGGAGGGACTTAACAATGAAACGAACATGGACAACACCGGGCGGAACTGTTTCGGGCCTCTGCTCTGACATCCTGGAGCAGCCGCATTTACTTGTTGCAGGTGCAACGGGCAGCGGTAAAAGTGTTTTAATCAACAGTATAATTTATACAGCATTATACAAGGATCCGAGCCGTTTGCAGCTTGTATTGATTGACCCAAAGAGAGTTGAGCTTATCGACTACAAACCTTTACCGCATACACTTAAGTATGCAAGTGAGCCCGTAGATATTATCAGCACTCTTAAGTGGTGTGTTGACCTGATGGAAACAAGATACACTGAAATGCAGAGAAAACACATCAAAAAATACGACGGCTCTAATGTCTACATTTTTATTGATGAGTTCGCCGACCTTATGACCACACAGAAAAAGGAAAGTCTTCCCCTGCTGCAGAGGCTCGCACAGCTCGGCAGAGCCGCAAACCTTCACCTGATAGCAGCCACACAGAGACCGACAAAGGACATCGTAAACGGTCAGATTAAAGTCAATATGGACAGCCGTATAGCTTTGAGATGTCCCACAGCACAGGACAGCAGAAACATAATCAATGTGAACGGTGCAGAACAGCTTCCCCGTCACGGCTTCGGCTACTATCTGACACCGGAACGCTTCGAGAAAGTCCCGATACCGTACATTACAGATGAAGAGTTGAAAGAGCGTGTCAAGTGGTGGACAAAGCAAAATAAACCCTTCTGGAAGATATTCTCATAAAATTAACCGCCTTCGATGAGGGCGGTTTTTAACGTCAATACCGCCGATTTATGGCCCTTTAACAGGTCAGAATCAGCGGTATTTTTATATATGGAGGCTTAAGAAATCAGCTGTCTATATCTTCAGCAACGCTGTCGATGTATTTCTGTTCGAGCTCTTCGGTGCTCTTTTGCTGACCGAGAGGGCTGTTCGGAGTAAGTACAAATTCCTGCTTATCGGAATAACCGAAGTTGTTCTTCATCAGGAAGATGCCCGACACAGGATTTATCTTGCCGTTCTGCATATATTCTTCCATCAGAAGGTTAAGCAGCTGATAGGCCTTTTTTATCGTGTCCGAGCGCGGGTCAGATTCAGTCTCACGCCATTCCCAAAGTCTCCGTCTGTCCGTACCGAGAGCAAGTGCAAGACCCGAAACGGACGGTTTCATATCATCCTCAGCACAGACGGAAAAGTAGGTACCGATTCTTTCTTCAAGCTGTTCAATATTCTTAGTATCAATTTTCGGAAGACCTGCAATTTTAAGCGAATGGAGCAGATATTTTCGGTTATCACCCGGTTCAGTCTGAGGAGCCATTTCAGCAGATTTCTTCGGATTTTTCTTTTTTGTCTGCTTTTCAATCTGGTTTACGAGTTCAGCGGTCATTTTTTCATCCATATAGTTCACCTTCTTTCAATATTTGTTCTGTAATGGAAATATTTATCCGTAAAAGTGTTACCAAGTCCAAGTTGGTAACACCCTTCAGAATCGGCTCAAAGCCTTATGGAGACTGGGTTTATCGGCATTTTCGAAACCGTTACCGTTACCAAGTTTCCTATTAAATATATACGGTAAAATATATTTTTTCTACTTTTTAAAAAGTTGTACTATTGGTAACATTGGTAACACCCCACCATAAAACCTTATAAACCCTTATAAATAGGGAGTTTTCAGCCGTTACCAAGGTGTTACCAACCCGTTACCAAGTCCCCACTTTAAGTCAAGTTGGTAACACCCTTATATCAAAATCCGAGGTCATCATCGTCACCGATTATCTCGAAATCACCGAATATGTGGGTACGCTTCCACCACTTCTGCAGGCCGTAGCTTTTAAAGCGTTTCGGGTTGTTCTGCTTCTCCCAGCCGTCGAGAGACTGCATAATAAGAGCAAGCTCGTTGCTGTCTTTCTTTTCAGGCTTCGAGAACATACCCATTTTAAGGGCCTCCTGCCACAGCTCGAGAATACATATCTCGTCCTTATCCTCTATGTAGTCCTTCACCATTCCCACACGGTAATCGTCTTCCACGGCTTCTGCCTGCTTTTCTCTGATAAGAGCTGTGAGAGTTCTGTCTGCATAAGGCATTAACTCTCCTTTATCAAACAGATGCTTTGCTTCAGCCCAGCACTGACGGATATATTCTTTTACTTCCTTCTCCCTGTCGAAAAGCGCATAACCTGTCTGATTGACCTTCACAGGATAAAAACGGCGGTTACCTGTCTTATCGGTAAGGAACTGCTCTTTGTTTGTGGTACCGATAAAAATACACTGTCTCGGATGGTCCGTTACTCTCTTGTCAAAAGGCATACGGTAGCGGTCATTTAAACGGGTAAGATAACTCTTGACGGCCTCCTGCTCCTTGGTCTTGGTAAGAGCCAAAAGCTCCGAAACCTCGCAGATCCATCCGCCCTCGATACTCTCGATACCCTTCTGCCCTTCGAATTCGTTGACCTCAGTGAAATATTCATCCTTCAGAGCAAGCCAGCGCACAAGGGTGCTTTTACCTTCACCTTGACGGGTACCGATAAGAACAGGCATATCATCAAACTTACAGCCGGGATTATAAAGACGGTGTATTCCGCCGGCAAAAATCAAGCGGCTGACTTCTCTTGTGTAAGCATTATCTTCGCATCGGGTACACTCGGCAAGAAACTTATATATTCGGCTCTTTCCGTCCCATTCAATAGAGTCTATCAGTTCACGAACAGGATGATATTTATTCTTTGCAAAAACTATGCGCAGAGCATCATCACATTTCTGTGTGCTGTGGAAGAGATATTTTTTCTCAATATAACGTCTCGTTTCGGCATCGTCAGCATCAAGCCAGCGATATGTTACACCGTCCCTTTCCTGCTCAGGTGCGTATGTAAGCAGATTGAATTTAAGACCTTTGAATTTCTTGTCATTTTCAAGAACTTTAATATAGTTTTCGATACTTGCAAGAGGATCCCCTTTGCTGTTAAAGTCGAGAGTTACATTTGAGTTGCGCTGCCAAGATTTCTTATACTCTACGGCAAGCTTTTTATCAGCCTCGTTATAGGCTTTCATAACGGACTTAAAATCTTTTTCGACATTGAGTTCTTTGGCTCTCAAGGTTAAAAGAGCCGACAGTCTTGCACGTTCTTCCGGCTCTTCATCCATAAGGTCAAGCATCGTATCACGGCTGAATAACAGTTCAGGCGACATCATAACTATTGTTTCTTCACTCAGCATTTTTGTTCATCACCTCGCTTTCGGTGAGTAGGGTTGAGAATTAAAGAGTTATAATGAAATCATCAACTTCTTCAACAGAAGTAGGTTCGCACTCATCGTATACCGGATAATCATAATAATTTTCATCAGCTTCCTCAGGACTGTCCGCTTCAACATAAGCGAATCTGAATAGCTTACTTTGTACTTTGCCATATTTCTCACTCTCCTTTGTAGGCTTTAATATCTGAAAAATGTTTAAGTATAATATTACTTACGGTACAGTTTGTGTCTTTTTCGATAAGGCATACATTGTAAAACTCAATGTTATATACCGCTTTGCCGCTAAGTGTTCTACCTTCGTTCCATACACTGTCAACAGACTTTATTCTGCCAACATACTTTTTGCCTTTATATTCAATTTCAACATAATCTGAATAATTTAACATATTAAATACAGACAAGCATATATTGCCGTCATTAAAATATCTCATACATTCACTTATGTGGCAATCCGTATAATTTAATGGGTTTTCATCTTCCCATTCGCCTATATCCCTTTCATCAACTTTAATATGATGTGACATAACATCAAATTTTTCTGAAAAAAGTATCTCCAGTTCTTCCGCGTTGTAATCATCGTTTGGGTCTACGTAATACCCATGAAATTCAAATATTTTAGCCATTTGTTTCACCTGCTATTTCCTTAATGTGTTTTACCTAATGCAAAATCTAAATATTCTTGCTCTGTCATCCCTAAAAATTCTCTTAAACTATTTCCTGTTTCGTGAGTGTGCCAATATTCTATTTTTTCATCAACAGTCGGTTCTTCACACACTTCAACCTTTGAATTTTTGCCTTCATCAATTTTTATAGCATTCATCTTCCTTTCACTACTCT
Organism: Acutalibacteraceae bacterium; assembly: GCA_045604385.1. Taxonomy (GTDB): domain Bacteria; phylum Bacillota; class Clostridia; order Oscillospirales; family Acutalibacteraceae; genus UBA6857. The sequence continues at coordinate 46,571 of JAZUNX010000063.1, forward strand.
CCCTCCTTCGCATAATGTTCAAGGGCCGTCAGTGCCATTTTACAAATGGAGAGGCCTTCCTTCCATTCTTCCGTCATTTCACAGCCGTTTATATACGGTGCACGCTCAAAACGGCCGATTTCTTCCTTAAAGAAGTTAATCGCCTTTTCGGTGTCGGGTAAAGGTATCTTTCTGCCCAGGTACTCATCGAGGCTGATTCCGAGCACATCGGCAAATTTGATAACCGTGGTTATCTTGCAGGCTCTTTTATTGTTCTCGAAATGGTAAAGTGTCATATAGTCAAAGCCTGCTTTTTCGGCAAGCTCACGGACCGTAAGACCTGCATTTTCTCTCGCTTTTATTGCAGCTAAATTGTAACTCATTGTGCATCACTCCTTAATTTTAATTAGTTCACTTTCGGCTTCCTCAAGCTCGAATAAAATTAGTTCTCTTTCGTGAAGAGCCTTTATGAAGTCAAGAGAAGGATTTTCTTCCGGGGTCTGCGGACGGTGTTCTCTGATGATTCTGTCGTTTTCGATAAGAGCCGAATGAGCCTTCAAAAATCTGTCAAGCTTTCTTCGGGCATCCTCTTTCCGCTGTTCGGCCTGTCTTTTATGTTCTTTTCCTTTACGGTCAAGATTTTGCTTTTCTCTCAAGGTCATTTTTCTTTCAAGAGGTAAACCGAGAGAGAAATCATAGTTCAGCTTCATCAGAGTTTCTCTGAAATCCATACCAAAATAAGACATCACAAAGTTAATGACATTCCCGCTCTTTCCGCAGCCGAAGCAGTAAAAGCCTTTCTTTCCGCCGTAGACTTTAAGAGAGGGTGTTTTTTCGTGGTGGAAGGGACAGGAGATAAAGCCTGTCCGACTTATTTTTATTCCGTACCTTTCGCAGATTTCGGGCATTGAGACCGTCTCGATGATTTCACCCGGAATATCACGCATAGTTTTTCACTCCTTTACTTTCAAAAAAAGCTCTTCACTTATAGTCTGAAAAATCTTTATTTTTGCATGCTTTACGCAAAAAGAGACCTCAAAACAGATGATTTTTTTAATTTTCAGTAAGAAGCTCTGCAATTTTCTTACCCGTCACCCTCTTATCGCAGAAAATGAACTCGGTACCATAAGCGATATGTATTCTGAAAAGTCTGTTGCTCAGCCCCTTACCCGTTATCCTGCTGTGCTTTGAGTTCCATTTGGAAACATCGTTGAGAGTTTTAATCGCTCCCCCGTGTTCGATAAGAACAATGAGCTTCACCTTCTCTTTATATGCCCGTCTGACCTCACGCATAAATCTGCCGCTTTCGTCAAAGACATTTGATGCAACTTCATCGAGATTCTGCTTTGTATCAATGCTGATACTGTCCTTACCTTCAAGCATATAATCACCTATATGGAGAGGCTTGTGAACGAGAGTATAGCCGAGCTTTTCCAGCTGTTCGTGCTTTTTGGTGTGTTTCCCCTGTTTTTGCCGAGTGTCAGCGTAGATAATCATATTTCTCACCCCTTAAAACGGTAAATCTTCATCGTCGTCTATCTCCTCAAAGTCACCGGGAGAAGCAGGCTGATGCTGATTATTTCCGCCGTTATCGGACTTACTGCCGCAGAAATGAGCTTCTTCGATTTCGAGAACTGTACGGCTCTGCTTTTTGCCATCCTGCTCCCATTCTTCCGTGAGGAGCTTACCTCTGACCATTATCTCTTTGCCCTTGGTGAAATGCTTTGCAATAAACTCCGCAGTATGGCGCCAGGCTTTGCAGCGAAGGAAACACTTCTTTTCGATTTCTTTATACTTTTCACTCCAGGCAAGAGTAAAATTCAGATAAGAAACATCACTTGCCGTTTTACCGAGTTCGGGGTCAGCGGTTAATCTGCCCTGATATACTGTACAGTTAATCATAGCTTATACCTCCTCGTAACCGTCGGGAACGGGATCCTTTTTAGCTTCCTTTTCCTGCTTAGCCTTTGTGGCACATTTGGTACAAAGCGGTCTTTCGTACTGCTTTTTGGTGTATTCTGCGAGCCATTTTGCACTCTTGCCGTGAGCAGGCACAATCTCATCGCCGCAATCGGTGCAGAAAAATTTCTCTGTGGTATCCTCGGGTAAGTCGGATCGTAGCC
>JAZUNX010000064.1:0-18791 GCA_045604385.1 Acutalibacteraceae bacterium
AAAGCAGGCAAGGATGTCAAGTTCCTTGTTCAGAATTACTGCGACCTTACTGTGGAAGATATGAACCTGGATGTTACGGGCGTTGACTATCAGTATGCTTATGCTCTTTCAAATAACTGCGGTAATGTACTTGTAACAGGTAAAAGCAACATCAGCAGTGACTATGTAGCCTTTGATCTTTGGTACAACTTACAGGGAAATTATCCTGAAGGCGTAAGTGTAACCTTTGACGAAAAGTTCACAGGTACCGTTATCGGTGATATTGAATACGGTGCCTATGCTTATGCAGAGGGCTGGACAGAAAAGACAGTGCTTACAATTAAGGACGGTATATTCAAGGGTGAAATTAAAAATCTTGCCGAAAACACTCTGTATGCGGGTGATATGAACATCTCACTTTTCGGTGGTTCTTTTGTAAAGCCTGTTCTCGGAGATTGGTGTGCAGAGAACTATGAGCCCGCGATCTTTGATGACGGAACTTACGGCCCCTGTGCTCATGACTTTACCGAAAAAATCGAAGATGAAGCACACTTCTGCTCGGCACCTAACTGCGAAAAGGGTAATGCCTATTACTATGACTGCATTAAGTGTGTTAAGATGGGCGGAGAAATCTTTGACGACGGCAGAAAGCTCGGTCACAGCTTCAGCTCGTACATTTATAATGATGATGCCACCTGTATAAAGGAAGGTACTGCAACGGCTTTCTGTGACAGGGAAGACTGTAACGGAGTGGATGTGATTGTCTTTGAAGGTACGGCAAAGCACGGCTGGAGTGAGTGGACAGTTACAAAGGCGGCTTCCTGTACGGTAAAGGGTAGCGAAGAAAGACTTTGTGAACTTTGCGGTGAAAGGGAAGAAAGAGATATTGCTCCCAAACACACCTACAGTAATGTTTTCATTACCGATACACAGCCCGAATGCGGTAAGAAGGGAAGCAAATCCCGTCACTGTATTTACTGTGATGCGAAAACAGACATCACTCCCATAAATGCCAAAACTCATATAAACAAAACCACAGTAACACCGGCAACCCTTAAAGGTCCCGGTTATATAAAGACCACTTGTACTCTTTGCGGAAAGACAACATCCGAAAAGATTTACAGAATAAAGACCGTAACCCTTTCAAAGACAACCTATACTTACACCGGTAAAGCCTTCAAGCCTGCTGTTACCGTAAAGGATTACAAGGGCAAAAAGCTTGTAAACGGTAAAGATTATACTGTTAAATATTCAAAGAATAAAGCCATAGGCAAGGGTAAAGTTACGATTACCTTCAAGGGTAGCTATTCGGGAACAAAAACTCTTAATTTCAGCATTAACCCTGCAAAGGTTTCTTCACTCAAGCTTACTGCAAAGAACGATGCCATGGCTCTTTCATGGAAGACAGTAAAGGGTGCAGAGGGTTATGAAATAAAGTATTCAACCTCAAAGAAATTCACAAAGAAAACAACAAAGACTACTCTCATCAAAAAGCAGAAAACAAAGAAAATTACCCTTAAGAAGCTTAAGAGCGGTAAGAAGTATTATGTAAAAATCAGAGCATATAAGACTGTCAGCGGTAAGAAGATTTACGGCGCATACAGCAGTGTTAAGAATGTTAAGGTTAAATAAGGAGAAAAATTTATGTATAAATCACTAAACGGTCAGTGGCTTTTCAAAGAAAAGGGAAAGGATAAGTGGCTCGACGCTCTTGTGCCCGGCTGTAACTATCTTGACCTTATGAGAAACAAGATTATTCCCGACCCCTTTTACGGACTTAACGAAAAGGACTGCGAATTTGTCGGCCATCTTGATTGGGAATATGCAAAGACATTTACTCTCACCGCCGAAGAAATAAGCTGTGACGAAATCTGCCTTAACTGCAGAATGCTCGATACTCTTTGCCGCATTTATCTCAACGGCAAAGAGATAGCCTATACGGAAAACTGCCATATAGGTTACAGCTTTAAAGTTAAAGAATATCTTAAAGAAGGGGAAAATGAACTGAAAATCCTTTTCCTTTCTCCCGTAAAATATGTGGAGGATATTGCCTCAAAAACTACGGTACCTCCCAACTCAAACGGTATGAACGGTATCGTCTTTGTCCGTAAGCCTCAATGTCATTTCGGCTGGGACTGGGGCCCTGTTCTCGTTCCCTCGGGCATAAGCGGAGATATTGGTCTTGAATTTGTGAAAAAGGCAAGAGTGAGGCATCTTGCTCTCTCACAGGCTCATCACGACGGTAAGGTAAGAGTTGATTTTGACTGCGAAGCAGAGCTTTACGGAGAAAATGTAAAATGTGTTGTAACTCTTACTCACCCTGATGGCACACAGGAAAAACAGGAAGGCTTCAAGGGTGAATTCGCCGTGGAAAATCCCGCACTTTGGTGGACTAAAGAGCTTTCAGGCAAGGAAACACAGCCTCTTTATAAGGTTAAGGCAGAGCTTTACTGTGAAGACGAGCTTCTTTCATCAAAGGAAAAGAGAATCGGTCTTCGTACTCTTGTTTTAGACCGCAGCAAGGACGAATACGGCAGTAATTTCTGCTTTGTTCTTAACGGTGTGCCTGTGTTTGCCAAGGGTGCAAACTGGATTCCTGCCGATTCCTTTATTAACCGTTTTGACAGTAAGGCACTGAATATGTTTATAGATGCGGCTCTTTTCTCAAACTTCAACCTTATCCGTCTTTGGGGCGGTGGCTATTACGAAAGCGACGAAATGTATGACCTTTGCGACGAGAAGGGTATTCTTCTGTGGCAGGATTTTGCTTTTGCCTGTCAGCCCTATCCCTTCTTTGAAGAGTCATTTCTTGCCAACGTGAAAAAGGAAGTCGAATATAATGTGAAAAGACTTTCTCATCATGCAAGTCTTGCCCTGTGGAGCGGCAATAACGAAATCGAAGAAATGTCGGGCGGCTGGATGCATCTTCGTGAATACATAAAATGGACAGAGAAGTTTTTCCATCATATTCTCCCCGAAGAGGTGAGAAAGTACGACAAGGTAACCTCTTTTATTCCCGGCTCTCCCTGCGGTATCGGTCACAATAAGGGTGTAAGGAGCGACAATGTGGGTGACACCCATCTGTGGAGTGTATGGCACGGTCTTTCCTCGATGAAGGAATACCGCAACCGTATGACACGTTTCTGCAGTGAGTTCGGATTCGAAAGTCTTCCCGATATAAAAACTATCGCCACCTTTGCCGAAGAAAAGGACTATGACCTTGAAAGTGAGGTTATGAGAAGTCACCAGAAATGCATGTCCGGTAACGGCAAAATGTTCTACTACATCCGTTCACGCTTTGCTCTTCCCGAGCATTTCGAGGATTATGTATACCTTTCACAGATAACACAGCTTAAATGCATCGAGGATGCCACCGAGCATTGGCGCAGAAATAAGGGCAGATGTAACGGTGCTCTCTATTGGCAGTTCAATGACTGCTGGCCTGTATGCTCCTGGTCGGGTATCGATTACTACGGCAACTACAAGGCTTTACAGTACGGTGCAAAGCATTTCAACCGTCCTCTTACGGTTTCCTTTGAGGACAAGGAAAATGACCTGACCGCCTTTCTTATCAATGACCTTCGTGAGGACAAAAAGGTTACTGTCCGCCTTTCGGTATTCGACTTTGAAAAGGGCGTTATCTCCTCCGATGAAAGGGAAATCACCGTCAAGGGAGTGACTAATGAAAAGGTGTTCAGAAAAGACCCTGCAATTCTTAAAAAGGCTTATGACACAAAGACAACAGGTCTTGCCCTTTCTCTTTTTGAGGACGGCGTTGAAACAGCAAAGAAAATCTTCCTCTTTGATGAAGAAAAGAATCTCAAACTTCCCAAAACCACTATCAAGACAGAAAAGAAAATTGTCGGTGACAAGGTCGAAATTACTCTTACGGCAGACAAATATGCCCGTCTTGTCCGCCTCGAAAGCGCAAGTGTAAATCCCTTCTCGGATAATTGCTTCGACCTTTTACCCGGTGAAACGAAGACAGTCACAATCGCTGTTGGTGAGGATGTTTCAGCAGAGGAGCTTGCGGAAAGTATCCGTGTAAATTCTCTTTGCGACATTCCAATCCGTAAAATCACCCTCGGTGAAAGAATAAGTCAGTTCAAAATGATGGTTTCGCCCATGAATATCGGTAACTGTGTTTACCACAGACAAAGACCCAAGGATGTGTAAAAAATGAAAAAGTGTATTAAAAGATGTTTGATTGGTGCAGGTGTGGCGGGTATAACTGCCTACGGTCTTATGACGGCTGCAAATGAGGCGCTCTTTAACCGTAATATCGTATTTCCCGATGAATTTAACCAGAAAATGTCAGGCTGTGACAACAGTCACTTGGGTGAGTTTTTAGAGAATAATCTTAAGTGGCTTGAGGAATACAGCTACGAAAGACACTTCATTGTTTCCGATAAGGGATACAGACTTACGGGTTATCTTATGAAGCCCGAAAAGGAAAGTGATGTTTTCGTTTTCGGAGCCCACGGCTACAGAAGCAGCGGTAAAAGAGAATTTTCAAAGTTCGTGCAGTATTATTTGGAAAAAGGCTATAATGTTTTCTTTCCCGACCATGTGGCTTCGGGTGAAAGCGAAGGCCTTATGTGCACCTTTGGCTATAACGAAAGAGAAGACTGTGTGAAGTGGATTTCTTACCTTACGGAGACCTTCGGCAAGGATATAAAAATAATTCTTCACGGGGTTTCCATGGGCTCTGCAACCGTATGTATGATGAGCGGAAGAGATGACCTTCCCGAAAATGTCAAATTCACCGTAGCTGACTGCGGATTTACCAAGGCAGAAGATTTCTTCAATTGGAAAATACAGAAGATGGGAATAAAACCGTCATCACCTATTGTAAAAGGAATTTTCCTTGCAGGAAAGCTTAATCACGGCTTTGACCTTTTTGATGTGTCCCCCATAGACTGCGTTAAAAAGGCGAAGGTGCCGATGTTCTTTGTTCACGGTGAAAAGGACGGACTTGTGCCTTCATATATGTGCGGTGAACTTTATGAAAGCTGTTCGAGCGAGATGAAGGAAATACTTCTCGTACCCGAGGCAGACCACGCCCAAGCTTTCATTCACGGAAGGAAAGAGTATGCAGAAGTGATTGAAAAGTTTGCGGAAAGTTTGGGACTATAATATATAATTGTATGCAGTATCTGCTTTTACGGGCAGGTACTGTTTTTTAGTTTGTGCAGGCGGGTGGGGGCGAAGCAGCCGCTTCTCGAAGCGGCGCCCCGTACCCTCGGTAGGGTACGGGGAACGGCATAACTGCTGTGCTTCGCCCCACCTCACTTCCCACTACCGCTCGCTTTCGGCGAAGAAATCGACATCTGTCTATTATGATCGACATCCACCCATAATTTGTTGATTATTCACTGTGTATTAGCATTTTGTTCACAATATCTAATTATAATTATCACGCTGGAGAAAATATATGGAATTTTTATAGGAGGAAAATATGAAAAACAGCAAAATAATCAAAATTTTAAAAACCGCTGTTATTTCTGCTGCGGTGTTTTTTGTGGTGCTGTTCTGCGTTTCACATTTTAAATATGAGCGCTCTGTTATGGCTACCTTATCCGAGGTATGGATGGTTCTTATTGACCGTGACTCTATTTATGAGGAGGGCGAGGGCTATATCGAAAATATTGAGCTTCGTGAAAAGACGAATCTTGAGCCTCACGAAAAGCCTGACGGTGTTTCGATGGATATACCTTACTATTATATATGGGAACACAATATGCAGGTTTACTATTTTAATATGGAAACCTTTACGGACACCCTTCTTGTCTACATACCCGGTGGCGGTTATCTGAATAACCCCCTTAAGTATCACTGGAAGCTGATTAATAATGTTTCACAGAATGCGGAATGTCCCGTGGTAATGCCCATTTACCCCAAGCTTCCTCATTACACCTGCGAGCAGTCTTATGAGGTTATGATGAACTTCTATCTTGATATTGCCACAAGACAGGGAGTTAAGCACATTATTTTTGCAGGTGACTCCTCGGGCGGTGCCATGAGTCTTGTTCTTGCACAGAAGATAAGGGATCTTGATATAGACATACTCGAACCTGAACAGCTTTTCCTTTATGTTCCCTGGATGGATGTTACAATGGAAAATGAACAGGTAGAGGAAATTGAGCCTATCGACCCTATGCTCGGAATGCACGGACTTATTGATATAGGTAAAAGATGGGCGGCAGACCTCGACCTTAAGGATCCTGTGGTTAGCCCCATTTTCGGCACCTTTGAAGATCTTGGTTACATAAGCCTTTTCACAGGCACCAGAGATATGCTTTGCCCCGATATAGTGAAGTTCTCCGAAATTCTTACAGAGCAGGGCATAGAGCACACCTTTATGCTTAAGGAAGGTCTCGACCATCCTTATCCCTTGTTCCCTACACCTGAAGCCAAGGAAGCACAGCAGATGCTTATTGATGCTATCCTTGCCACCAAGAGCTAAACATTGAAAAACCAATCCGCCTTGTTAGAGCAGGGCGGATTTTTTTAATTCGAATTAATAATTTCTTGTAGTAAAGCAACAAAAAACACTTGTACATTTTGTATAAAAATTCACTTGACTTTATAAAAGTTTTGCTATATTATATTCATAATAATAAGATTGGATAAGTCTATCAATGGAAAACTATTTTCAGTTAAATGATGAACAACTTACCTTTCTCGCCGTAGAAAGGGACGATGAAGCTCTTGCCGTGCTTACGGAAAGATATATGAACGTGGCAAAATATATCGCATCATCCTTTTCATCAAATAATGAGGATGTTTCCGACCTTGTCCAGGAGGGTATGATTGGCTTTTTAGGTGCCGTTTATTCCTATGAAAAAAACGGTGAAGCTTCCTTCAACACCTATGCCTCCTGCTGTATACGAAACCGCATTATAAGCGTTATCCGTGCCACAAACACCAAAAGGCGCATCCCAGAGGATATGATAGTTTCTCTGGACAGTCAGCGTAATCACGGCTCGCAAAGCCTTACCCCCGAAGAAAGCCTTCTTTCCCAAAAGGGTGTCGAGTACATCACCACAGCCATTAAATCCGAGCTTACTGACAGGGAAAGAGAAATCTTTATGCTCTATCTTGCAGGCTGTTCCTACGGTGATATAGCAAAGAAAACCGACACCACCGTCAAATCTGTTGACAGCGCACTTCAAAGAGCAAGAAAAAAACTAAAAAAAAGACTTCAGGAAGAAGTCTGATTATATGCCCCGACTCAAAAGGAGAAAATTTTCGGTGCAAGTCCGATAGGGGCGATTCCAAATTCAAGCGAGGTAAAAAATCATGTACGAAGACAAAACACTCAAATGCAAAGAATGTGGTGCTGACTTCATCTTCACTGCAGGCGAACAGGAATTCTATGCTGAAAAGGGTTTCCAGAACGAACCCCAGCGTTGTAAGGAATGCCGTATTGCCCGTAAAAACGCAGCAAGACCTGCCAGAGAAATGTTCATTGCTACTTGCGCAAGCTGCGGCGGCGAAGCTAAAGTTCCCTTCAAGCCTACCGAAGGCAGAGAGGTTTACTGCAGCGAATGTTTTGCAAAGATGAAGGAAGAAGAGGAAGCATAATTTATTTGAGAGGTTTTTCTAATTTCTTATATATAAAATATGCCCTGTCGGACTGTACGCAGTCCGACTTCTTTTTTTACCTCTCCGTAACGCAGAGATGCAATATCGTAGGTGCGGATATCGTCCGCCCGAAAATTCACCTGCATTTACACTGTAGGGCGTGATGACCCCTTCCGCCGAAAGATATTGACACTATTTTCATTAAATGCTATTATTATTCAAGAGAATGAGAGGGTGTGTGTTAATGTTAGGTAAAATTATCTGTATTATAGCCAATTACGGTATACTGATATGGTGTAATTATAAATGGTCGAATGACGGGTTATGCCTGAAAAAAGTCAAAGCCAACAAAGTACTTACCCCGATTTTATATTATATAGTAACTCCTTATAACGGTAAATCGAAAGGGAAGCATAAGCATAAAGTTTATGAATTGGGACTGATAATAATAGAAATCGTCTGTAATTTGTTCTTTATAACTATGATTCTTGATACTTTATTTTTAAAAGACTATCTCCGGAACATGCAGGGTTGGTTGGGTTATATATACATTATGTCAGCACCGATTACAGGAGTTGTGTATATGATTATTGCTGAAATAGTCAGAAAGTTGCAGGATAAATCTAATCGATGATAAAACCAAAAGCACAGGGCATCAGCCCTGTGCTTTCATCTTATTACCTCGGCGGAATATTGGTTGTTTTTATCCGAAGTTTATCCCACGATTGCAAATTGCGTATTGTGAATTCCAAATTATTGTGAAACAACAAGGTTCCCGAACGCAAAGCGAGAGGGGTTCTTATTTAAAATACTCCACAGCTGCCTTGAACATCTGAATATCATATTCACCGGGAACATTCTTATAAAGACCGTCGCCGATTCTTTCACTGTGTCCCATCTTACCGAATACACGGCCGTCGGGTGATGTGATACCTTCGATGGCACAGAGTGAGCCGTTGGGGTTGAAGTCGATGTTTGCGGTAGCCTTACCGTCGAGATCAACATACTGTGTAGCGATCTGTCCGTTTGCGGCGAGCTCCGCAATAAGTTCGGGAGAAGCAAGGAACTTACCTTCACCGTGAGAAATAGGAACATTTACGATGTTGCCTACATTCATAAGGCTCAGCCAGGGAGATTTGGTTGAAGCGATTCTTGTGTGAACGATTCTGCTCTGGTGACGGCTGATGTTATTGAAGGTAAGGGTAGGACAGTTCTCGTCTGTATCGATAATCTTACCGTAGGGTACAAGACCTAATTTGATGAGAGCCTGGAAACCGTTACAGATACCGCACATAAGGCCGTCACGGTTATCGAGAAGGTCTGTAACTGCTTCTTTAACTGCAGGGTTACGGAAGAATGCGGTAATGAACTTAGCTGAACCGTCGGGCTCGTCACCGCCGGAGAAGCCACCGGGGATGAAGATAATCTGGCTTTCCTTCACCTTAGTGGAGAAGCCTTCTACACTGCGGGCAACATCTTCAGCAGTAAGGTTTCTGATTACAAAAATTTCTGCTTCACCGCCTGCCTTTTCTACTGCACGGGCAGAATCATATTCACAGTTAGTGCCGGGGAATACGGGAATGAGTACTTTGGGTTTTGCGACCTTGTTTTTGGGAGAAGCACTGCACTTGCCTTCGAAGGAGAAGGTGGGGATTTCACCCTTGTCCTCTTTAGCCTTGGTGGGATATACGTCTTCAAGTGTAGCAGTATGTAATTCGTAGAGTTCATTGATTGTTGCGCTGTCATCCTCAAGAACGATTACAGGCTCTGCGGTGGTAGTACCGATCTTCATTACACCGGGAAGCTTTACGTCTTCAGTAAGCTCTGCTACGAGGAAGCCCCACATGCCGAGATGCCAGTTTTCCTTAAGCTCTGCACAGGATTTGAAGCCGATATGATTACCGAAGGACATCTTCATCACTGCTTCGCCGATGCCGCGCTCTACTGCCCATGAAGCCTTAACTTTACCTTCTTTGCAAAGCGCGTGGAAGGCTTCCCATGTTTTCTTAAGGCTGTCTGCACTTTCGTCATCAGCACCGAAGAGATATACGGGATGGTCTGCTTCCTTGAATTCAGGGCTGATAACATCCTGCTTTTTGATGGGAGCAATAGCGAAGGAAATAAGTGTGGGAGGAACATCCTTGTCCAGGAAGGAGCCTGACATGGAGTCCTTACCGCCGATAGCGGCAGCACCTAATTCTAACTGTGCGTCAAGAGCACCGAGAAGAGCGGCAAAGGGCTTGCCCCAGCGTTTGGGCTCGGTACGGAGCTTTTCAAAGAACTCCTGTAATGTAAGGTAAGCGAGCTTATAATCACAGCCTGCGGCTACAAGTTTAGCTACGGAGTTATAAATAGATGCGTGAGCACCTGTGTAGGGATCTACGGAAAGGTGATCGGGATCACAACCCCAGCTGAATACGCTCGCCTGATCTGTTTCCTGTCCGGGAAGAACGGGAAGTACAGCCGCCATGGACTGGGTAGGAGTGAGCTGACGCTTACCGCCGTAAGGCATAAGAACACTGCCTGCACCGATGGTAGAGTCGAAACGCTCTACGAGACCTCTCTGGCTGGCTGTACGAAGGTCGGCTGCCATTTCGCGTAAGGAGCCGAACATAGCCTTGCTCAATACGGAAAGGTCTTTTTCTGTAACATCAACATCTGTATGTTTAACAGCACCGTTGGTGTCGAGGAATTCACGGCTGAGGTTTGCGATAGTCTGACCCTTCCACTTCATTACCATGCGCTCTTCTTCTGTTACCACAGCTACACGGTAAGCCTCAAGGTTTTCTTTTTCTGCGAATGCGATGAACTTGTCGGCATCTTCAGCGGCTACTACTACAGCCATTCTCTCTTGAGATTCGGAGATAGCGATTTCAGTACCGTCGAGACCTTCATATTTTTTTCGTACGGCATCAAGGTCAATCTGAAGACCGGGAGCAAGCTCACCGATAGCAACAGATACACCGCCTGCACCGAAGTCGTTACATCTTTTGATAAGACGGGTAACTTCAGCGTTACGGAAAAGTCTCTGAATTTTTCTTTCTTCGGGAGCATTACCCTTTTGAACCTCGGATGCCATAGTGGTAAGAGATTTCATATTATGGCTTTTTGATGAGCCTGTAGCACCGCCGATACCGTCACGGCCTGTGCGTCCGCCGAGAAGAACGATTACATCACCGGGGGCGGGACGTTCACGGCGTACATTATAAGCGGGAGCGGCAGCAACTACTGCACCGCATTCCATACGCTTTGCCACGAAGCCTTCGTGATACATTTCTGCTACGTGTCCTGTGGCAAGACCAATCTGATTACCGTAGGAGGAGTAGCCTGCGGCCGCAGTCTGACAGATCTTTCTTTGAGGAAGCTTACCTGCTAAAGTTTCGGCGATAGTCTTTCTGGGATCACCTGCACCTGTTACACGCATTGCCTGATGAACATAGGCACGTCCTGAAAGGGGATCTCGGATACAGCCGCCGATACAGGTAGCCGCACCACCGAAGGGCTCGATTTCTGTGGGATGGTTATGGGTTTCGTTTTTGAACATAAGAAGCCAGTCCTGATCCTCGCCGTTTACGGTGGCTGTTACATGGATGGAGCAGGCGTTGATTTCTTCACTTTCGTCAAGTTCGGGAAGAAGTCCGCGCTTTTTCAGAGTCTTGGTACCGATGGTAGCGATGTCCATCAGTGTCTGGGGACGTGCGGCAGCCCTTTCTTCACCGTAAACCTCTACTCTTGCGGCAAGATAACGTTCATAAGCTTCCTGTACTGCAGGGTCGCTGATGCGTACATTGTCGATGTGAGTAGAGAAGGTGGTGTGACGGCAGTGGTCAGACCAGTAGGTATCAACAACACGGATTTCGGTAATAGTAGGATCTCTGTGTTCTGTATCTCTGAAATAAGCCTGTAAGAATTTAAGGTCGTCGAGATCCATGGCAAGACCTTTTTCATCGAGGAGAGCGGCAAGAGCGGCTTCGTCCATACCGATGAAGCCTTCCACGGTAGCAACTGTTTCGGGAGCGGCATATTCGGCGGCGAGAGTTTCGGGCTTTTCGAGAGCTGCTTCACGGCTTTCAACTGCATTGATTACGTGATGCTTGAAAGCTTCAATGTCAACTTCTGTGAGTGTACCGTAAAGGGCATAAACCTTTGCAGTACGGATGAGAGAACGCTCACCCTGTGAAATAATCTGGATACACTGGGCGGCAGAGTCTGCTCTCTGATCAAACTGACCGGGAAGAGCTTCTACTGCAAAAACATATGCTTCGGGAATGTCCACACAGTCGTACACATCATCCAGCTGAGGCTCTGAAAAAACAGTTTTTACAGCATAGCCGAATAATTCTTCTGTAATATTTTCTGCATCATAACGGTTGAAAAGACGGATATTTTCCAGATTTTCAATGCCGAGTAAGTGTTTTGCTTCATTAAGAAGACCTTTTGCTTCGTTTTCAAGTCCCTTTTTCTTTTCAACATAAATACGGTATACCATTTATTTTGCCTCCTTGGCTTTTTTTCCTATATCGTGTCTGAAATATGCGTTGTCAAAATGAATTTTATCTACGAGGGCATAAGCACCGTCGATAGCCTTTTCCAGTGTGTCGGCAGTTTCCGTAGCGCCTAAAACTCGTCCGCCTGCAGAAAGGAGCTTTTCGCCGTCCTTCTTTGCACCTGCGATGTAGACCTTATCCTTGATTTCCTCGGCGATGGTGATTTCAAAGCCGCTGTCATATTTCTGGGGATAGCCCTTTGATGCCATAATAACACAGCAGGCGTTTTCGTTTTTGAATTTAACCTCTGTTTCAGCGAGTGTGCCGTTGGTTACGCTCTGCATAATTTCAAAAAGGTCACTTTCCAAAAGAGGAAGAACTACCTGTGTTTCGGGGTCACCGAAACGGCAGTTATATTCAATTACCTTGGGGCCTTTGGGAGTGAGCATAAGACCGAAGTAAAGACAGCCCTTGAAGGTACGGCCTTCGCTGTTCATAGCCTCTACTGTGGGAAGGAAAATCTTTTCCATACATTCCTTTGCCACTTCTTCCGTGTAGTAGGGATTGGGAGCAACAGTCCCCATACCGCCCGTGTTAAGACCTTCGTCGTTGTCAAGGGCTCTCTTGTGGTCCATGGAAGAAATCATGGGAACGACTGTTTTGCCGTCGGTGAAGGAGAGCACGGAGACCTCGGGACCTGTGAGGAATTCCTCGATAACAACCTGACTTCCGCTTTCGCCAAAGATTTTATCCTCCATCATTGAGCGTACGGCTTCTTTGGCTTCATCTCTGGTCATAGCGATGATAACGCCCTTACCGAGAGCGAGACCGTCAGCCTTGATAACTGTAGGAATGGGAGCTGTGTCAAGATATGTAAGAGCCGCTGCGAGGTCTGTAAATACTTCATATTCCGCTGTGGGGATAGAGTATTTTTTCATAAGGTTCTTTGAAAAGACCTTACTGCCTTCGATGATAGCTGCTTTCTTTTCGGGACCGAAGCAGGGAATATCGATTTCGTTTAAAGCGTCAACACAGCCTAAAACGAGAGGATCGTCGGGAGCAACCACTGCATAGTCGATTTTTTCTGTCTTGGCAAATTCGGTTATTTTTTCTATATCCTTTGCACCGATGTTAATGCAGGTAGCATCTGCAGCGATACCGCCGTTGCCGGGCAAAGCAAAGATTTGTGTAATTTTTTTGCTTTCTTTGAGTTTTTTGATGATGGCGTGTTCTCTTCCGCCGCCACCGATAACCATTACTTTCATAGGTTTTCTCCTTATTTATAGATAGGGAATTTTTCGCAAAGAGCCATTACTTCCTTTGTAACCTGTCCCTTGTTACCTTCAAAGTTTGTGATAACTGCCTTTATCCATTTAGCGATAAGAAGCATTTCCTCTTCCTTGAAGCCTCTTGAGGTTACTGCGGCAGTACCGATGCGAAGACCGCTTGTAACGAAGGGACTTTTGGGATCATTGGGGATGGTGTTTTTATTGGTTGTAATGTGAACCTCGTCAAGTCTGTGTTCGAGTTCCTTACCGGAAATGTCGAACTTTCTTAAATCGAGGAGCATAAGGTGGTTGTCTGTACCGCCGGAAACGATGTCGATGCCTTCTTCTTTAAGAGCATCGCAAAGAACAGCGGCGTTTTTGACGAGCTGTGTCTGATAAGTCTTGAATTCATCGGTAAGTGCTTCACCGAAGGCAACAGCCTTGGCGGCGATAATGTGCATAAGAGGACCGCCCTGTGTGCCGGGGAAAATAGCCTTATCGATTTTCTGTGCCAGGTCGGCTGTGCAAAGGATAAGACCGCCACGGGGACCTCTTAAGGTCTTATGTGTAGTGGAGGTTACAACGTGGGCATAGGGAACGGGTGAGGGATGTACACCTGCGGCTACAAGACCTGCAATATGTGCCATATCAACCATAAGGTATGCTCCAACTTCGTCTGCGATTTCTCTGCAGCGTTTGAAGTCAATTATTCTTGAGTAAGCACTTGCACCTACTACGATAAGCTTGGGCTGACACTCTTTGGCAAGAGAAAGCATTTTATCGTAGTCGATGGTTTCGGTTGTGTCGTTAACACCGTACTGAACGATGTTCCAGTATTTACCCGAAATGTTGACGGGTGAGCCGTGGGAAAGGTGACCGCCTTGGGAAAGATTCATACCCATAACTGTGTCGCCTGCTTCTAAAAGTGCAAAGAAAGCGGCAAGGTTAGCGTTAGCACCCGAATGGGGCTGAACATTGGCGTGTTCGGCACCGAAAAGCTTCTTTGCTCTTTCACGGGCAATATTTTCAACCTCGTCAACGCAGTGGCAACCGCCATAGTAACGCTTACCGGGGTAACCTTCTGCATATTTATTGGTAAGAACACTGCCTGCGGCTAAAAGCACAGTCTTGGAAACAATGTTTTCCGAAGCGATAAGCTCAATGAAGGTCTGCTGTCTGTCCATTTCCTTTTCGCAGGCGGCAAAAACCTCGCTGTCAAAGTCATTAAGCTGGTCAAAGTATTTAAGCATTATATAAAGTCTCCTGTGGGTTTATTAGTGGTGGAAAAGTCTCATTTTTGTGAAGGACATTACCATATTGTATTTGTCGGCACATTCGATAACTGCATCGTCTCTGATTGAGCCGCCGGGCTCTGCGATGTAGCTTACACCGCTGCGGTATGCTCTTTCGATGTTATCGGAGAAGGGGAAGAAAGCATCGGATCCGAGTGCTACGCCGCTTATTGTGGCAAGATAAGCATCCATTTCTTCTCTTGTGAAGGGCTCGGGTCTTTCGGTGAAATATTTTTGCCAGTTGCCTTCTGCACATACATCTTCTTCGTTTTTATTGATATAGCCGTCGATAACGTTGTCTCTGTCTGCTCTACCCAAGGTGGGAAGGAAGGGGAGATTAAGAACTTTATCAGCCTGACGGAGATGCCAGGTGTCAGCCTTTGTGCCTGCAAGACGTGTGCAGTGAATTCTTGACTGCTGACCTGCGCCTACACCGATAGCCTGACCGTCAACTGCATAGCATACGGAGTTTGACTGGGTGTATTTGAGGGTGATAAGAGCGATGATAAGGTCGAGCTTTGCATCAGCGGTAAGCTCTTTATTCTTTGTAACGATGTCGGAAAGAAGCTGTTCGTTGATTTCGAAGTTGTTTCTGCCCTGCTCGAAGGTGATGCCGAAAACCTGCTTTGTTTCCTGAACGGCAGGAACAAAGTCCGGGTCGATTTTAACTACATTGTAGTTACCGTTTCTTTTTGTTTTAAGGATTTCGAGAGCCTTTTCGCTGAAACCGGGAGCGATAACACCGTCGGAAATTTCTCTTTTGATAAGTTTTGCCGTTGTTTCGTCACATTCGTCGGAAAGGGCAATCCAGTCACCGAAGGAACTCATTCGGTCGGTACCTCTTGCTCTTGCATAAGCGCAGGCGAGGGGAGATTCGTCAAGACCTTCGATGTCGTCAACAAAGCAAGCCTTCTTAAGCTTTTCGGGGAGGATTTTTCCTACTGCAGCGGAGGTGGGGCTTACGTGCTTGAAGGAAGCGGCACAGCACATGCCTGTCTGCTCTTTGATTTCCTTAACAAGCTGCCAGGAGTTGAAAGCGTCAAGGAAATTGATGTAGCCGGGTCTGCCCGATAAAATTTCAATGGGAAGCTCACTTCCGTCATGCATATATATTTTTGAGGGCTTCTGATTGGGATTACAGCCGTATTTAAGTTCAAATTCTTTCATCGTTCTGTCTCCTTTATACCTTTAATTCGGATTTGATTTCGTCTTTGTAATATCTTTCGAGTACAGGTGCAACCTCAATAGCGATAAATTCATCCACCTGTGAGGGTGCTCTGCCCGTATACTTTGAAGGGTCAAGATGCTTTATAATATCTTCCTTTGAAAGGGGGATATTTTCGTCTTCGGCAATACGGTCGATAAGATCGTTCTGGCCGCCTTCAAGTTTAACCTTTGCGGCAGCGGCGTGGGAGTGAACACGGATAATTTCGTGAAGCTCCTGACGGTTACCGCCGAGCTTAACGCTTTCCATCATAATGTTTTCCGTAGCCATAAAGGGAAGCTTTTCCATAACTCTTCTTGTGATAACCTTGTCATAAACCACGATACCTGAAGAAACGTTCATATAAATATTGAGGATAGAGTCAATGGCAAGAAAGGCTTCAGCAACGCTGATTCTTTTGTTTGCGCTGTCGTCAAGTGTTCTTTCAAACCACTGTGTACCTGCTGTCATAGCCGGGTTTATGTAGTCGGCAATAACATATCTTGCAAGAGAAGAAATTCTTTCACTTCTCATGGGGTTACGCTTATAGGGCATAGCAGAGGAGCCTATCTGTGTTTTCTCGAAGGGCTCTTCACATTCCTCAAAGGACTGCAAAAGTCTCATATCGTTGGAGAATTTGTAAGCACTCTGTGCGATACCTGAAAGAACGGCAAGAAAATAGGAGTCGGTCTTTCTGGAGTAGGTCTGACCGGAAACGGTTACGCAGGAGTCGAAGCCCATATCCTTTGCGATAAGCTCTTCGAGCTTCTTTATCTTTTCTTCATCGCCATCGAAAAGCTCAACGAAGGAAGCCTGTGTGCCTGTGGTACCCTTGGAGCCTAAAAGCTTGAGGTTGTCAAGCTGATACTGAAGATTGTGCATATCCTGAATAAGCTCATACATCCAAAGGGTTGCTCTCTTTCCTACGGTTGTCAGCTGTGCGGGCTGTAAGTGTGTGTAGGCAAGACAGGGGAGAGACTTGTATTTTTCTGCAAATTCGCTTAAGTTTTTGATAACCTGTGCGCATTTTTTCATAACGATGTTTGATGCCTCACGCATAATGATAACGTCTGTGTTATCGCATACATAACAGCTTGTGGCACCGAGATGGATGATGCTTTCAGCCTTTGGACACTGCTTGCCGTAGGCATAAACGTGGCTCATAACATCGTGGCGGCATTCTTTTTCTCTTTTTTCAGCCGTTTCATAGTCGATTTCATCCTTGAAAGCAATAAGCTCGTCTATCTGTTCCTGTGTAACGTCAAGACCTAATTCCTTTTCTGCCTTTGCAAGAGCAATCCAAAGTCTTTTCCAGGTTCTGAACTTGAAGTTTTCGGAAAAGATTTCCTGCATTTCTGCACTTGCATAACGGGTGGAAAAGGGTGAAATGTATTTATCTTTATTTGACACCATTTTGCTGTCTCCTTATTTATTCTTGTTTACAACTCTTGTTTCGCTTTCTCCGCTTTCGATGTCGATGTATCTTACGAAAAGGGAAACCTTGTTGTCTTCGTTGAGGTTTGTCCAGATAAGGTCTGTAAGCTCGTCGATGGAAACATCGGGGAGAATAAGAGTTTTAGGCTCACCTTCGAAAGAGGGAAGGGGATCGCCGTCACAGTTATAGGTGTGGATGAACTTAGCCTTACCGCAGAGGGGGTCAGAGTATGCATAGGTGAAGCGTTCACAGGAGGAATCGTCACCCTCGGCGCTCTTAAGGATAGACATAGCGAAGTTCATACCTTCCTTTTCGAGACGGATAATACCTGAAATACGGGGTGTGAAGTTAGGCTTGTCGTCTTCGAATTCTCTGGTACGAAGAGCCTGTTCAAAGGTCATCTGCTTGTCCATAAGGTCGTAGATGGTATCTGTCTGGTCACCGTTTGTAACGATGGTCTTGTTGCCTAATACTCTTACGGGGTAGTAGATGATGAGGTGGGGGTCAGTCATTTTGCTTTCGTCAAAAGCCTTGGTGCGCATAGCGTCGCCTTCTAAAACGAAAACACGGTTACGGCTGTTTTCACTTCTGCCCATAATGAAATATGCGGTTACAGCCTTTTTGCCGTCGGCACTTTTACCGATGATGATACCTCTGCCGTGATATGCTAAAGAATTAAGCTCGTCTTTGATTGTATTGACTTTCATTACTTACTCTCCTTTATTTCTTTTGATACTTTTTCCGCTGAAAGGGGAAGGATAATCCATTCGGCTTCCTCCATGACCCTTTTCTGTAAAATTTCGGGGGTGTCGCCTTCTTTGATTTCCACAGCCCTCTGCATAATGATTTCACCACCGTCGGGGATTTCATTTACAAAATGCACCGTGGCACCCGTAACCTTAACCCCGTAATTGAGGGCGGCCTCATGAACATAAAGTCCGTAAAAGCCTTTACCGCAGAAGGAGGGGATAAGTGAGGGGTGAACATTGAGAATACGTTTGTCGAACTGACGGGTGAAGCTTTCGGAAAGGATGCTCATAAAGCCCGCTAAAACGATAAGCTCTATGCCGTTTTCTTTAAGAAGAGAAACTATCTTTTCTTCGAAAGCTTCCTGTGAGCCCAGCTCTTTTTTTAGAACTACTTCACTTTTAATGCCGTTATCGGCGGCTCTCTGAAGTGCATAGGCATTTTTGTTATTGGAAATAACAAGGGTGATTTCACCGCTTTTTATGATGCCGTTTTTCTGCGCATCGATAAGAGCCTGTAAGTTTGTGCCGCCGCCCGAAACGAGAATGGCAATTTTTGTTTTACTCATAAGCTTACCTCTTACTCGATGATAATCTTTTCGTTACCTTCGATGATTTCACCGATTACATAAGCGTCAATGCCGTTTTCTTTAAGAATGTCGAGTGAAAGCTCAACTTCATCAGCGGGAACAACGATGCTCATACCTACACCCATATTATAGGTATTATACATATCGCGCTCGGGAATGTTGCCCCATTTTGCGATTACATCAAAGATAGGAAGCACCTTAAC
>JAZUNX010000065.1:0-24746 GCA_045604385.1 Acutalibacteraceae bacterium
GGTTGATATCGCACGCTTCTTCTTAGACTTCACAGTTGACGAGTCCTGCGGTAAGTGTACACCCTGCCGTGTAGGTACAAGAAGACTTCTTGAAATCCTCGACAAAATCACATCAGGTAAGGGTACTCTTGAAGACATCGACAAGCTTGAAGAGCTTTGCTACTATATCAAGGAAAACTCTCTCTGCGGTCTTGGTCAGACAGCTCCCAACCCTGTTCTTTCCACCCTTAAATTCTTCCGTGACGAATACATTGCTCACGTAGTAGATAAGAAATGTCCCGCAGGCGTATGTAAGGATCTCCTTTCATTCTCCATCGAGGCTGACAAGTGTAAGGGCTGTACTCTTTGCGCTAAGAAGTGCCCCGTAGGCGCTATCTCCGGTGCAGTCAAAGAGGCTCACACCATCGATACATCCAAGTGCATCAAGTGCGGCGTATGTATGGATTCATGTAAATTCAAGGCTATTATTAAGAAATAAGGAGGTACGCAAAAATGGAAAATATGCTTAATATCAAAATTAACGGTATGCCTTGCAGCGTACCTTACGGTACAACAATCCTCGAAGCAGCAAGACAGGTAGGTATTGAAATCCCCACCCTCTGCTTCCTTAAGGAAATCAACGAAATCGGTGCTTGCCGTTTCTGCGTTGTTGAAGTAAAAGGTGCAAGGAGCCTTGTAGCCGCCTGTGTATTCCCCATCGAAAGAGACGGCACAGAAATCTTCACAAACAGCGAAAAGGTTCGTAAGGCAAGAAAGACTACTCTTGAACTCATCCTTTCAACTCACGAAAGAAAGTGCCTGAGCTGTATCAGAAGCGGTAACTGCGAGCTTCAGAAGCTTTGCAAGGAATACGGCGTTGAAACAGAAGACAAATACGACGGCTTCAAGCCTGTTTACGAACTCGACTTCTCCGCAGCTCACATGGTAAGAGATAATAACAAATGTATCCTTTGCCGCCGCTGTGTTGCCGCCTGTAACAATCAGAGCATCGGTGTTATCGGTGCTAATGCCCGTGGTATCGATACTCACATCGGCTCACCCTTCGAGCTTGGTCTTGACACCACATCCTGTATCTCCTGCGGTCAGTGTATCGTAAACTGCCCCGTAGGTGCTATCTATGAAAAGGATGACACTGCAAAAGTATTTGAAGCAATCAACGACGAAACTAAGCATGTTGTTGTTCAGGCTGCTCCCGCAATCCGCGCAACTCTGGGTGAATGCTTCGGTATGCCCGTTGGTACAGACGTAACAGGCAAGATGTTTGCTGCTCTTCGCCGTCTCGGCTTTGACAAGGTATTCGACACCAACTTCGGTGCTGACCTTACAATCATGGAAGAAGCAACAGAGCTTCTTTCAAGAGTAAAGAACGGCGGCGTTCTTCCCATGATCACTTCCTGCTCACCCGGCTGGATCAAATATTGCGAACACTACTTCCCCACAGAGCTTGATCACCTTTCAACCTGTAAATCTCCCATGCAGATGCAGGGCGCAGTAATCAAAACCTACTACGCTGAAAAGAACGGCATCGATCCCAAAAACATCGTTTCCGTTGCTATTATGCCCTGTACAGCAAAGAAATTCGAATGTGGCAGAGACACTATGGACGCAAGCGGTTATGCTGATGTTGACTATGTTCTTACCACAAGAGAGCTCGGCAGAATGATTCAGTCTGCAGGTATCAACTTCAATCTTCTTCCCGACGAAAGCTGCGATGCTCCCCTCGGTCAGGGTACCGGTGCTGCTGTTATCTTTGGTGCTACAGGCGGTGTTATGGAAGCTGCTCTCCGTACAGCTGCTGAAGTTATCACAGGTAAAGAGCTTGAAAACCCCGAATTCCACGATGTTCGCGGTATGGAAGGTATCAAGGAAGCTTCCTATAAACTCGGCGATCTTGACGTTAAGGTTGCTATCGCAAGCGGCACAAAGAATGCCAAGGCTCTCATGGAAAAGGTTAAGGACGGCACAGCCGACTACACCTTCATCGAAATCATGGGTTGTCCCGGTGGTTGTATCAACGGCGGCGGTCAGCCTGTTCAGGATGCAACCACACGCAACTTCACAGATCTTAAGGCTCTTCGTGCTTCCGCTCTTTATCAGAATGACATTAACCGTCCTTCAAGAAAGAGCCATGAAAGTGAAGACGTTAAGACAATTTATGCTGAATTCCTCGGCGAGCCCAACAGCCACAAGGCTCACAAGCTTCTCCACACATCATACAAGGCAAGACCTATGTATAATAAATAATTCAGTTAAGTGAATAAGAAAAAGGCTATCGCAATTAATAAAGCGGTAGCCTTTAGTTTTATGTTGAGGGCGGGGGTGCTTGCGAATTTACCGAGGCCGTAACGGGAAGTGGCGGCTTCGCCCCCACCATCTTGCACAAACCTCAAATAAAGCACTCACCCTGCCCTACCTTATTTTATACTCTGCACTCAACGTATACTCATCATCTTCTCCTTTGTCAGTAAAGAGTGTTCTTTCAAAGCTTATCCCCTCTTTTTCCAGACAAAGCTCCATAAAACACAGGAATATTCCTATATCAATTCTGTTATAAAAGCTTACCTTGTCAGCGGGCATAATTCCTCTTTTACCCTCTTTTTTATATCGGTAAACCTTAAGTATTCCGTCACAGTTTTCCACATTCCAGGGCTGACTGTTACAGGCGCTTGGAGCAAACCTTACAATGTCTGTAATTCCCTTCAAATATTCGCCTGACCATATTTCATCAGCATCTTTCCTCTTGCTTTTATACATATCCTTACGATATTTCTTTGCGTCGCTTATCTTTTTAACAGCAAACATAATAACGTAGTCGAGACCGTCGCACTCCTCTTCTGTTTTACCTATGCCGAACCAAAGAGTGCCTATGTTTTTTGAAACCAAATACAAATCCAATTGCTGTCCCAAATAGCCTATATTCTGTAAATATCCATCCTTCTTTTCACTGAAAAGAAGGATGCACAGTTCCTGTCCTCTTTTGGTTGTAACCTTGTCGTTACTGACAATCTTAATCTTTGTTTCGATTTCGGGATGCAAAGGAAGAATTTTTTCAAAAGCATCATAAATATCTTCGATTTCTTCTTCCGTTATTTTTTCGTCTCCCACATTACGGAAAATATGAAAAGACTTTCTTTTGAATATCATATTGTATAAATCACTGTTCAGCATAATATCACCTCTTATAGTAAGGATACTTTATTTTAAAAATTAAGTCAATAGCATATAAAAAAGAGACTGTTTTCCACAGCCTCTTACATTTTATCTTTTCGAAAAACCTGCCTTCTGCTTTTCGATTCTCTTTATCACCGAGCCTAAACCACCGCCGACTACTGCACTTGCCACTGCCTCGACAATACCGTTGACACCGACGAATGCAGCAAAGAAAGCAATTACGCCCGTGGTGGCAAACTGTGTTTCGAGACCTGCATAAAACTCCGTGCTACCGAAGAAAGCTATGAACAGACCTACGAAAAGAACAGTATTGACAACCGCCGCAGTTAAGAATGAGATAAGTGAGGAAACATTTGCCTGCACATTCTTATTTTTTAGCATCTTATAAACCAAAGCCGAAGCCACGCCCACGAGAACACGGGGAACAATACAGAGTACAGCCGTCAGCACGGGGCTTATACCGAAAAGAGCCGTACCGAATGCACTCATACCGAAGCACTGAATAAAGCTCGTAATACCGAAGGCAAGTCCTAAAAGTGCTCCGCCTCCCACTCCTAAAAGTGCCGCACCTGCAGCAACAGGAATAGCTAAAAGAGAAATCTCGATAGTTCCCATTTTAAGATAGCCGAGAGGAGTAAAGCTCATTACTACAATAATGGCAAGAAAAATCGCTGTGAGAGTCAGATTTAAAACCGAAGACATATTCATTGATTTTTTGTTATTCATAATAATACCTCCTTCGTTAATTCCGTTGATATTATATAAATTTTATTTTTTAATGTCAATATTTTCCCGACAAAAAATCCCTACTGTATTCAGCAGGGATTTTGTTTTTATCATTCTGCATTATCGCCTTTGACGATGAATTATCTTCTTCTGCGGTCGCCGTTTCTTCTGCGATCGCCGTTTCTTCTGAGAGCTTCTTCGCCGTCATCTTCAGGAGTAAGACCTTCGATTTCGATAAGAGCATCTCTTCTTGAAAGGTTGATTCTGCCCTGATCGTCGATTTCGATAACCTTAACGATTACTTCATCACCAACATTTACGCAGTCTTCAACTTTTTCTGTTCTCTTAACATCGAGCTTGCTGATGTGAACAAGACCTTCCTTGCCCGGTGCGATTTCAACGAAAGCACCGAATCTCATAAGACGGGTAACGATACCGCGGAAGATAGAGCCTACTTCGGGATCGTTAGCAATTGTTTCGATGATGGTGATAGCACGTCTTGCATTATCAATGTCAATTGCTGAAACGAAGATTGAACCATCTTCTTCAACATCAACCTTACAGTCGCACTCTGCGCAGATCTTCTGAATAACCTTGCCCTGCTTACCGATAACGTCACCGATTTTTTCAGGGTCAATCTTTGTTGTAAGCATCTTGGGAGCGTACTTGGAAAGCTCTGCTCTGGGCTCTGCGATGCAGGGAAGCATAACCTCGTCGAGAATCTTCATTCTTGCATCGTAGGTCTTTTCAAATGCTTCCTTGATGATTTCGGGAGTAAGACCGTGAACCTTGAGGTCCATCTGAATAGCGGTGATACCCTTCTTTCTACCTCCTACCTTGAAGTCCATATCGCCGAAGAAATCTTCAAGACCCTGAATGTCAACCATTGTCATAAAGCGGTCACCTTCAGTGATAAGACCGCAGGAAATACCTGCAACGGGAGCCTTGATGGGAACACCTGCAGCCATAAGTGAAAGAGTTGATCCGCAGATAGATGCCTGTGAGGTTGAGCCGTTTGAAGAAAGAACCTCGGAAACAAGTCTGATAGTATAGGGGAACTCCTCAACTGAAGGAATAACGGGAACAAGAGCTCTTTCAGCAAGAGCACCGTGGCCGATTTCTCTTCTGCCAGGGCCTCTTGAGGGCTTTGTTTCACCTACAGAGTATGAGGGGAAGTTGTAGTGGTGAATGTATCTTTTGCTTTCTTCGTTATCAAGACCGTCTAAAAGCTGTGCATCGCTTATGGGGCCGAGAGTAGTTACGGTAAGAACCTGTGTCTGACCGCGGGTGAACATACCTGAACCGTGTACTCTTGAAAGAAGGTCAACCTGTGCATCGAGAGGACGCATATCGTTGATGCCTCTTCCGTCAACACGCTTTCCTTCGTCAAGAAGCCAGCGTCTTACAACAAACTTCTGAAGCTTGTAGAGACATTCGTCAATCTTTTCGATTGTATCAGCATATTCTTCGTCGAATCTTTCGTGTACCTTTTCGTATACGGGCTTAAGTCTTTCGTCGCGAATTCTCTTGTCATCTGTGTCAAGAGCAAACTTAACATCGTCGATTGCAAATTCCTTGATAGCTTCGAACATTTCGGGAGCGGGATCCTGTGATTCGAAGGGAACCTTTTCCTTACCGATTTCCTTCTGGATGCCCTTGATGAATTCAACGATTTCTTGGTTAACCTTGTGAGCATACATGATACCGTCGAACATGGTTTCGTTGTCAATTTCGTTAGCGCCTGCTTCGATCATGGCAACAAGCTCTGCTGTGGAAGCAACGGTAACTGCCATTTCACTCTTTGCTCTTTCAGCTTCGGTGGGGTTGATAACGAACTTGCCGTCAACAAGACCTACTGAAACACCGCTGATGGGGCCGTCCCAGGGAATTTCTGAAATAGAAATTGCGATGGAAACACCGATCATTGCTGTGATTTCGGGAAGACAGTCCTGGTCAACGGACATAACTGTGGCAACAACACCTACATCGTTTCTCATATCCTTGGGAAAAAGAGGACGGATGGGTCTGTCGATAACACGTGAAGAAAGAGTAGCCTTTTCACTTGCCTTACCTTCTCTTCTCTGGAAGGAGCCGGGGATACGGCCTACGGAGTAAAGCTTTTCTTCGAAGTCAACAGAAAGAGGGAAGAAGTCAACGCCTTCTCTGGGCTTTGCAGCCATGGTAGCTGTGCAAAGAACTTCGGTTTCGCCATATCTGATAAGACATGAGCCGCCTGCAAGACCTGCCATTTTGCCTGTTTCTACAACGAGAGGTCTGCCTGCAAGAGTTGTTTCAAATTTTCTGAATTCGGGAAACATTTTTTCTACCTCGCTTTTTAGTATTTTTATATTTAACACAAGGCAGAGGTTTAGCAATAAATTCAGCCTTAATACTTTTAAAGCTCAATTTAGTGCTAACCCGTTTGAATACTGCCTTATGTCATTAACGGAAAAAAGGCAGACACGATATAATTCATGTCTGCCCAAAATGCAATTACTTACGGATACCGAGTCTTGCAATGATTGAACGGTATCTTTCGATGTCGTTCTTCTGAAGGTATGCAAGAAGGTTTCTTCTCTGACCAACCATCATAAGAAGACCTCTGCGTGAGTGATGGTCTTTTTTGTTGGTCTTAAGGTGCTCAGTAAGATTGTTGATTCTGTAAGTAAGAAGAGCAATCTGTACTTCGGGTGAACCTGTGTCACCTTCGTGAGCAGCGTATTCTTTGATAATTGCTGTTTTCTGTTCTTTTGTCATCATGGTTTTTCACCTCATAAAAATATTTCATTCGCCAAACCCCCAGCGTGCGGCAGGTGAACTTTAACCCGCAAACCGAGAAATCGGCATAATGCTCGAAGATTATACCACACTAAAATTTAAATGTAAAGGGGTAAAACCAATTTTTTTGAAAAAGATATTACTATTATTTGTTCTGTGCCTTGTAATAATTCATAAGACACCCTTCAAGAATAATGGTTTTTTCTTCCTCGGTGAGACCTTTGACAAAAAGAGTGATGCCTTCGGTGCCTTTTTCTGTAATTACCTTGGCTGGAATTTCCTCCTTGCCGTTTTTTATGGCATCTCTTATACCGGGAACAAATACATAGTCACCGTGACTGTAATTAAACTCTCTGTCTTTATCAATTGTAAAAGGAAGAATACCCCAGTTTATGCAGTTGCTTCTGTAACGCTTTGTGGCAAATTCGTAGCAGACATTACCGAAGCCGCCTAAAACTTTTTGGCAAGATGCCGCCTGCTCTCTTGCAGAGCCGTCGCCGGGACGGCAGGCAAATACACAGGAACCGAACTGGGTATGCTTTGCAGTCTCTTCAGCATTGTCGCATACCTTTGAAAGAACGCTGTTTACTTCTTCGGAGGAGCTTTCTCTCCTCTTCTTTTCCTCGGCGGCAACTGCCTTTGCTCTTGCCACATATTCGGGCTCACGGCGTGAAAGAGCAAACTCGGCAAGCTTGAGAGGATTGGAGCGGTAGGATGAGGTTTCACCCGAAGGAATAAGCTCGTCGGTGGTGGTAACGTCATCGTGAATTACACAGGCAAGTTTCAGAAGAAGATTGTCTTCGAGGGCGTACATTTGGGGCCAGTCGGTGATATTGGGACCAAAGCGGAGTTCTGCCTCTTTTTCTGCCTTGCCGAAGCCCTGATAAACTCTCTTGTCATAAACGCCCTTTTCAAAATTATAGGTGCTGTCATATTCGGGAATTTCGATGTCTGTGGCGGCGGTGAGCACACCCTTATTAAGTGCCGTGGCGGCAATTGAACGGGAGTCAACCAAAGCCACGGAAGCGAGCTGTCCGTCACCGGGCTTACTGCCTTCACGGTTGGGGAAGTTACGGGTGGTATGTCTGATGGAAAGTCCGTTATTTGCGGGAACATCACCTGCTCCGAAGCAAGGACCGCAGAAGCAAGGCTTGAACACTGCACCTGCCTCGAGAAGCTTTGCCTGTACACCGTTTCTCAAAAGGGCAAGATTTACGGGTACACTCGAGGGATAAACTGAAAGATTAAAGTAGCCGTCGCCTGTGCTTTTGCCGTCAAGAATAGCGGCAGCTTCACAGATATTTTCGAACATACCGCCTGCACAGCCTGCGATAACACCCTGATCAATATATATCTTACCGTCCTTCACCTTATCGTAAAGTCTGAAGTCTACCTTGTCACCGAACTGTGCCTTAGCGGCCTTTTCCACCTCAAAGAGGATTTCGGGATTTTCCTGAAGCTGATGAATGGTATAAGCATTCGAGGGGTGGAAGGGAAGAGCAATCATACTTTCAATCTTTGAAAGGTCAACTCTTATTGCCATATCGTAGTAGGCAACCTTTTCAGGAGAAAGAGCCTTGTAATCCTGCGGTCTGCCGTGTACGGTATAGAAATCCTTTACGGTGTCATCTGTTTCCCATATTGAGGAAAGACAGGCTGTTTCCGTGGTCATAACATCAATACCGATTCTGAAATCCATTGAAAGATTTTTCACACCGGGGCCAACAAATTCAAGAACCTTATTTGTTACAAGACCTTCCTTGAACACTGAACCGCAAAGAGCGATAGCAACGTCGTGAGGGCCTACGCCCCTTTTGGGAGCGTTTTCAAGATATACTAAAACTACCTGCGGAGGGTTTACGTCCCAAGTGTTTGAAAGCAGCTGTTTAACAAGCTCGGGGCCACCTTCACCCACACCCATTGTACCCATAGCACCGTAACGGGTATGGCTATCGGAGCCGAGAAGCATTTTACCGCAGCCTGTCATCATTTCACGGGCAAACTGATGGATAACCGCCTGATTGGCGGGAACATAGATACCGCCATATTTTTTAGCGGCAGACAGACCGAAAACGTGGTCATCTTCATTGATTGTACCGCCTACTGCACAGAGGCTGTTATGACAGTTCGTAAGAGCATAGGGAATGGGAAACTCCTTAAGTCCGCTGGCTCTTGCTGTCTGAATGATACCTACATAGGTAATGTCGTGAGAAATGAGAGAGTCAAACTTGATTCTCATTTTTTCATCGTCTTTTTTTGTGTTGTGAGCATTAAGGATAGAATAAGCAATAGTGCCGTTTCTGTCCTCACGGGGAGAAAGCCCCATAGAGGAAAGCTGTGCCTTCTGCTCTTCGGCTGTGCCGTCGACGAGTATTCTGCCGTCAACTAAATGTACGCCGTGATTGATAATTTCCATCATTTATATCTTCCTTTCGGACAATTCGCAATTCGCAATGCGCAATGCACAATCGCGGTAAAGCACCATCAAAAAGACAGTTTGTTCCCGCCGAATCGGAATTGTAGTATTTTTTATTTGATTTTTGTTCCGATGTTTTTATTAAGACGCCATTGAGGCGGTAAACCGTCATCAGCCCAATATTCGTCCATAGCGATGATTTTATCATCAATTGTTTTTATAAAGGAAATCGCGTGAAACAAAGCACTTCTGTCTTTCGGATAAACATTGGTAACCGCAATAATCAAGTCACCTTTTTCTTCTATCCTTTCGACTTCACCGTCCCACTCACCGGGATATTCGCAGTTTGCGATAATAAATTCATCCACAGTAAAATGTTCATTTGTGCAGTGCCAATTCACATAAGCATCCCGATGAAAAAATTTTCTTATTTCATCTTCTTTCTGCTCTAAAACTGCTTTTTGAAATTTATATATATCCATTTTTCTCTTATATCTGTTTCCGTTATTAATCTACAATTACACTTTTGTCCTTACCCTTTTTGTTTTTCGGAAATTCTCTTATTCTTACAATATAATCGGGGTTGATTATCTGCAAATTATCCTTTTCTTCGATAAGTATACCGTTTTCACCGATTTCCTTAACCGTACCTGTAATCTGATTATTAAAAGTATAAAAGAGACATCTTTTACCCACAAATTTTTCTGCTAATTTAAGCATCTGATTTCCCGTGCCTTTCTTTTTATTTATTATTCTTTTAATTATCTGCTGTTTTTCCTGTCGGTAAATAATGAACAGGATAAAAAGCATCATAAATATTCCTATGTAACTTTCCATAATCCCTCCGTGAAAGATTATTTAATTACTCCGTAGCAAAACATCAAGGCTGACGGAGAGGTTATTCACATTCCGAATTTCGCATTAATATGTGCGTCTGTAAACTGAATTTATCTCTCTGAAATAATCAAGGTCTATTCCGTCAAGGGCTTCCTTGCTAAGTCGGATTTTCCAATTTTTTTCACTTGTACCCGGGGTGTTCATTCTGGCGTCGGCGCCGAAGCCGCACATATCCTGAACGGCAACTATCGCTGTGTCTGCACTGCTTCGCCACACAGATTCGATAACTGCACGGCAGGAACCGCTTCTGTGTCCGCCCTCACCCCAGTTGTTACCGCCGTAGCAGCAGTAGCGAAGGGCGTATTTTCTTTCGTTTTCACTTGCTTCCCAAAGCCAACCTAAAATAGTATTGTTATCATGGGTGCCTACATAGGCAACAGAGTTTTTCGGATAGTTGTGAGGCAGATGGGTGCTGTCACCGTTCGGGTCAAAGCCGAACTGAATTACCCTCATACCGGGAAACTGTGTTTCCTCTAAAAGCTTCACCACATCTTCACCGAAGGTGCCTAGATCCTCGGCGATAATGTCCGCTTCGGGAAGCTTTTTTTTAACTTCCTTAAAGAGCTTCATTCCCGGTCCGTCTATCCACTTACCTGTTTTGGCAGTCTTGCTTTCGGCAGGAACTGCCCAATAAGAGGCAAAGGCACGGAAGTGGTCAATTCTCACTCTGTCATAAAGCTTTAATGCGGCAGTAAGTCTTTTTATCCACCAGCCGTAATTTTCCTTTTCCATCTTTTCCCAATTATAGAGAGGATTGCCCCAAAGCTGTCCTTCCTCCGAAAAATAGTCGGGAGGTACACCCGAAACCTCTGTGGGTGCAAGGCTCTTTTCATTGATTTCGAAAAGACCTCTTTCACTCCACACATCGGCACTGTCACGGCTGACATAAATAGGCATATCGCCCAAAATGCCGATGCTTTTACTGTTTGCATATTCTTTCAACACACGCCACTGGGCGAAGAAAACATATTGGGTAAAGAGATAAAAGTCAATCTCGTCTTTGAAGCTTTCCTTTTCCTTCTGTGCCTTTTCGTATCGGGCATATTTATCTTTCCATTCCCACCAGGGCTTTTCCCCGTTGAAGCTTTTCAGAGCCATATAGTAAGCATAGTCTTCTGCCCATACATTCTGCTGTGCGAAGACGGAGACAACCTCTTTTTCATCTTCACCGAGATTTCCGTAAGCCTCACGGAGAGCAGACATCCTTTTCTCGTAGGCGAAGTCATAATCAGCGGTGTAGATTGTACTGCTGTATTCGTTATCCTTTAAGGTTTTCTCGCTGATAAGACCCTTTTCATAAAGCCAAAGGGGGTCAATAAGGCTGATATTGCCTGCAAAGGCACTGCAGGAGCAGTAGGGTGAGCCTGTGTGATCCACGGAATTAAGGGGTAACACCTGCCACAGGCGGAAGGATGCTTTTTCAAGTTTATCTATAAAATCGACAGCGTCCTTGCCCATAACACCGATACCGTATTTACCCGGCAAAGAGGATATGTGCATCAGTACGCCAGCACGTCTTTTGTTTGTCATTTCTTTTCCCTCCGGAAAGTTAAATAAATCGATAATAAGATATTATACATTCATTCTCTCTTTCTTTCAAGATGTTAAAGCGGAAAAGTTAAGTCAATAATAAAAAATATTGACAATAACGGGCAAAAATTTTATAATTATCAAAAACAAGAAAGGCAGGTAAAATCTGTGACAGGTATTGTTGACGTAGGCGGAGGCATAAGAGGAGTTTTTTCAAGCGGAATTTATGACGCTTTTTTAGACGAAGGCTTCAGGGCAGATTACTGTCTTGGTGTTTCCGCAGGAGCCGCCAACCTTATAACCTATCTTGCAAAGCAGAGAGGCAGAACCCTTACCTTTTACCACGAATATTTTATGCGCAAGGAGCTTCTGGGAATAGAGACTTTTATGAAAAACGGCTCCTTTCTTAACCTTGACTATCTTTATTCCACATTAAGCAACGAGGGCGGAGAAAACCCTCTCGACTTTGATACGGCTATGGCTTCAGATTCAGTTTTCAAGCTCGTTGTTACGCGTGCCGAGGACGGCAAAGCCTGCTATATAGATAAAAGTAAGTTCGTGAAAAATGACTACGTCTATCTTAAAGCCACCTGCTGTCTGCCACTTATCTGCAAGCCGATAAACATTGACAGCAAGGATTATTATGACGGCGGACTTGCCGACCCGATACCATACAAAAAGGCCTTTGAGGATGGTTGTGACAGAGTTATAGTGGTGCTTACCAAGCCGAGAAAGGACTACCTCGTTCCCTTAGAATATCTGCCCGTTCTCCGTAAAATTCCCGGACGCTACCCCGAAATTCTTAACCTTGCCGAAACTCTGCACAAAAGAAATGCCGAGACACTAAAAGAACTCGAAAAGCTTGAAAAGGAAGGCAAAGTCATTATCGCCGAGCCGAAAAGCTGTTTCGGAATGAAAACTCTTACCAAAGATAGGGATGCTGTGCTTAAGATATATTATCAGGGGTATGAGGAAGGACTTAAAATAATGCGCAATTCTCAATGCACAATGCACAATCGCAGGGAAGGCTTTGAGAAGAAATAAGTAACAGTCCGCCCAACAAAGTTTGAACGCTGTATACAGAATAAGAACTCGACACGTCAATGCATTGAAAATGCGGAACGAGTTCCCCGCAGCCTTGTTATTTCATAATAAATCAGTCCGCCAAATCATCAACCTGACTTGGCGGACTGTTGCTTTGTATTTTGTTATTGTTCTCCCGCGATTTCGCATTCCGAATTCCGCATTCCGAATTAACTTACGCTTCCTTCGCAGCCTCTTCTCTCTTTGCTCTTACGTGAGCATAGATGGGTTCAAGTCTTTCCTTTGTGAGAGGATAGCCAAAGCGCATAAGAAGCCATACACCTGTGTAAACAACGGCAGGAATTATGGTGCAGATGAACATAATCTTTTTACTTGTTCCGTTAGCCTCAATAAAGCCGATACCTGCAACGTCCTTGTCATACTTTGCCCACTGGAGAAGGTAGAGACCGAGAGTATCTGCTATTGTCTGACCGAATTTACGTGAGAAGGTATAAACTGCATAAACTGCGCTTTCGTTTCTGATGCCTGTGGCATATTCCTGATAGTCAATAACGTCCATAACAACTGCCCAGCAGGTAAGACTTACGAAGGTGTAGCCCATACCTATAACAAAGAGTGCTGTCATAAAGATAGGCCAGGGAAGTCTGCCGTTTTCGGGGTCGAGCATATTAAGGATTGACTGATTGTTTGCCACGATAGCGATGGCAACGGAAGCAATTGCCGATACGATTGTTGCCTTACCGCAAAGCTCTTTTTTACCGTATTTGGCTGAAAGCTTTCCGATGAACGGAAGAAGGAGAACTGTGGGAAGATAGGTACATACCGTACCGAGCATACTCAGGTTTGTATTTTCAAAATAGTTTTTGTAAAGGTATGCATTGAAAGAACCGAACTGAAGCTGACCGCTTATAAGAACACCGGCAAGAGCAACAGTGACGAAAGGTCTTGACTTGATAAGACCGATGTATGTCTTTTTAAGGTCAACATTGGGTTCTGCCTCGGAAGGAACTCTTTCCTTTGTGGATTTGTAGCCCCAAAGATAGAAAACAAGGGACAGAACAGCCATGGCAACACCGAAAATGAACATCTTGTTTCCGTCTGCCTGCTGAACCTCTTTGCCACCCACGGTAATATTATTATAAATGAACATGGGTGCGATGAAAAGAACAACTGCACCGCCGATACCTGAACCGATACTGCGGAAGGTTGAAAGAAGACTTCTGCCTGCAGGGTCGTCTGTGATAACGGAAGCAAGAGAGCCGAAGGGAATGTTCATACCTGTGTACATCATTCCGTAGAAAATGTATGTAACATAAGCAAGAAGAAGTAAGATGCCTTCACTCAGGCCGAGCTTATGATAGGGAGCAAAGCACAAAAGGGTTGAAAGAGCAAGAGGGAAAGCAACCCATTTGAGATAAGGGCGGAACTTTCCGTTTTTACTGGGTGCTCTTTTGGCAACCATTGCGCCCCACATAGGGTCATTAATGCAGTCCCAGATACGTGTTACCATAAACATTGTACCTGCTTTACCTGCTGAAATACCGATAACGTCAGTAAGGAAAACCTTAAGGAAGCTGGAAATATATGTAAGGTTAAACATATTACCTGCTTCGGCAATAGTATAGCCTGCGGCTTCCTTGATACCTATTTTATTAGGATGCTCGTTAACGGGCTTTTCTTTTTTTACTTTTTCTTTAGCCATTTTTAATCCTCCTGTCTTTTATGAAAAAAGTCCTTCTTTTATTGTGATTTCGCCGGGAGTAAAGCCTGCTTTTTCAATTGCTTCGATAATAAGCTTATCGTCAACATCCTTTTTCATCGAAGCTGTGACAAGATTTTTATCGTGGTCAGCTTTTACCTTTGAAATGCCTTCGATTTCAGAAAGAGCCTTTTCCACAGCCTTGGCACAGTTACCGCAGTGCATACCCGTGACAGCAATTATCTTTTTCATATACACACTCCTCTTTTGTATTTTTATCCGTATAATAGAATACTACTTCAGAAAGAAAAATGCAACCTTATTTTGGAAATTACACCGTCAAAATCACTTTAAAACGGGTTTAATTTTGTTCGTGGTTATAATTTCAGCACCGAAAAGCACCATAATATCCTTACAAAGAGTATTATCTACCGTCCAGGCTGCAATCTT
Source organism: Acutalibacteraceae bacterium (assembly GCA_045604385.1). Taxonomy (GTDB): domain Bacteria; phylum Bacillota; class Clostridia; order Oscillospirales; family Acutalibacteraceae; genus UBA6857. Next base: position 14,712 of record JAZUNX010000065.1, read on the forward strand.
TACACCCTGCTTTTTCGCATAATTAATTGCACCGAAGCATTTATAAAGCTTTTTATGGTTGTAGTTTATTCCGAAATCGTTCTCTTTACACCAATCAATCTCATCCTTTGAAGGATTGTGTGAAAGATAAAGCATTTCAATTTCGCCGTCAAGAGCGCGGTAAGCCTCCATATATTCCTTCGTAAAGGAGATTATAACAGTCTTTCCAGAAAGACCCTTTTCGTCAAGATATTCCTTAAGTGAGGGCAGATATTTCATATCGCATTTTTTGATTTCAATTACAGGAAAAATATCACTGCTGTCACATACGGCAAGGGCCTCTTCGAGAGTAGGCACCTTCAGGTCGGTGTAATTTTCTATGCCGTTACCGCCGTCAATTTTAAGACTTCTGATTTCTTCGAGGGTGAAGTTATCCACCTCACCTGTGCCGTCGGTCATTTTATCAACGGTGTCATCATGAATTACCACCCACTTGCCGTCCTTTGTGGTGTGAACGTCAAGCTCGAAGCCGTCAAAGCCTGCTTCGGCGGCTCCCCCAAAGGCAGGGAGTGTATTCTGCGGATAAACCGAGGAAAAGCCTCTGTGAGCCACCATAAGTGTTTCAGGAGCAGTATGTGCCGAAACAGAAAGAGAGTTGCTTACCGTAGGTGCGACCTTACAGGGCAAAATAATTGCGGCGAGGGCAAGCACGATTACATCGATAATAATATAAAGTTTTTTTCTTTTTGATTTATTTTTCATATTGATTCTCCTTAATTTTCTTTTGTAAAATTATACAACAGTCAAAGGAGAATATCAATAGAAAGACTTTTATTTTCTATATGCTATTTTATAGGCTACGGGATAAGCAGAAACAAATTCACTCAAAAGAGTTCGTGTGTTTGAGCCGGGGTCATTGATTGTGAAATTAGCCGAGGAAAGAGACGAGGTACTCTTTGTATGCCCCGTCACCACCACCCAGTGCTGGGTGCCGCCACTTTTTTTCATACCTAAAATCACAGGCTTACCCTTATTAAGCTGTGAATAAATTTTTGAAAGATAATCGGAAGATGAAACAAGCTCCGTATTATACTCCGTCGGCCAATAAAGCATACCCGAAGAAGAATAGGTAAGTCTTTTTACCATATCAGCAGGTGTAAGGGTTTTACCTGAATGAAAGCTTTCCGTCATGGAAAGAGCCGTAGTGGTACAGCCGCTTGATTTAATCGTGTCTCCCTGTGTACCTATTTTAATATTTGCCCAACGGGAGTCGGTCTGCTTAAAGGAGGGTACGGAAAGAGTAATTTTCTTATAGGTGCTTTCGCTTTTCAGCTCTGAAAGATAGGCGGAGCTTACATAGCCTGTTTTTGAGCCGTTATAAAGTATTTTCGTAAATGAATTTTTTTCCGAAAGTTTAAGAACAACTGTACCCTTGGCAAGAGTGGTCTTTATTTCCGCCGTGGCACTTGCCGAAGAGCGTACATTGAGGTTTCCGCTTTTGGTTGCAACATACATCACTTTTGAGGAAACGGTATCAATATAGTCTGCGTGTGCATAGGCGGTTTTTCCCTTGGCATATTCAACCTTCCACCACGAGCCTTCCTTTTTCAGAAGCGTGAGATATTTGCCTTTTTTCATCTGCTTTACCACCGTCGAAGCCGTGGAAGCGCTTTTTCTTAAATTCAAAGCAGTACTTTCAGTAGCCACCTTGCCTGCTTTTGAAGAAGCATCTGCGGCAGAAATACCGAAAGCTAAAAAAGATGAGGAGATACAAAGTATAAGCACGAAGAGAAGTGCCTTAACAGTTTTTTTCATAGTAGTTTCAATCGTTTACAGGAAGTTTTTCCTGTCTTCCTTTCTTTGGTTTTCACTCCCTTTGTTTTTCCTCTATGGCATTTTAACATAAAAACGCTGTTTTTTCTCAAGTAAATATTGGAATTAACAAACTGTCTTTTTCTTTTTTTGATTTTCCTATTGAACATTTTGAAAAAATATGATAATCTAGTAAAGAATAAAATCAATTACAACCGAAAGGATGATTCATAATGTTAGAACAGGTTGAAAATAAAATTCTTGAACTGAAAAAAATTCAGGCGGAAGAATACTATAAAAGAAAAGATGCAGACCTTCAGGCTTGGGGTCTTACCTATAAAACCGACGGTAATAAGGTGACACCCATCATCGTTACCGACGAAGAATACGAGGCTCTTATCAAGGCTTCAAACGGCGTCGACCGTATCGGCAGAAACCCCTTCGCAAAAGCACTCAATATCCTCGCTTATGTTTCTGCAGGTGCAGGTGCTGTTTCCGGCGCTGTAGTCGCCGCTCTTTCCGATGAGCTTGCCTTCGTTTACTTCACACTCTGCCTTGTTGCAGGTCTTGTTGTAGGTGTAATTTTCAAGGGTATGAGCGAAATCATCAAGCTTTTACAGCAGATTATCGACTCAAAGCCCAACGAAAAGCCCGAGGATATTGCTCTTGCCGCAGAGCAGGCAAAAGCACAGGCTAAAAAAGCTCCTCAGCCTAAAGTCCAACAGCCCGTTCAACCTCAGGCTCAGGCACAGCCTCAGCCGGCAGTTTATCAGCCCGTATTCACCACCTATCCCGGAGGCCCTGCAGTTTACACTCAGCAGCAGCCCGTATATGTTTATCAGCAGCCCGCTCAGCCTCAGGCACAGCCCCAGCAGAATCCCCAGACAGGCTTCAGATACGGAGAGCAGAAATAATTCGGACTGCGGAATTCGCAATCGCGGAGAACACTTCGGCAAACCAAAAGTGATACACCGCTCGGTTAAATTCATAATTGAATAAATGAAAAATCCCACAGAAAAATCAGTTTTTCTCTGTGGGATGATTTTTTGTTTCGGCGGAATACCGTTTCCTGTTACCGTAAATCTACCATGTAATTGCTAACTGCGAATTATTTCTTCCTCGCCGTAACCGCAGGCAATATAACTGCCTTTATGCCCTCGGCTCCCTTCATCTGATTAAGCAAAGCCTTTTTCATAGCCGAGCGGACTATCTTATACTCAGGCTCCTTTATAAGGTTATGAAGCTGCATCGGATCGTTTTCGACATCATAAAGATATTCTTCCGTATATACAGGCGAACCTTTTGCCGTCATACCTGCCACATAGCCGGGTACGCTGACAGAGTAAAGATAATGCTTTGTTCTTACAGCTCGGGCACACTGACTTTCACTTATCTGAATGTAGACCTCCTGTCTTCTCTTATCCCCTGCAAGGTCGATACCTCTGAAGTGACCGGGTGCAGTTATACCTGCCGCCGAAAGCAAGGTGACGGGAAGGTCAATAAGGCTGACAAGTCTTCGGTCAATAAGACCGCCCTTATATTCCCCACCCTTTATTACAAGAGGGATATGGGTACTGCTGTCGTGACAGGAACGCTTGTATTCGGCATTTCTTGTTTTAAAGTGACAGCCGTGGTCAGAGGTGAAGACAATTACCGTATCATCATAAATACCTTTTTCCTTCAGCTTATCGATAAGCAGACCCAAATTATAGTCAAGTCGGTTGACAGCCGAAAGATAATCGGCGTACTCTTTTTCATAATTACCTCTGAAATATGTAAGCTCTTCGGGAATGGGATAATCGGTAAAATACTGCACCGTATCGGGATAACCCTCGAAGTGACGGCTCGAATTCTGATGGTGAGGCTCAAGCTGTGAAAGGAACATAAAGAAGGGTTTGTTCGAAGAATAATTGTCAATATATTCCAGAGCGAAATCATTTATACAGTCGGCTCTGTAGCCCGAAAATTCAATGGTTTCACCATTTTCGTCAAAGACATATCCACCCCTGCTGTCAGAGGTAAATTCCAGGACATCGGCACCTCTGAAATATCCGTAGCCGCCGAGTCTTTCAGTGGGTATGGGAGATTTTTTATAGTCATTATCCTTATCGGAAGCCAGATGCCATTTGCCGATATATGCAGTTTCATAGCCTGCGGCAGTAAAGCAGTCGGCAAGGGTATGAGTTTCCTCGGGCAGAGCAATATCGTTTTTAAAACATCCCGTCTCCGTGGCATAAACACCCGACTGCAGACAGGCTCTCGCAGGTCCGCATACGGGCTGACAGGTAAAGCAGTTATCGAAGGTAACACCCTCCTGTGCAAGTGCCGTAAGATTGGGCATAATGTCCTCGGTGAAGGTGTCCCATCTCTGTTGGTCAGTGAAATAGAAAATGATGTTCTTTTTACCCTTATGAGTGAAAATCTTGTTTTCGTATTCATTTGCAGGTTCGGTTATATCATCGGAATAAACATCCGTTTGCTCCTCGTCCGACGGTACTTCTTCGGGAGCAACCGTTGTTTTTCCCTCGGGAATATACACCTCACGGGGCACAAAAACTTCCCTTTTTACCTCATCCTCTGATGTTTTTATTTCAGGAGTGAAAACTTCCTTTTTTACGGAAGAATCACTCTCCCCGTCTTTATCCTTAACTTTTACTTTAATATTAAGAGCCACTTGAAAAGCCTCCGTCAATAATAAGTGATGTTCCCGTTATAAAATCTGCCATATGCGAAGACAGGAAAAGGACAGCTCCTGCCACATCCTCGGGTACAGCAAGTCTTCCCGCAGGAGTTCTCATAGTCATATAGCCGAGCCATTTTTCATTTGCAGTATTGTCAGCAATAAGTGGCGTATCGACAAAGCCCGGGCAGACAGCATTGACCTGTATTCCGAATCTTGCCCACTCGCAGGCAAGAGTTTTGGTAGTTTGCATAAGCGCGCCTTTGCTTGCACTGTAAGCGGCCGAGGCAGGAATACCCATAATACCTCCCAAAGAACACATATTAACTATCTTGCCCTTTTTGGAAGGAATGAAAAACTCACAGGCAAATTCCTGACTCATAAAAAACTGTGCCGTCAGATTGATGTCGAGAACCCTTGCCCAATCCTCTGCCGTTTCCTTTATGCTGTAAACGGTTCTGCCGATGCCTGCATTGTTGACAAGGATATCCGCCGAGCCTGTGTTTTCCTTAACGGTGCGGATAATATTTTTCACCTGCTCTTTATCGGTAATATCCGCCTGTATGTAAATAGCTTTTCCCTCGGGGAACTCCTTTTTCAGTATTTCTTCTGCGGCGTCAAGATTATCCTTAATGTAATCGGCTACATAAACAACAGCACCGCTTTGCAGAAATGCTCTTGCACACTCCAGACCTATACCGCCTGCACCGCCTGTTATGACAACCGATTTGTCTTTGAAATCAAAATTGTAATTCATAGTATCCTCTCCGTTATTTCATAGTTCTTTTTACATTATATTACCAACAGTTTAAAATAGCAATAAAAAAACAAAAAAAGAGACGACACAAGGCCGCCTCCGGTTATACACTGATTAATAATTCTCTTTTCTTACCTCGAAATAGCTCTGGGGATGTGCACATACGGGGCAGATTTCGGGAGCCTTTTTACCGATTACGAGATGTCCACAGTTACGGCATTCCCACATAATCTCTTCGCTCTTTGCGAAAACAGCCTGCATTTCCACATTGTTAAGAAGCTTGAGATAACGCTCCTCGTGGCTCTTTTCGATTTCGGCAACCATTCTGAACTTTGCAGCAAGGTCTGTAAAGCCTTCCTCTTCAGCCTCCTTTGCGAAGGTGGCATACATATCTGTCCATTCGTAGTTTTCGCCTGCGGCGGCTGATTTGAGGTTTTCGGCTGTGTCGGCAAGACCACCCAGAGCCTTAAACCACATTTTTGCGTGTTCCTTTTCGTTGTTTGCAGTCTCTTCAAAAATAGCGGCGATCTGCTGATAGCCTTCCTTTTTTGCTACAGAAGCAAAGTAGGTATACTTATTTCTTGCCTCGGATTCACCCGAGAAAGCAGCCATTAGATTTTTTTCGGTTTTTGAGCCTTTAAGTTCCATATCAATTCCTCCTTGGACTATTGCTTTTATTTATTATTGACTTAATCACTGTGTTTAAGTCATCAGGTAAACTTTACCATTAAAAATTTCCCTTGTCAATACCGCAAAACACTTTCATCGAATACAAAACTAACAACTAATATCCGCCTCTTCACGGCAATTTTGTCCGTATTACCAAAAAGCCTTTTTAGCCTTTTTTATCATTGACAAAAAAGGTGCTTTTATGCTATAATTCAAAAGGTATCCGTCTTCGGATAACACCATAAAAAACAAAAAAGACCGTTCTTTGAAACTGACGGATTTAAGTGGAGCACCACGGTGAATCAAAGAACTTTATATGCGGTTTTACCGCCTCTGTCGACCGTCTGGGCAACTTATCAAAGGACTATCCTTAGGTAAGTGTGCCCTTTTTTGTTTTAATTTTATTTTCAGGAGGTTACTCAATGAAAAAAGTTGCTATTATTATGGGCAGTGACAGCGATTTACCTGTCGTTTCAAAGGCCTGCGACACCTTAAAGCAGTTCGGTGTCCCTTGCGAAATGCACATCTATTCCGCTCACCGCACACCCGAAGAAGCAAAGGAGTTCAGCTCTACGGCACGTGAAAACGGCTTCGGTGTCATCATCGCCGCCGCAGGTATGGCAGCCCACCTTGCCGGTGCTATCGCCGCAAACACTACTCTGCCTGTTATCGGCATCCCTATGAAATCCAAATATCTCGACGGTATCGATGCTCTTCTTTCCACCGTGCAGATGCCCTCAGGCATTCCCGTAGCCACCGTGGCTATCGACGGAGCAGTAAATGCCGCACTCCTGGCTATTGAAATTTTAGCCGTAACCGACGAAGAGCTTGCTCTCAAGCTTAAGGCTAAAAGAGACAACGACACAAAAACAGTTCTCGAAAAAAACAAAAAGACAGAACTTGAATATAATAACTGAATTATAAAACGGAGGTTTATCACAATGGAAAAAATGACACAGCTTTATGAAGGCAAGGCAAAGAAGGTTTTTGCCACATCAGACGAAAATCTCGTAATCGTTTCCTACAAGGACGATGCAACAGCATTCGACGGACTTAAGAAAGGTCAGATTATGGGCAAGGGCGTAGTTAACAACCGTATGTCAAACTACCTTTGTCAGCTTCTTGAAAAAAACGGCGTTCCCACTCACTATGTTGAAGAGCTCAACGACAGAGAAACCGTTGTTAAAAAAGTAAGCATCGTTCCCCTCGAGGTTATCATCAGAAACATTTCAGCAGGCTCCTTCTCAAAGAAGTACGGCGTAGAAGAAGGCATTGTTTTTGACGAGCCCACTCTCGAGTTTTCCTATAAGAACGATGACCTCCACGATCCTCTCCTCAACGCTTACCATGCACTTGCATTAAAACTTGCCACAAAGGAAGAAATCGAAACCATTAAAGCTATGGCATTCAAGGTTAACGAGGTTCTTAAGGAATACTTCCTTTCACTCGGCGTAAAGCTCGTTGACTTCAAAATCGAGTTCGGCCGCCTTGCTGACGGCACCATCATCCTCGCTGACGAAATCTCACCCGACACCTGCCGTTTCTGGGATGCAGAAACAAACGAAAAGCTTGACAAAGACCGTTTCCGCCGTGACCTTGGCGGTGTTGAAGACGCTTACAAGGAAATGATGAAGAGAGTCTTCGGCGAATAAAATAAAATACATCAGCCGGATATTTTAAAGAAAGATATTCGGCTATTTCCACTTTTTAATGAACATTTAATTCACCCAATCGGAGGTATTTTATGGGAGGATTTTTTGGTGCAACATCAAAAAGAGACGTGATTTTAGACGTATTTTTCGGTGTTGACTATCATTCACATTTAGGCACTCGCAGAGGCGGTATGGCTGCCGTAAACGAGGAAAGAGGCTTTCAGAGAGATATTCATAATATCGAAAATTCCCCTTTCCGCACAAAGTTTGCAGGCATCACCGATGAAATGCAGGGCAAGGCCTGTATCGGCTGTATAAGCGACAGCGACCCGCAGCCCATCATCATCCGTTCAAACCTCGGCGTTTATGCAATAACCACCATCGGCATCATCAACAATGCCGACGAGCTTATAAAGGAATTTCTTTCCTCAAACGGCGGTCACTTCACAGGTATGACAGGTGGCAGAATCAACTCAACAGAGCTTGTGGCTGCTCTTATCAACCAAAAGGATAATTTCAGTGACGGTATCCGCTATGCACAGGAGAAAATAGAGGGTACTCTCTCTCTTCTCATTCTCACTCAGGAAGGCACAATAATTGCCGCCAGAGATAAGGTGGGCAGAATACCCGTAATTTTAGGCAAGGATGAAGACGGACACTGTGTCTCCTTTGAATCCTTCGCTTTTGAGAAGCTCGATTATGATTTTTTAAGAGAGCTCGGTCCCGGTGAAATAGTTGAACTTACACCCGAAAAGGTTACCGTTCTTGCCGAGGCACAGAAAAAGATGCGCGTATGCTCTTTCCTGTGGACCTATTACGGCTACCCCAACTCCTGCTACGAAGGAAGAAACGTAGAGGTAATGAGAACCCGTAACGGTGAAGTTTTAGCAAGAGAAGACATTAAAAAAGGCCTTTGTAAAAACATCGACTTCGTAAGCGGTATCCCCGATTCGGGTACACCCCACGCAATCGGTTACTCCAACGAAAGCCATATCCCCTTCGCGAGACCCTTTATCAAATATACACCCACCTGGCCCAGAAGCTTTATGCCCTCTAACCAAAAGGAAAGAAACCGTGTGGCAAAAATGAAGATGATTCCCGTTCACGACCTCATAAAGGATAAAAGTCTTCTTTTCGTCGACGACAGCATCGTAAGAGGCACACAGCTTCAGGAAACCGTTGACTTCCTTTACAGTAACGGTGCCAAGGAGGTTCACATGCGCTCTGCCTGTCCGCCGATTATGTTCGGCTGTAAGTTCCTTAATTTCTCACGGAACACCTCCGATGACGAACTTATCGCACGAAGAACAATACATGAGCTTGAAGGTGAAGAAGGCGACAAGCACCTCGAGGAATATGCAGATGCAGCCACCGAAAGAGGACAGAAGCTTCTTGAAACCATTTCAAAGAAATTAGGCTTTGCTTCTCTCGGCTATCAGTCCCTGGAAGGTCTTATAGAAGCAATCGGTCTTCCCGCAGACTGTGTATGTACATATTGCTGGAACGGCAAAGAATAAGAACAGAATTCAGGAGTAAAGAAAGGAATATAAATTATGTTAAATTCAAAATCAGAAAGCTATGCAGCAGCAGGCGTTGACATTACCGCCGGCTATAAAGCAGTAGAACTTATGAAAAAGCATGTTGCAAGAACCCGTAATGAGGGCTCTGTAGATGATGTAGGAGGTTTCGGCGGCTGCTTTGATCTGAGCTGTGTTGTCGGAATGGAGCATCCTATTTCTGTTTCAGGTACTGACGGTTGCGGTACAAAGGTTAAGCTTGCTATTCTTATGGATAAGCACGATACCATCGGTATTGATGCAGTTGCTATGTGCGTCAATGACATCATTTGCGTAGGTGCAAAGCCTTTATTTTTCCTCGACTATATTGCCTGCGGTAAAAACTTCCCCGAAAAGATTGCAGAAATCGTAAGCGGTGTTGCTGAAGGCTGTGTTCAGTCAGGCGCAGCACTTATCGGTGGCGAAACAGCAGAGCATCCGGGACTTATGCCCGCAGAGGATTACGACCTTGCAGGTTTCGCAGTAGGCGTAGTAGACAAACCTAAAATGATTGATAACAGCAAGATGGCTGCAGGAGACGTGGTTATAGCCCTCCCCTCTACCGGTATCCACTCCAACGGCTTCAGCTTATGCCGTAAGGTTTTCGACATCGACAACAACAATCCCGAGCTTTATGTGGAACGTGAAGAACTCGGCGGAAAGACCATCGCGGAGGCACTTCTTGTTCCCACAAAGATTTATGTAAAGCCCGTTCTTGCCCTCATCGAAAAAGTCAAGGTAAAGGGTATTTCTCACATTACAGGCGGCGGCTTCTATGAAAATATCCCCCGTTCCATCCCCGACGGTCTTTGCGCAAAGATTGACAAGTCAGCCGTTAAGGTGCTTCCTATCTTTGATGTAATCGCAAAATGGGGCAACATTCCCGAGCGCGATATGTATAATACCTATAATATGGGTGTAGGTATGAGC
>JAZUNX010000066.1:0-15337 GCA_045604385.1 Acutalibacteraceae bacterium
AGGTTGCTATTATCGACGGGGTAAAAGAACTTTACGGCACGTCGGTAACGGCATCGGATTTAAGAGGCGGAGCCGCTCTTGTGGTGGCGGGTCTTTTTGCAAAAGGCAGTACCGTTATCGGCAACATCAGTCATATTGACAGAGGCTATGAAAAAATTGAGGAAAGTTTTAAAAGCTTGGGAGCAGATATAAAACGTGTGAAATAATAACTCATTTTTCGGCAACTGTTACGGTTGCCGTGTTTTTTTGAAAGGAGTGTATTTTTATGGCAGACAGCAATAATCCCTTTGGCGGCTACAGTGAAAAAAATGTCGGCAGAACAGTACAGAATGTAACGTCTTCAATGTGGGAGCCCATAAGTGCAGGGCCATCCCTTCAAAAAGATACTCCTGTCAGAAAAAACGGGGGGCAGACACAAAAAAGCTCTGCCAAAGGCACAAAGAGTGCGCCATTACAGAAAAAGCCTCAAGGAAAAAGACCTTCGGGTGTGGATGTGACAAAGGACAGAATTTCCGAAGGCGGTAAAAAAACATCAAAGCAGACTGCTGATAAAAAGAAAAAAAGTACAAAAGCTGCTGACACGGCGAAAAAGAAAAAAACACCGCCGAAGGACAAAAGGCCTGTGGGCAGTAAAAGCCGTGAGCCGAAGGGTAAGGATACGAGAAATATCGGCACCAGAGAAGAACAGGCGAGACTTCAAAGAGAAAAGAAGAGAGCCCGTGAACGCGCAAAATCAAGAGAAAAGGCACAAAAGAAAAGCAGACAGGGCGTTTCCTACGATGAAATGAGAAAAAATAAAAGCCGTGCCACAAGACTTAAGGCAAAAATAATTGCCGTTGTGACGGTGGTTATTTCTCTTATTACAGTGGCCTGCTGTGTATGTGTTTACGCCTATCAGAAGGGTGCTCCCGTTTCCGTAATAAACATTGTGGGCGAAAGTCGCTATAAAGATAAAAAAATAATAGAAACAGCAAATATATATGTGGGCATCAACATGCTCAGCGTAAGAGAAAAGACTGTCAACGATGCCGTCACAAAGGCTCTGCCTTATGTAAAGGAAGTTCAGGTGGAATACCAGTTCCCCGATACTCTTAATTTAAATGTTACTTCGACAAGTGAAAAGCTTCTTATATCAGGCAGTACGGGTTACATTTGTCTTGACGCAGACGGAAAGGTTCTTTCTCTTAAAAAGAAAAAGCTTACTGACGGAAGATATCTCATTGAAGGCTTGGAAGAGCAGACAGCCGAAACGGGTGAAAGCTTTGTTCCGACGGAAAATAATAAAGAAAAATACGAAAAGGCAAAAGAGATTGCTTTTATTCTTGAAAATTCGGGAAAATTTCCCAAAGGCGTAATCAATGTTGCGGATATTAACGATGTAACCGTTATTTACGATTCGAGGATAAATATTTATCTCGGCAATTGCGCAAAGCTTGAAAGTCAGCTTGAATCTGCTATGAACGTAATAGAAAAGGACGAAGACATCGTTAACGGACAGGCAGGCTATATCGAAACCCGTTATGAAGGTCAGACAACCTTCAAGCCGGGAAGTATGAAAAAATAAGCATACAAACTTTTCATAATAAAAAATATGCAGTTTGTTATTGTAATTTTTGAAATACTGTGTTATAATAACTTGAATAATAGGTTGCTGTGACCTTTTACGGTCGGCAAACAAATTTAAAATTTACTAAATTCAAATATATTTTAGGAGGAAGTAAAATGGGCTTCGTAATGGATAACGAAAACATCGCTTACAACCAAATCAAAGTAGTCGGTGTCGGCGGTGGCGGCGGTAATGCCGTTAACGGAATGGTTGAATCAGGTATCATCGGTGTTGAATTCCTTTCAATTAACACCGATAGACAAATTCTCGAAAACTCAAAGGCAACTCACAAAATCCAGATCGGTGAAAAGGTTACAGGCTGTATGGGTGCAGGCGGGGATCCTGCAATCGGCAGAAAGGCTGCAGAAGAAAGCCGTGACGTAATTGCCGATGCTTTACGCTCAACAGATATGGTATTTATCACCGCAGGTATGGGCGGCGGCACAGGTACAGGTGCGGCTCCCGTTGTTGCAGAAATTGCAAGAGAACTCGGTGCTCTTACCGTAGGTATTGTCACAAAGCCCTTCAAATTTGAAGGTAAGAAAAGAATGCAGCAGGCAGAAGACGGCATCAGAGAGCTTGAAAAGCACGTTGACAGCCTTATTGTCATTCCCAATGAAAGACTTAAGCTCCTCGGTGACAAGTCTCTTTCAATGAAGGACGCTTTCGGCAAAGCAAACGATGTTTTATGGCAGGGCGTAAAGAGTATTTCTGATACAATTAAGGTTCCGGGTTATATCAACCTTGACTTCGCTGACATCAAAAGCGTAATGAAGGATGCAGGTCTTGCTCATATGGGTATCGGTTCAGGCAGGGGTGCAGACTGCGCCGCAGAGGCAACAAAGCAGGCTATCACCAGTCCTCTTCTTGAAACTGCTATCGATGGCGCAAGCGGTGTTATCATCAATGTTACCTGTTCCTCTGATATGTCTCTTGATATGATCGAACAGGCAGGTACCCTTATTTCCGAAGCAACACATCCCGATGCAAACATCATCTTCGGTTCTGTATTTGATGAAGAAATGGGCGACGAAATGCGCATTACTGTTATTGCAACAGGCTTCGGCATCGAAAAGGAAGAAGCACCTCAGCCTGCAGCAACTAACGCACAGCAGGGCGTACAGCCTTCGCAGCAGGGTGTAGCCCCCGAATTTATCAGCCAGTCAACAAAGAGCTCCGCAGGTTCTATCTTCACTATGGGTGCTGATGCTGTTGATTTCGCTTCCACAAGATTCGGTCAGGGCTTCGCTTCAATCTTTGACCAGAGTGCAAAACCCAAAGCAGAAGAAAAGGCTCCCGTTTTTGAAACACCTGTTCAGGATGTTTCCTCAAACGAACAGACTGTTCCTGCACAGACATTTGATGTTATCGAAACACCTCCCAAAAAGACCGGTTCAATCTTTGATGAGCCCGATGAGGATGAAAGCGATGTTCTTCCTGTATTCAAGGGTAGAAATATCTTCGGTAATAACTGATAAGTTAACGGACAACTGCCGCAAAAGCAGTTGTCCTTTTAATTTTGACAAAGGAATAAATATTTTTTAAAATTATTTAAATAGACTTGACCTTTGTTTCGTTTTCTGTTAATCTTATAATACCTGCAATAGGTTTAAAAAGATTACCTTCAGGAGGACTACATAAATATGGATTTAAAAAACAACAAAATTAACATCATAGCTATTGTTGCGCTGATTATTGTGTGCGGTGGCTCATTTCTCGGTGTAAGAGCTATGAGCAACAAAGTGGAAAGCGGCACTACAGTCCCTTCAGTATACGAAGTTTCAACCACAGCTCCCACGACTACTGCCCCTACCACCACGGCTCCCACAACCGTAGCCCCTACCGCCACGGCTCCCACTACAGGTGCAGATTTATCCACTACTCTTAAAATCGAAAGTGTCATCACCACTTTCCCTGTTTCTTCTTCCGCAACGACAACCACAAAGCCTACCACCACGGCTCCCACTACCACAAAGCCTACCACCACGGCACCTACGACGGAAAGAACCACAGCTCCTGCTATTGATAACAATAAAACTACTACTAAGAAAAACAACAATGGCGGCGGTATCTTTAATGAAGGTCTTGCGGGCTATCAGTACGATACAAAGGGTAACTACTACTATACAAGCAGTGACCCCTGGCAGAGAGCTTTGGGTTACCACGAGATATTTGACGTAGGTGCAGGTCTTGTTACTATTTATATGGACACAATGCGCTGTAAGTTTGAATACAAGGATAAGGACTGGATGATTCAGTTCTGGAAGGGTCAGTACGGTCTTGTTTTCGTAGGTCACGAAATCGGTGTTTACACAAAACCAAAAGACAGAGCCAACGACCATTATGACGCCGCAAGTAACGAAGATGCTCTTTATATGGAGCTTACCGGCTATCGCGATAACAAAGAAATTTACCACAGAGACTACGGTAAATATTGGTGGTGCACAGGCTTTGTGCCCGGCACACTCGATAACCTTACCGACCGCTCAGAGCTTTCTCTCAAATGTCGTATCACAATGAAGGACTATGATATGCTCCTCGGTTTCTGCGATGCACTTAAGTCAAACGGACTTGTTCTTGGTGAAGATTACGCAACAGACGGCCTCGATGTGCTTGTAACTTGGTAATATGATATAAAGTTCATCCTTTTGAAAAAAATTTGATTTTTATATTGATTTTTAGCACTATATATTGTATAATACTATAGATGATTTGTATATTGCGGCTTTGCCGTTGATATAAATCTATAGAAAGGAAGATTTTACATGAAAAAGATTTTAGGTATTCTCGTAGTAGCTATGCTTTGCGTATGCATGCTTGTTCCCACCGCATCAGCAGCACTTTCCGATATCGAGCTTGAAGAAATTGCCGGCGGCGTTGGTGTTGAAGATTTAGAAGAGATGGAAGCTGCTCTTGATAAGTACTTAGCAGGCGGTTCAGAAACTGACAGCACAACAAAGGCTGCAGCTGAACTTCTTGATCTCAGCTGGCTTACAGGCATTCTTAGCACAGATACTTCTGCTTTTACTGAAATGCTCAGCGGTTTTGATGCATCAAACCTCGAATCTCTCCTCGCTGTGGTTTCAGAGTCAATGTCAGGCGCAGGTATTGACCTTGCAAGTTTCGATCTCAGCGCTCTCGGTAGTTTCGACATCACAAGCGTTCTCAGTAGCACAGCAGTTCTTTCAGGCGGCGAAACTCAGGATCTTGCAGCCACTGTAACCAACCTTACAGCAGGTCTTGCTGAAACTCTTAAGAGCGGTCTTACAGCTCTCGGCCTTGATACTGAAACAATCGAAGGTATTCTTGATAACGACATCGTTAACTTCTTTGCTAACATGTACATCGGTTTCATTGGTGAAGTTGAAGAAGAAACAACAGCTGAAACCACAAAAGAAACCACAACAAAGAAACCTGCAGTTGTTACCACCGAAACTCCTAAGACAGGCGATACTTCAGCAGTTGTAGTTGCTATGGCAACACTTGCAATCGCTTCATCTGCAGCAGTTGTATGTCTTAAGAAAAAGGAAGACTGATTCAATTTTAACTTTTTTAAAAAAGCTATAATTTAAACACTCCTCTTGACGGGGAGTGTTTTTTTGTGCAAAAAAACTGCCACAGAGAAAAATCTGTGGCAGTAGTTTTTATCAGTTTACAACGTTCCTCGGCTCACCCTTAATGAAAGCCTCAACATTACCCTTGAATATATTCATAAGCCTTGTTCTTGCTTCCAAACTTGCCCAGGCGATATGGGGAGTGATGATACAATTATCACATTTGAGAAGGGGGTTGTTTTCATTGGCAGGCTCCTGTGAAAGAACATCGAGACCTGCACCTGCGATGATACCTTCATCGAGAGCCTCGGCAAGGTCTTTTTCGACTATTACGGGTCCTCTGGAGGTATTGATAAGAAAGGCATTCTTTTTCATCTTCTTAAGGAATTTCATATTTACCATTCCTTCCGTTTCCTCTGTAAGAGGGCAGTGAAGAGAAATTACATCGCTTTCCTTTATAACTCTTTCTTTGTCGGTGAAGTAAACATCACCGAAGCCGTCATAGGTTCTGGTATTAGGCGAATAGGCGATAACCTTCATACCGAAGGCATTGGCTATATTTGCTACGGCAGAGCCGATTTTACCGAAGCCGATGATGCCGAAGACCTTATTGCGAAGCTCCGTAAGGGGTGTTTTCCAGTAGCAGAAATGCTCGCATCGGCACCATTCACCGTCTTTGACACTTTCATTGTGGATTGCAACGCTGTTTGTCATCTCAAGCAAAAGTGCAAAAACGAGCTGTGCCACACCGTCGGTGCTGTAAGCAGGGATGTTTGAAACGGGAATGTTTCTTTCTCTTGCCGCTTTGATGTCAACCACATTGTAACCCGTGGAAAGGGTGGCAATAAACTTAAGAGAGGGGAGAGAGTCGATAATTTCCTTTGTAATAAGTTTTTTATTGGTAACAACGATGTCTGCACCGGCACAGCGTTCGAGGACTTTTTCCTGCGGTGTGCTGTCGTAAACGGTGTATTCATCTACCGTGTCTCGGAGCCATTCCCAGGAAAGGTCACCGGGGTTTTCTGTGTAACCGTCAAGAATAACAAGTTTCATAATAATCTCCTTTTTCATATTGTGATACCCTTGAAGTATATCATATTTTCTTGTAAAAGTACATATTAAATTTCTGTAAGATTAAAAATTAGTTGTATTTTATCTGAAAATTCAAAAAAAGGGTTGACCTTGAGAAGTATATATTATAAAATGAAAATGTATAATAATGTAAAATAGCGTTTTTCTATGCTTATATCACCAAATTACAAAATGAGGTGGTTTAATTGAAAAAAGAAAAGAGCATTCGGTATATACTGAATGTTTCGGCTTTCTTGTGTTTTTTGTTTGCTTTAGCGCTTGCAATTCTTCTGCGGCTTTTCAAGTCCGAGGCTTTTCTTGAATGGTACGGCAGGTATACGGATACACTTCTTTCTTATGAAATATGGATGCAGGCGTACGGTGCCTCGGCTGTTTCCGTTGTTTTTATTCTTCTCAATTACACTGTCAAAGCCGTCATTCCCTGGTTTCCGATTTCCTGTATATGTGTCGTTTCGGGTGCCTTGTTCAGTTGGTACTATGCGATTTTAATAAATATTGCGGGTCTTGTAATTCTTTTCTCCATCAAATTTTTGTGGGGAAGAAAATTCGGTGGCGGAAATGCCGAAAAGATACTGCGTAAATACGATACGGTTTATAACTTTATTGATAAAAGTAAAACCGGTTCACCTCTTGTACTTTTTATACTTCGGTTTATGCCGAGTGTTCCCGTAAATTCAGTAAGCGGTCTTTACGGTGCTACGGATATATCTTACAGCACTTTTATATGGACTTCCATAGGAGGATTTGCCTATAAACTTTTTTCATTTACAATAATCGGCAGAAATGTCTTTGACCCTGCATCTGCAAGTTTTGTTGTTCCCTTTATGGTTCTTGCCGTTTTTTCGGGAATGGCTCTTCTTGCAATCAGCGGAGTGCTGAGCATTTCGCCGCTAAAAAACAAATAACCAAAGGAAGGTTGATTAAAATGATAAATTCAAAGGACATGGAAAAATTGCTTAAAGAGCAGAGTCTTGATAAAAACTTTGCGCTTGTTTATGAAAAGGATGCTTACGCTGTACAGTATGAAAGATTTCTCGAAGTTCTTGCCGCTTTCCGTGAGCTTTTTGACAAAGACGGAAACAGAGAGGTTGCTCTTTTTTCAGCTCCCGGCAGAAGCGAGATAGGAGGTAACCATACTGACCATAATCACGGTCTTGTTCTTGCAGCAGGCATCAGCCTTGATGCAATTGCAGTAGCGGCTAAAAACGACGAAGGTTTAATCCGTATCAAGTCCGCCGGTTATCCTCTTGATGAGGTTGACTGTGCTGACCTTGAGGTCAAGGATGCCGAAATGGGTAAAAGTCAGTCCATCATCAGAGGTATCGCCGCCCGTTTTACACAGCTTGGTTATAAGGTAGGCGGCTTTGATGCCACCACAGCTTCACAGGTGCTTTCAGGTTCAGGTCTTTCTTCCTCTGCAGCTTTTGAGGTTCTTGTATGCACCATGCTCAACCATCTTTATAATGACGGCAAAATTGACCCTGTTGAAATTGCAAAGATTTCACAGTACAGCGAAAATGTTTTCTTCGGTAAGCCCTGCGGTCTTCTTGATCAGATGGCTTGCTCCGTAGGCGGCTTCGTATCCATCGACTTTGAGGATACAGATAAGCCTGTTATTAACAAGATTGACTTTGATTTTGCTTCGTCGGGCCACAGCCTTTGCATTGTTGATACAAAGGGAAGCCACTCTGACCTTACGGACGAATATGCCGCTGTAAGACTTGAGATGGAAAGCGTCGCGGAGTATTTCGGTAAAAAGGTTCTTCGTGAATGTGAAAAGAAGGATGTTATCGCAAATGCAGGCGACATAAGTAAAAAGATAAGTGAAAGAGCCGTCATCAGAGCTCTCCACTTCTTCGGCGAAAATGAAAAGGTTGTTCTTCAGGCTGAAGCACTCGGCAGAAACGATTTTGAAGCCTTCAAGGAGCTTATCATCGCAAGCGGCAGATCATCTTATATGTACAATCAGAACGTATACACCTGTAAGGCTCCCAAAAATCAGCCTCTTTCCCTTGCTCTTGCAGTAAGTGAACAGATTCTTTCAGGCAAAGGTGCATGGAGAGTACACGGCGGCGGTTTTGCCGGTACTATTCAGGCATTTGTACCCAATGACCTTATCGGGGAATACACAGATGCGATGAAATCTATCTTCGGTGACGATTCATGCTATGTTCTTTCTATCAGACCTTTCGGCGGTGTAGCATTGGCATAAAATATTACATACGGGCAAAAATTAATCTTTAAGGAGTATAGAAATGAAAAAAATATACCAAATTGTGTTATGCACTTTTATGTGCATAAGTGTAATTTTTACCTGTTCAGCAGTTATTTCGGCAGCTCCCAAGGTTGCCAAGGTTAAAGACGTAACGGTTACCTCCGCTACGGCAAATAAGATAAGCCTCAAATGGAAAAAGGTTTCCGGTGTTACAGGTTATCGGGTTTACAGATACAGTTCAAATAAAAAGAAGTATATCTATGTTGGTAAAACGAAAAAGCTTACCTACACCGTTTCTTCTCTTTATGCAGGTAAAGTCTATAAATTCAAGGTACGTGCTTATAAGACAAAGAATGAAAAAAATACATACGGAGCCTATTCCGATGTTGTTAGAGGGACTACCACCCCAAAAAAAGTAACAGGCCTTAAGACTACCTACGTAGGCACGGCAAATGTGAAACTTTCGTGGAAAAAAGCCAAGGGCGCCACGGGTTATGAGGTTTTTCTTTACGACTATGATAAAAAGGTCTATGTTTCAAAGGGAACCGTTACGAAAAACAGCTGTGTTCTTAAAAAGCTTTCTTCAAATACCCAATACAAGGTGAAGGTTGCCGCTTTCCATAAAAAGAACGGCAAGGTTTACGGACTGAAATCCTCCGCCATCACTTTCAGAACAGCAATTCCGGATGTAACCTCTCTGCGTGTTTGTGACATTACCAAAAATTCTTACACTCTGAGATGGGGTTCTGTTCACGGTGCGGACGGCTATTATGTTTACCGCTACAATTCAGCAGAAGGGGAATGGAAGAATGTTAAAAAGACATCCTCCACCTCCTATGCCGTGAATAATCTCAAGCCGGGCACTGCTTATGTTTACAGAGTAAGAGCATATATAAAGAACGGATCCAAGAATAATTACGGCGGCTATTCGGCGCAGGTTACCGCAAACACTCTTCCTGATGCACCCACAAATCTTTCCGCCACAACAACCAACGAGGGAATCATCCTTAATTGGAAGGCCAACGGGAAAGCAACAGGCTATGAGGTATGCCGTTACAATTCTTCAAACGGCTCATGGGAAACCATAGGCAAGACTGTTTATGACACTTATACCGATGACTCCCTCAACCAGACAAGCACATACACTTACAAAGTGAGAGCTTATGTGGGCGGAGATAAGGTTTATGCCACCGATTACACTCCCTCGGTTACAATTTTCTTTGAGAGTGATCATGAGCCTGAAAGCTTTTACAGTAAGCAAATGGCAGCACAGGGCATCGCCGGTTATCTTTACGACCCTTCTGAAAAATGCTTCTATACGGCAGATGACCCTTGGCAAAGAGTTGTCGGATATAATGAACTTTTTGATACTCTCGCACCCATTACTTTCATTGATTTTGATACTGTAAGATTAAAGTTTGACTACGGTAACAAGGATTGGATGATTCAGATTTGGAAGGGTCAGTACGGATTGATATTTTACGGAGCGGAAATAGGTGTTTATACCAAGCCGAAAGACAGAGACCTTGACCATTATGACTGTGCTTCCGATGATGAACTTTTAAAGATGTCCATGGATTTTTATAACAGCGGTGTCAAAAAATTCTCAAGACCTTACGGTTCTTATTGGTGGTGCACAGGCTTTACTCCGGGTAACATCTTCGGTGCTTTCCATAATCTTCGTGTCGAGGCAAGAATAACCATGAAAGACTATGAGATGCTTTCAGCGTTTAAAAGAGCTCTTGACGGTGATGAGGCTTCAAGAGAAGGCGTAATCTATTCTACCAACGGACTTAATGTTTATATCTCATATCAATAATTAAAAGAAGGAATCGGTACAGGTTAATGGCCTGTACCGAAATCGGTTTTTATGAAAAAGATAAATGAAGGCTGGTGCATAGCCAATAATTCTTACCCTGTCGAAGATGATGAGGTAAAAAGATGTATAAGTGTTACTCCCTCCGAAAGACAACTTGAGTTTATGAAAATGGAATACTATAATTTCATTCATTTCGGCATAAACACAATCAATAATGTTGAATGGGGCAAGGGAGACGAGGACATATCCCACTTCAATCCGAAGAAGCTCGATACTGACCAATGGTGTCGTATACTGAAAGACACGGGAAGTAAAGGGATAATTATCACCGCCAAGCATCATGACGGCTTCTGCCTTTTCGATACGGCGTATACCGACCATAATGTAATGAACACGCCCTTCGGTAAGGATATAGTGAAAATGCTTTCGGAAAGCTGTAAAAAGTACGGTCTTAAGTTTGGCGTTTATCTCTCTCCTTGGGACAGACACGAAAAGACCTACGGCACAGAGGAGTATAATGACTTTTTTGTAAGTCAGCTTACAGAGCTATGTCTTAATTACGGAGAAATATTCTGCTTTTGGTTTGACGGTGCCTGCGGTGAGGGGAAAAACGGCAAAAAGCAGGTATACGATTGGGAAAGATACTATTCGGTTATAAGAAAACATCATCCTGAGGCTGTCATTTCTATTTGCGGTCCCGATGTGCGCTGGATAGGTAATGAGGGCGGCAGAGTAAGAAAGAGCGAATGGTGCGTAATTCCCGACGAAAAGGACAGTAATGACCTTGTTGCTGAAAATTCCCAGACTGACGAAAGTCAGACAAAGCAGATGGCGGAAAAGCTTGACGACACAGCGGAGGATTTAGGCTCAAGAGAGGTTCTGGAAAAATACGAAAACCTTGTTTTCAAGCCTGCTGAAGCGGATGTTTCGATAAATTACGGTTGGTTTCACACGAGTAATATTTTCTCTTATGCAAGAAAGGGCAGAAGCCCCGAAGCACTCGCACAGATTTATTTCAACTCTGTAGGCGGTAATGCCTCGATGCTTCTCAATGTACCGCCTAACCGTCACGGTCTTATAGGGAAGAGTGAAGAAAAAAGGCTGGAAAAGTTTACGAAGCTTATAAGTGATCCTTTTGCAAATGAAATAAACTGCCTTAAACTTTCCCATCTTACCGTCTGCGGTGAAAAGAGAGAGAAAGGCGACGGAGAAATGCTTGAAAAGGATGAAATCGGCTACTCTCTTACTCTCACGGAAAAACAGGAGATTGCAACCTTATCTTTTCGCGAAAACCTCAGATTCAGCCAGCGAGTGGAGGAATTTAAAATCTTTGCAAAGGATGAAAAAGGTGAGTACATTCCTGTTTATACAGGTACCGTTATAGGTTCGAGAAAAATCGTGAGATTGGACAGACCTGTCCTGACTGATGAAACAGTTATAGTTGTAACACAGTCAAGGTCAAACCCGATACTCAAAGATATAAAGATATACGGAAAATATTAATATATTAATTGTTGATTTTTCAAAAATAATGTGTTAAAATATTTGGAAAATATTTGTTGGGAGACGAGATAATGAGACAAAGTCTTGCAAGAAAAGTTGCGTTTGTTATGTGTGCGGTAATGTTGTTCTGCGCGTTACCTTTAAATGCAAATGTTTGTGCAGCCGATGCCGGCAAAATGGCTGTCAGTACAGCAGCCGGTGATGATAACGGAGTAACGGACGGCAGCGAAACACAGCAGGAAAACGGTATACTTGAAGTACTTAAAAAAATACTTGAAGTGGTTAAAAAGGTAGCAGTTGCTCTGTCGGATTATCTTGCCGAACAGGAAAAAGCCGAACAGGAACAAGCGAAACCTGAAAAGGATGAAAAAGACGAAAAGGATTTAAGTGAAAGCGGTATAGCGGGTTATCTTTATGACCCTGAAGAAAAATGCTTCTACACGGCTTCCGACCCTTGGCAGAGAACTATAGGCTACAACGAACTTTTTGATGTTTTTTCACAGACTGTTCTCATCGACTTTGATACTGTCCGTTTCAAATTCGATTATAAAAAGAAAAACTGGGTTATTCAGGTGTGGAAGGGTCAGTACGGTCTTCTCTTTTACGGTGCCGAAATCGGCGTTTACAACAAGCCTGCCAATCGAAAAGTTCCTCATTACGATGCAGTAAAGGACGATGAACGTCTTCAGATGTCTATGGACTTTTACGAGTATAAGAAAAGTCTTTTCGGAAAAACTAGCTGGAAAAAGCAGTTTTCGAGACCTTATGACTATTATTGGTGGTGCACAGGTTTCATTCCCGGCAACAAAGATGATGAGTTTGACAAGCTCCGTGTGGATGCACGTATTACCGCCAAGGACTACGATATGCTTTCAGGACTTAAAAAGGCAATCGAAAAAGAGGGCATAACCTGTCAGGTTAACGGACTTGATGTAAGATTTACATATCATTAATTAAACAAAACTGCAAAAATCTCTCTTTATGGAGGTAAAGATATGAAAAGAATAGAAATTGCAAAGCTTTATCAGAACGCCGAAAGTTACACCGAAGGCACCGTCAAGGTGTGCGGCTGGATAAGAACTAACCGCGATTCCAAGGTTCTAGGCTTTATGGAAATCAATGACGGCAGCTGCTTCAAGGGTGTACAGATCGTTTTTGAAAAGGAAAAAATCGATAACTTTGCTGAGGTTGCAAAGTATAATGTAGGCGCCGCAGTAATCGTTGAGGGTAACCTTATTCTTACCCCCGAAGCAAAACAGCCCTTCGAAATCAATGCGGTCAAGGTTGAGCTTGAGGGCGCATCCGCTCCTGAATATCCGCTTCAGAAAAAGAGACATTCTCTTGAATATCTCCGTACTATTGCTCACCTTCGTCCCCGTACGAATATTTATTCAGCATCCTTCAGAGTACGCTCCGTTGCCGCACAGGCTATCCACCGTTTCTTTGAAAGTGAAGGCTTTATTTATGCTCACACACCTCTCATTTCCTGCAGTGACTGTGAGGGCGCAGGCGAAATGTTCCGTGTGACCACTCTCGATATGGAAAATCCGCCTAAAACCGAGGACGGTGAAATCGACTACAGCCAGGACTTCTTCGGCAAGAGCGCTTTTCTCACCGTTTCAGGTCAGCTTCAGGGTGAAATTATGGCACAGGCATTCGGCAAAATTTACACCTTCGGACCCACCTTCAGAGCAGAGAAGAGCTACACCCAGCGCCACGCCGCTGAATTCTGGATGATTGAGCCTGAAATCGCATTCGCAGACCTTTGCGACGATATGGATCTTGCTGAAAGAATGATAAAATTCGTTATCAATTACGTTATGGAAAACTGCAAGCAGGACATCGAATTCCTCAATCAGTTCGTTGACAAGGGTCTTATTGAAAGACTTACTGCTGTTGCAAATTCTGATTTTGCAAGAGTAACTTATACCGATGCTGTTAAAATGCTTGAAGAGCATAACGATGAATTTGAATTCAAAGCATACTGGGGCTGTGACCTTCAGACAGAACACGAAAGATACCTTACGGAACAGATTTTCAAAAAACCTGTTTTCGTTACCGACTATCCCAAGGAAATCAAGGCTTTCTATATGAGACTCAATAACGACGGCAAAACTGTTGCTGCCTGTGACCTTCTTGTTATGGGTATCGGTGAAATCGTCGGCGGCAGCCAGAGAGAAGAAAGATACGATGTTCTTATCGACAGAATCAGAGAACTCGGCCTCAAAGAGGAGGACTATTGGTGGTATCTTGACCTTCGCAAGTACGGCGGCACAAAGCATGCAGGCTTCGGTCTCGGCTTTGAAAGACTTGTTATGTATCTTACAGGTATTTCAAACATCAGAGATGTCCTTCCTTTCCCCAGAACAACAGGCTCGGCAGATTTTTAATCTTGCTTTTTAACAACTATGCACAAAATTATAAAGGGTGATATTTTTATGGCAGAACTTAAATCATATTCAAAGGAAAAATTACTCGACTTAAAAAATGCACTTCAGGAAGAGTACGATAACTTCAAAGCACAGGGACTTAAGCTTGATATGTCACGCGGTAAACCCGGCTCCGATCAGCTTGCCGTTTCAAACGGACTTCTTGATGCCATTACTTCAAGAGACTGGGAGGATGATGCGAGCAATCACAGTCTTGAATACAGAAACTACGGTCTTCTTACAGGTATAATCGAATGTAAGGAAATCTTTGCAAAGCTTCTCAAGGTGCCTACCGATAATGTTATTATCTGCGGTAATTCAAGCCTTAATATGATGTTTGACTACATTACACAGTGTATGCTCACAGGCTCGGGTGAAAAACCCTGGAAGGATCAGGGCGAAATTAAATTTCTTTGCCCCTGTCCCGGCTATGACAGACACTTTGCTATTGCACAGTATTACGGCATTAAGCTCATTCCCGTTGATATGACGGACACAGGACCTGATATGGATGCTGTTGAAGAGCTTATCAAGGACGAAAAGGTCAAGGGTATGTTCTGTGTTCCTAAATACTCAAACCCCACCGGTGTTACCTACACAAGCGAAACCGTAGACAGAATAGCAGCTATGACACCTGCGGCAAAAGACTTCAGAATTATCTGGGATAACGCTTATATCATCCACGACCTTACGGATGAAACCGAAAAGCTTGATAACATTTTTGATGCTCTTAAAAAATACGGTCATGAGGATATGGTTATCGAATTTACTTCGACCTCAAAAATTTCCTTCCCCGGTTCGGGTGTGGCAGTTTTGGCTGCTTCAGACAGAAACATTAAGATGATTATTGACCGAATGAGCATTCAGACCATCGGTTACGATAAGCTTAATCAGTTCAGACACGTGAAATACTATAAGGATGTAAAGGGCATCAAAAGTCATATGAAGCTCCATAAAAACATTCTTGCTCCCAAATTCAAAGCAGTCATCAACGAATTTGAAAATCAGCTTGGCAGCTACAAGATTGCTTCCTGGACAAAGCCAAAGGGTGGATATTTCATCTCTCTTGATGTTATGGACGGCACTGCAAAAAGAGTATATCAGCTTTGCAAAGAGGGC